>NZ_CP030352.1:637500-937500 GCF_000876675.2 Novosphingobium sp. P6W
GGGACGAGGAGGGCGGCGATTACGCCTCCAAGCCCAGCCCATCGGGGACGTAGCCTTGGCAAGCTCATTCCCCTTCCTCCCGCATTCTTGCAGGCGCTTCGGCCAGCCGCGTCAGGCCCTGCCGCGAGGCGGAGACCAGGATCTCCCGCCCATGAAACTCGATCACCGCCAGCTTGAGCGTGGGCGAGAGCATCGTCGTCTCGACGATGCGGATCGATTTCGATCCGGTGCCCACCCCGACTTTCGCCTGCAGTGTCCGGCCCAGCTTCAGACACCCCCAGATCATCAGCGCGATCATCGGCAGCAGCACGATCAGCTTGAGCACATACCAGAGCATGACCGGTCACTCGCTCCCGCTCAGGCCGCTTTCGGGCAGCTCCAGCGCATCGTCCGGGGCGGCGGTTTCCTCCACCCCCAGCATCTCGACGATGCGCAGGCCGAAACGCCCGTTGTGCGAGATGACCTCTCCGCGCGCGATGGGCTTGCCGTTGACCAGCACGTCGAGCAGTTCGTCGGTCATCCGGTCCAGCATGACGAGGCTTTCCGGCCCCAGCGCCAGCACGTCCTTGAGCTTCATCTGGGTCCGGCCCAGCTCGACCGAGAGGCGCACGTCGACATCGCGCAGGAAGTCGAGGCCGCGGGAATGGATACTCATATCGTTTCGGGTTCCCAAATCAGAATGCGTTTTGAAGCTGGACCGCGACCCGGTCCTCGACTTCGCCGACCGTGCCGGCGGCAATGGTGCGCCCGTCGACCCTGAGCGGCACCGAGCGCGCCACCGTCACCGGCAGCACGTCTCCGGGGCGAAGCGCCGAAAGGCGCGAGAACGGCAGCGTCATGTCCACCAGCACGGCGGTCACCTCGATCGGCATCGAGGCGAACGGCTCTCCGTCAGGGCCGGGCCGGGCGCGCGCCGTCAGGCGGCGCTGGCGGCGCGGCACGACGAGCGCGGCGGCCAGCGTCGAGAGCGGCAGGGTGAGCGCCAGCGACCACGGCTGGGCGGCTGGCTCCTCGATCTCCAGCACGATCCGCAGCAGCGGCTCGGCAGGCGCAAAGGGGGCCAGTTCGGACAAGCTGGTGTCGCGGCGCAGCGCGGTGACGCGGTGGGTTGGATCGCCGCCCAGCCCGGCGCTGAGGGCGGCGGCAATCGCTTCCTCGATGCGCGCCAGCAGCAATTGCGCGGACAGCGGAAACGCGGCCGGCAGCGGCTTGGGCACGTCGCCCCGCCCGCCGAATGCGCGGTCCAGCAGGCGCAGCACCGGCGCTGCCTCGAACGTGGCGAGCAGCGGCAGGCGCCGGGGGCCAAGGCCCATCAGGCTGTGTGCGGTCAACCCTGCGTTCTCCGCCTCCATCGCGGCCAGCGTGGATTCGGCCGGAATACCGATGCGCACCACCGGCGCCTCGCCGCCCGCCAGCCGGGCAAGCCCGTCCGGCAGCGTGCGCGCCAGCGTTTCGCCCAGCTTCGCAAGCGGACGCACCATCTCCGCGATCGAGGGACCGGAGCCGAGCAGTTCGGCGCAGTGACGCGCTTTGGGCGGGGTTTCCTGCGCCATCACTGGACGATGAAGTTACGGAAGTAGACGGCATCGACGCCGCCGAAGCCTTCCTTCTGGATCAGCACCTGGTTGATGGCGTCGGTCATCCGCTTGTTGAGGCGTTCCTTGCCGTCGATGGTGGTGGCGTCCTCCTCGGGCGTGTCCGCCAGGATTTCCAGCAGGCGCGAGCGGATCGCCAGTTCATGCTTGGCCAACCATTGCAGCACCCGCCCGTCGCGCCGGGTGGAGCAGGCGAGGCTGGCCTGAACCATCGAATCGCTGTCCTTGAGGTTGGAGGTGAAATCGTCGGTGAAAGTGAAGTAGGCTGTCCGGTAAGGATCGCCGCTTTCACTTTCTGCCTCGGCGCCGCCACCTTCTCCCTCGCCTTCCTTGGCGGGCGGGGCATAGGGATCGGCGGCGCCTTTCCTGACGAGCTGCGGGCCTTCGTCCTTCTTCTTTTCCTCGCCGTGGCCGCCGATCACGCCTGCCATCATCAGCCCGAACACCGCCCCGCCGCCGACCACAAGCATGGCCACGGCGATAAGGATCAGCCCCATCTTGCCCTTCTTCTTCGGCTTTTCGTCGCCGTCGTCCCTGGCAGGTTTTGCGCTCATTTAAGAAAATTCCCCGGTGTTCGGACGGTCAATGTGCTGGGCGCGGCGGCCCGTGCTGCGTCAGGCGTAGATGTCGCTGCCCGGACGCTGCTCGCTGCGACCGCGCGGCGGCGCGGGGGGCTGCTGCTGGTCGTGAGGCCGCCCGAAAGCGGAACCCTCGCGCCGGGCCTGCTGGCCGGATGCATCGGTGCGGGCCTGCTGGTTCTGGCCGCCGCTCGCATTGGCATTGGCATTGGCATTGGCGCTGGTCTGCGGTTGGCTGCCCTGCTGCTGGGACTGGCTTTCCGGACGCGCCTGATCGCCATTCCCGGCTGCGCTATTCGCGGCCGCCGCTGCTGCGGCCTGGACGGCGCCGGTGAATTCGGGATCGCGGCTTGCCAGCGTGACGGAGAGGCCGCCGTCCTCATGCCCGATCTGCATCGACACGCGGCCGAACTCGGCATGGGAAAGCGCGGTGCGCACGACATTCGGACTGGCTGCCTCGCGCGCTTCGGCCAGGCGGGAAACCAGAGTGGCGAAGTCCTGAGGGGTCTCGCCCGTGGGGGAGGGCGTTAAATCACCGTCAGGCGACGGCGTGCCGGGAGTGACCGGCGCGGCATCGGCCATCCCCGGCTGCGGCATGGCGAGAACGGTGCGCGCCGGGGCAGCCTCGATCTCGGCAGCCGGAGCCGAATGGCCCTCGGGCTCGACTGGCTCGGCGCGCGCGGGCTTTGCGGAAGCGTGCGTGCGGGGCTGCGCGGGCGCGGCCTGAACGGCGCCGTCAGCGGAAGGCGCAGGCGCGGCGGCTTCCGGCCGTTGGAGAGCGGCCTGAGCCTGAACGACCGGGGCCGCCTCGACCGACTGCCGCATCGGCTGCGCCGCAGCAGAGGTTGCCACAGGCGCAGGTTTATCGAGCGCGGCGGTCCGAACCGAGGCGATGGGTGCCGGGTCGGCCGGGCGCGGCTGGATCGGCACGGAAGGTGCCGCCGCCGTCTCACGCGAAGCAGCGCGTCCGCTGTCTGCGGCCACCAGTTCGATCGGCTCGAGTTGGACCTCGTTCGCCTGAGGCAGCACGATGCTTGCGGGCGGTGCGGCAGCTGATGGTGCGGCGCGCGGGGCAGCGGGGGCCACCGCCATCGGCGTTGCGGACGGCATGGTCGGCAACGTCTGCTCGGCGCTGACGGGCTGCGCGCGCGCGGCTTCGGCATTCGGCAGGTCTGCAAAGAGCAGGCCGGCATTGAGCGAGAGGTTGGCGGCTAAGACCGCAGCAACGGGCGCGGCTGCGAGGGAGGTCTCGTTCGCAGCGGCCGCTTCGTCATCGTGCTTGGTGTGGATGGCATGCGGCAACATCTTGCCGGTCTTCTTGCCGCCATTGCCGTCGATGGGGGCGCAGCTTTCGGCAGGCAGCGACAAGGCGCCAGCGGGCAGGCCGGGCTTCAGCACAGTGCCGACCACGGCGGGGGCGGATGGTGCGGCGATGGAGCTGCCAGCATCCGGGGAGGTTACCGCGAGATTGGCTGCGACCGGCTCAAGGCCCGGCGTCAAAGGCGCTTCGGTGCGAGAGGGCATAGCCGCGAAACCAAACGTCGATGCGGCTGGCGACGTGGCCGAAAGCGCCGGGTTACCGGGCATCTGGAGCGATATTTGCGGCTGCGCTGCGGGATTGACCGCGACCGGGATAGGCACGCCGGTCGCGCCTTTCGGGGCGACAGGAAACGCTGCCGCACCAGCCTGGAGCGCTAGTGCGGCGAGGCCGTCCTGCGTATCTTTCACGGCGTCCGAGAGCAGGGCGAGGGGCGCAGCCACGACCCCACCCGTGTGAAGGGTGGGTTCTACCGTCTTCCCGACCGGAGCCTGCGTGATCCCCAGAAGCGCGGCGAAATCGGCGCCCGGCATGCCCGCAGACGTCCCTGCGGCACTGGGGGCGATTGCGGAATTGAGGGTCGGGGCACTGGTCGGGATCATGCGGGGCCTGTCCTGTCTGGCGTCGTCCGGCTCTATTCAAGATCCGTGCCACTTGCTTTGCGGCTGGTCAGGACCGGGGCCTGCGCCTTGCTGGCGATGCGGCGTTCCTGGAGGACTGCGCGGTCCTCGATGGCGGCGCGGCGGCGTTCGGCCTGCGCCAGGGCCTGCTGCCTGGCGTCCGCGACTGACTGGGCGCGCAAGGCATCGCCGTCCGTGGTGCGGCTGATCGCCTGCAGGCCGGAGACGAAGCGGGCGACATGGTGCAGCGCGGCTCCGTCGGCGGCCTCGCGCCGCGCGCCGTAGTCGCTGGCGAGCTGGCGGGTGCGGTCCGACAAGGCGCGAAGCTGCGACAGGGTGCTTTCGGCTTGCGCCGCTTCGGTGGCAGCAGTCTGCTTGGCGATGGCGCGCAGTTTCTCCAGCCTTTTCAGGCGGGCGAGGCGTTTCAGCTCCAGGTTCATCGGGAAAGACCGGAGCGGAAATGACGAGATCGGTGGAGGTTCATCCCAGCAGTCCCGCAAGCTGGCCGGCGCTTGCATCAAGGCCCACGACTTCGCCTTGCGGCTGGCACAGGAAGCCGGTGAGTGCGCCTTGCATGGCGATGGCGCGGTCAAGCTGCGGGTCGGCGCCGGTGCGGTAGGCGCCCATCAGGACGAGGTCGCGGTTGGCCTCGTAACTGGCGGTGAGGGCGCGGAAACTGCGGGCCAGATGCTGGTGGGCCAGCGGCACGATATCGTTCATCACGCGGCTGAGCGAGGCAGCGATGTCGATCGCCGGATACTGCCCGCGCTGCGCCAGCTCGCGGGATAGCACGACATGGCCGTCGAGGATCGAGCGCGCCGTGTCGACTACCGGATCGTCCTGATTGTCGCCGTCCGCCAGCACCGTGTAGAGTCCGGTTATCGAGCCGCCGCTCGCGGCTGAATTGCCCGCGCGCTCGACCAGCTTGGTGATCGTTGCCAGCGCGGAAGGGGGGTAGCCGCGCGCGGCGCCGGGTTCTCCCAGCAGAAGGCCGATTTCGCGGGCGGCATGGGCCACGCGGGTCAGGCTGTCCAGAATCAGCAGTACGCGCTTGCCGGTGCTGCGGAAATGTTCGGCCATCGAGGTGGCCAGCATCGCGCCGCGCAGTCGCAGGTTCGGGGCATGGTCGGCGGGCACGGCGACGACGACGGTCTTGTGCTTCTTCTCGTCGTTCATGTGGCGCTCGACGAAGTCGGAAACCTCGCGCGCGCGTTCACCTATCAGGCCGACGATCACCACGTCCGCGCTGGCGCCGCGCGCGATCATGTCGATCAGCACGGATTTGCCGACGCCCGATCCCGCCATCACGCCGATGCGCTGGCCGACCCCGAAGGTGGTGAGCGCGTTGAGCGCCCGCACTCCGGTATCGAAGGGCAGGCGTACCGGGCTGCGGTCAAGTGCGGACGTGCGCACGCCGCCAGCGGGCCATTCGAGGCGGGTGTGGATCGGCAGCCCGCCGTCGATCGGCAAGCCCTCGCCGTCGACCGCGCGGCCCAGGAACGCGTCGCCCACGGGCAGCATTCCGGGGCGGCCTTCGGGCACCACGCGCGCGCCGGGGCGCAGCAGGATCGTGTCGCCCAGGAGCATCATCATCGTGCGCCCGTTACGAAAGCCGATGACTTCGGCGGGGAAGGTCCCTCGCGGTCCATTCATAACCCGGCACATCGCGCCGACCGGCACGGCAAGGCCGCTGACTTCGAGCAGGCCCCCGTCGCAGGCGGTGACGGTGCCGAAACGGCGCGGGGCGAGGTCCACCGGCTCGGCGGCGAAATCGGCGAGGATAGCGGCGTGGGGCGTGGTCATGGGTGTCATGTCCTGTTTTGGCCGGCTGGGGGCTTCGACAAGCTCAGCCTGAGCGGGGGCGGAGAGAACATTGGCCCAGCGCTGCGTCATGAAGCATCCTTAGACCCCGCTCAGGCTGAGCTTGTCGAAGCCCCTGCCGCACGGCGCCTCACCCCTGATGCAGCGCTTCGGCGATTGCCATGCGCCAGCTTGCGGGGCCGTCCTCGACCCCGCCTCCCGTGCCTTCGACGCGCACGGTCCCGCGTTCCAGCGAAGCATCGGGCACGACCTGCCATTCCGCGCTCATCCGCTGCGAAATCAGGGCGATGTCTGCGGGATGCAGCCTGACCACGCGCTCGTCGTCGGCGCGGGCCAGCATGGATACCGCGCGGGTTATGCGCTGCATCAGCGCGGCCTCGTCGATGGCGAGGGGCGCCAGCGCTGCCTCGCACAGCGCCGCGATGGTATCGCGCAGGCGCAGGCGCAGGTCTTCCTCAAGGCTGGCGTCGATGCGGGTGAAGGCCAGCGCCAACGCCTCGTGCGCGGCGGCCATTGCGATGGCGTGGGCCTCCGCCGCCTCGCTCGCCTGCGCGTGGCCATCGGCGAAACCGCGCGCATAGGCTTCCGCGATCAGATCCGGCGCTTCGGGCTGCATCAGCGTCCCTGCGGGCTCGTGCAGGGTCATGCCGAACATGCCCCCGAAGCGCGCATCGGGGCGAAAACCCGCCGACTGGCCCAGCGCCTCGACCAGCGAGACGCGCGGGCGCGGGCTGCCGACCAGCTGCGCCGTGGGCGGGGTCAGACCCGGCTGGGTGAGCGAGAAACCAAGGTCAGACATAGTCGTCGTCTCCCGCCGAACCGAACACGATCGTGCCGTCGGCGGCAAGCTTGCGGGCCACCGCGACGACGTCCTTCTGCGCTGCGACCACGTCCGCCAGCTTGACCCGTCCGCGCGCGGAGATCTCGTCGCGCACGCCGTCGGCGGCGCGGCTGGACATGGCCTTGAAGAACACCTCGCGCTCGTCCTCGGCGATGCCCTTCAGGGCGTCGATCAGGGTCTCGTTGGGGACATCGCGCAGCAAGGCGCCCATCGCCTGCGCATCGAGGACGAAGAGGTGTTCGAACTTGAACATCTCCTCCTCGATCTGGCGCGCCAGCACTTTGTCGCGCTTGGCAAGCGCGCCCATGACATGCTTTTCGGCGACTTTGCCGATGCCGTTGATGATTTCGGCCGCCTCGCGCGCGCCGCCCATCTGCAGGGGGCGCTGGCCGTGGCTTTCGGTGATCCGGCGCGAAAGCAGTTCCTCCAGCATCTCGATCGCCTGCGGGGCGACGGGGCCTAGCGTGGCGATGCGGTGGACGATTTCGGGCTGGACCAGCGGGGGCAGGGCGTGAAGCACGGCCGCCGCGACTTCGGGGTCAAGCTGGATCAAAAGGACGGCGATGGCCTGCGGATGTTCGCCCTTGAGCAGCGGGACCAGCGCGTCGGGGGTCAGCCAGCGCGCCAGTTCCAGCGGCGAGGTCTGCGGAGCGGCGGGCGCGATGCGGCGCATCACGTTGTCGGCCTTCACCTCGCCCACGGCGCGGCTCATCATCGCGTGGACCTGGCCGACGCGGTCATGCGCGACAAGGCCCATACGCTCGGTCTTGGCGACGAACCCGGCGATGGCCTGGGCGATCACATCGGGGCCGATCTCGCCCAGGGCGACCATCTTTTCGCCCAGCAGGCGCAGTTCGCGCGGGTCGAGGGCGCTGAGAAGTTCGGCGGTCTGCTCCTCGGCCAGCAGCATCATCATTACCGCCGCACTGTCTGCGGCCTGCAAGGGAGCCATTTCAGTCATTTACGCGGCCTTGGAAGGGGCTTCGGGGGCGGGTTCGGCAAGCATCTGGCGCAGGACATGGACCGCGCTTTCCGGCTTTTCGGCGACGATGCGCTGGGCCAGACCAAGTTGGCGCGAAAGCAGTTCGGCGCGGCTGACTTCCACGGCCACGCCCTCTGCCGAAGCCATCGGCAGGGCAGGCGCGGTATAGCCGCCCTCGTCAGCCTCGGCGGCGGCGCCCTTCTGGCCCTTCTTCGCCTTGGCGGGCTTGTCGCCGCGCATGGCGTTTATCATTGGGCGCACGCCCAGCAGCAGGACCAGCAGCACCGCGAGAACCGCCGCACCGTTGCGCACGACCATGGCGAACCACGGGGCCTCATAGAACGGGGCGGCCTCCACTGCGACTGGCTCGAAACTGCGGGTGACGATCTTCACCACGTCGCCGCGCTGCGGATTGGCGCCCACCGCCGCACTGACGAGCGCTTCGAGGTCGGCCAGATCCTTGGCCTTGGCGCCCTTCATGGCAGCGGCGCTGATCGCCACCGCCACGGTCAGACGCTTGATCCCGCCCGGGCCGGTTTCGGAAACGGAAACCTGACGGCCCAACTCATACGTCTTGCTGGTCGAGCTTTCGCCGTTGGTAGGCGCCGGGGCAGCGGGACCGGCGGGCGCGGTTCCCTGCGGCGCGCCCGCTACGGCCTGCGTTGCGGGCGGCGGGGTGTTCGACAGTACCCCGGGGACGCCGCCCGCCTGTCCGGGGCCGGAGGTCTGCGATTGCTGCAACTGTTCCGAGCGGACGACGCCGTCCTTGTCGTAGCTTTCGCGCGCGGCGGTCACCTGGTCCATGTCGAGCTGGACCTGCGTTTCGGTGGTGAAGTTGCCGTCGCCCAGCATCGGGGTGAGAAGCTGCGCCACCTGTTCGCGCAGCTTGGTTTCCAGGCGTGATTGCATGTCGAGCCGATCGTTGTCCGCGCCCGCACCTTCGGAAAGCAGGCGGCCATGCTGGTCGACCACGCGCACCGCGTCGGGGGAAAGGCCCGGCACCGATCCCGCGACAAGGTTGACGACGGCCGAGACCTGCCCGTCACTGAGCTGGCGGCCGGATTTCAGGCGCACCATCACCGAAGCGGTGGGCGCCAGATTGTCACGCACGAAGACGGACTTTTCGCCTTCGGCAAGGTGGACGCGCACCGAATCCACGCCGTCGATCTGGCCGATGGTCAGTTGCAGGTCGTGCTCGCGGGCGGAGCGCATGCGTTCGCCTTCCAGCGTCCGGCTGGCGCCCATCGGCAGTTTGTCCAGCATCTGGTCGCCGGTTTCGGGCGTCGCCAGCGCGCCGTCGGACGCCACCAGCATGCGCGCCTTGTAGAAATCGCCCTCGGCCACGGTGAGCGCGCCGGTCTGGTTGTCGATGGCGTACTTGATCTGCGCTGCGTCGAGCGCCTCGGCCACTCCGGCGCGTTCGCTGTCGCCCAGCTGGGCATAAAGCACGCGTTGGGGCGAAGGCGCCATCATGCTCCAGGTCAGCGCCGCGCCGCCGATGGCGGAAAGGCCGATGAACACCGGCATCATCTTCTTCACCGCAGGCTGCTGGGTGATGGACGAAAGGCGGGTCAGCACGCTGCCGCCCGAAGCGTCTCCAAAACCGCCGAACTTGGACGGCGAACCGGTTACGGGAACAAGATCGGCCATCTAGTCAGACTCCCATCCGCATGATGTCCTGGTAGGCGGACAGCAGCTTGTTGCGCACCTGCAGGGTGGCTTCGAAGGCGACGCCAGCTTCCTGGCGGGCCAGCATGACCTTGGCGACATCGGTGACCTCGCCCTTTTCGTAAGCGGTGGAGAGCGCTTCCGAGCGGCTCTGCACTGAACTGACGCCGTCCAGCGCGGTCTGGAGCGAGGTGGCGAAACCGCCGGCGGGGGCTTGCCCGGCGCTCTGGGTCTGGGTGGCGGCCTGCGCGGTATGGATCTCGCGCAGCAGGTCGTTGCGCGAGATGATCTGCTGACGCAGTTGCAGGATCTGCTGGACGCCGCCCGCACCGCCCATGCCGCTGATCGAGGGAATGCTGCTCACCGGCCGCCTCCCATCGCCGAAGGAGCGGGAGCGGGGCGCCCGATTTCGATACCGGCCTCCCGCATCGAGGCGAGGCGGTAGCGCAGCGTGCGTTCCGAGATACCCAGTTCGCGGGCCGCACGCAGGCGGTTGCCGCCGCAGGCCTCCAGCGTTTCCACGATGGCGCGGGCCTCGGAGTGCTGGACGATGCTCGACAGTTTGCGGTCGCCGTCCAGCGCATCGACAGGCGCGGCGAACGCCAGTTCGAGGCCGCCGATCGCAGGCACGGCGACAAGGCGTGCCGGGCTGTCGAAGACGATGTGCTCGGGCGCGATCCGGGTGCCGCCGTGGGCGAGCAGCATCGCGCGGCGGACCACGTTCTCCAGTTCGCGCACGTTGCCCGGCCAGGAATGCAGTCGCAGCATGGCCAGCGCGCCTTCGGTGAAGCAGGGCACGGCTTCGGTGCCACTGATGGCGCGGGCATGACGCAGGGCCATGGCGAAAGCGAGCGGGGCGATGTCGTCGGGGCGTTCACGCAAGGGACGCAGTTCCAGCGGGAAGACGTTGAGGCGGTAGAAAAGGTCGGCGCGGAAACGGCCCTGCGCCACTTCGGTGGGCAAGTCGCGGTTGGCGCAGGCGATCACCCGCACGTCCACCTTGATCGCACGGGTAGAGCCGATTGGCACCACTTCCTGTTCCTGCAGCGCGCGCAGCAGCTTGGCCTGCAACACAAGCGGCAGTTCGGCGATCTCGTCGAGCAGCAGGGTGCCGCCGTCCGCCGCGCGCATGAAGCCTTCGCTGGCCGCCGTCGCGCCGGTGAAAGCGCCCTTCTGGTGGCCGAACAGCATGGCCTCCAGCATCGTTTCGGGCATGGCGGCGCAGTTGACGGCGATGAACGGCTGGTCACGGCGGTTCGAACGGGTGTGGATGAAGCGGCTGAGCACTTCCTTGCCGGTGCCGGTCGGGCCGTTGATGAGCACCGGGATGTCGCTGGCGGCAAGACGCTCTGCCAGCGCGAAGACGGACAGGCTTTCCGGGTCGGCGGCGATGGGGTCTTCGGGGCCGGCGGAGGCGGCCAGCAGCATGGCCAGCGCGGTTTCGCTGACTGGGTCGGCGTAGGTCATCGAGGTCAGGCTGGCGCCTTCGCGCACAAGTGCCGGTGCCGGACCGCGCGACAGGCGCACGCAGCGAGTGCGGGGGCGCAGCGGGGTGCGGTCTGCAAAATCGCGGAAATCGATTGCATCGCCATTGAAAAGAGAAGCGGCAATTGCCCCGGCGCGCTGGATCAGCGGGCCGTGGAGGCGAGCCGTTTCGTTATTGATTTCCAGAGCGGCCATATCGCGGATTCCCTTGGAATTAACCAGTTCTATGAAGCCGCTTATGCGTGGTTAACGGCAAAAAGAGCGGTAATTTAAGGCCGCGTAGATGTCCGTAATCTGCCGTTCGGCGGCAGGTTTCTGCAGGGCCTTCCATCCGCTGCGAGGCTCGCTCTGCCGTGCCTTGGGAAGCAGATCATTGGCTGGAATCCCCGAAAATCGCGGGTTTCGCGGCGGAACGTCAGGCTGGATCGCATTGGGCAGTCGCAGCGGCGCAGCGGAGGAATAATCTTCACGCGCGCGCGATTGCCGCGCGGGGGATTCGTGAATCAGGAGATTCGCCCGCTGCCGATTCGCCTTCGCCGCGCCGCACTTCAAACGTTTTCATAGCGGGACTTAAAGTTCGCGGAAGGCTGCCGGTCTAGTGGCTGGCAGCGGGCTGGATGGGCCGGCCGGTTGCTCCGAAAAGCCCATAACTGATGGGCCGGGATTATCGGGACACTAACGGGAACCTCATCATGTCTGTCATCAATACGAACATCAGCGCGATCCGCGCATCCAACGCTTCGAACTCCGCCAACAAGATGCTCGGCACCGCGATGGAGCGCCTGTCGACCGGCAAGCGCATCAACTCGGCCAAGGACGACGCCGCCGGCCTTGCGATCTCCACCTCGATGACCTCGCAGATCCGCGGCATGAGCCAGGGCATCCGCAACGCCAACGACGGTATCTCGCTGGCCCAGACCGCGGAAGGCACGCTGTCGGAAGTCAGCAACATGCTCCAGCGTGTGCGTGAACTGGCGATCCAGTCGGCCTCGGGCACCTACCAGTCGTCGGACCGCGCGGCGATGCAGCAGGAAGTCACCGCGCTGACCTCGCAGATCTCGGACTCGTTCACGCAGGTCAAGTTCAACGGCAACACGCTGATCTCGACCACCTCGGGCACCGACCTGACCTTCGACATCCAGACCGGCTCGAACTCGGGCGAGAAGGTCACGCTGACCGCCAAGGCCATCAACGGTGCCAACCTTGTCGCCTCGGCGCTGGACGTGACTGACGCCACCAAGGCCGCCGCCACGCTGACCAACGTGGACAATGCGCTGAAGGACGTGAACTCGACCCGCGCATCGCTGGGTGCCGGCCAGAACCGCCTGGAATCGGCGATCAACAACCTGACCAACACCGTCACCAACCTGTCCGACGCCAAGAGCCGCATCGAAGACGCCGACTACTCGGCCGAAACGACCGCGATGGCCAAGGCCCAGATCCTGAGCCAGGCATCCACCGCGATGCTCGCCCAGGCCAACCAGAGCCAGCAGAACGTCCTGTCGCTACTGCGCTAAGCGCACAGCGACGCCGACACCGGCACGCCCGGCGCGGCGTGCCGACTGGCCTCCCGTTCCCCGGAGGGCCCAGCCCGGCGGTCTGCCCTCAGACCGCCGGGCGTTTCGGCTGATCCGGTAAGCGCGATGCAGGTTTGATGAAGCGCATCTGCAGGGGAATGCTGCTCAAGGCATTTGGACGCCATTCTCGATGGCGGCGCGAACCAGTCTGCACGACATCAGGCTGGTCAGCGCGTGATCCCGTCATTCGGAGAGACCCGATTTCGCTTCCCGTTCAAATTCCAGGGCGATGGCGACGTCGAGCTTGTCGAGCGGGGTGGATTTTGACGCCCGGTTTTCAGCCCAGACGGCTTCCGCTTCCCAGGCCTTGGCAGCATCCAACGCGATTTTCCGCCGGTTCTCCAGCGGTTCGCTAAGAGCCTTGGCCCGTTGCAACGCTTCCTGCTCTCGGCAATGGGCTGCGGAAATCTGCATGATCCTGAATCCTTACCGTTTCATGTTTTCAAGGCCTGCGAACTTCGTGGTTCGTCTTCTGCTGCGATTTTGCCGTGACAATGTGGTGATCGGCGAAATGATCCGCTTTTCAGGCATTCACGGCTTGCGGCATGCTCAAGTGCAAAGGCGCCTGGAAGGTATTCTCCGCGCCGAGATAGACGTCCGCTGCGGGCGTTCGCAGATGGCGTTCGAGCAGCGAAAGGATCCGGGGGTCCTCCTCGGCATCGAATTTGCGCGCGAAAAGGTCGGTACTGCGCTGGAGCTGACCCAAATCGGCCTCGTCATAATTGCGTGGGCGCAGCTTGATGTCGCCATCGGGCACCCAGTCGATCATCCTCAGATCGTCGTTCATGACGATGCCATGGTCGCCACTGTTCATCATGACAGTCTGGAAGAAGGCCTCGTCGGCGATAAAGCTGTTACGATAGAATTTCTTGAAACGGTCGGCGCGCGGATCGTGGCAGACGTATTCGCAGAAACTGCGGGTGACCGCTTTCCATTGCGTGCCGATAAATGGCGTGTCGCCCGTAAGATAAGGCCGCGCCACGCCGGTTGCGGTCAACGTTCCGCGCTCTTCGGTGAACATGTGGCTGACCCGGTTCATGGTGTCGGGGCGTTCCTTGCGCTGGTCGAGCGCGCGGATGAACTGCCTGCCCGGATGGGCGGCAAAGAACTGACGGATGTAGTTTTGGCTCTTGAGCGGGAAATCCTGACCCGACAAGTTGATGTAATGCGTCCAGTTGCTGTCCATCTGCAGAAGGCGGGTCATGCCGCGCAGTTCGGCCTCGACAAGGCTGTATCCGCCCCAGAGCGCATCTTCCGGTTCAAGCAGTTCCACTCCCTGATAGGGTTTCAGGAAGGTTGCGATTTCCGTCGCCAGTTCCACGCCGGAGCTTTTGTCGACATGGACGACATACTGATTGCCGGGCACGTAAATCGCGCTGAACAAACGTTTGAACTGCGCGGGGTAACGGTGGACCAGCAGAAAATATGCGATCATCGGGCAAGCCTCATCAGCAGCGCCGGCACCCGGCTGTCGAAACCTCGGGCTCGGCGACAAGCATTTCCTGTCTCAGGAAAGCCAATCAAAAGAATTTCTGATCGTGAAGAGACAACGCCAGACAGTATTGCGGGCCAACGGGACGCAACGGCGTAGCAACAATATACATATCATATACAAAAATTACAAGGCCCGGATCGCCTTGCATATTATTTCGAATCGGGCTGTGGGACAGGCTTAAATCCCCGTTTCCAGCCGTATTTACCGATTTCTTCGGTACAAGCGGAGTATCGACCACTTTTGGACAGAAGGCATCGGCGGTCGGGACTAGTGCTGGCCCCCGCCTTCAGTTCAGCAGCGTGATCGAAATCCTGCGGTTGCGCGGGTCGTGCGGGTTGGCGGGGATCAGCAGTTCGCGGTCGGCGACGCCTTCAATGCGGCGGAAGCGGTCTTCCTTGATGCCGTCGCGTAGCAGGGCTTGGCGGGTGGCCTCGGCGCGCCCAGCGGAGAGCGACCAGTTGTTGCCCACGGTGCCGGCCGCGAAGGGCAGGGCGTCGGTATGGCCGCGAACGGTGACGCCGCCGCCGTCGGGGCCCAGCGCCTCGCCCAGCGCGGCCAGCAGGTCGGAGGCCTCGGGCGTCAGCACCGTGGTGCCCAGGCGGAACATCGAGAAGTTCGCATCGTCGACAAGGTCGATACGCACGCCCTCGGTGGTGTCGACCAGGCGCACCTGCTTTGCCAGTCTGCGCAGGCGGTCGGTGGACTGGAGCTTCTTTTCCACCTGCTGGCGGGCGAGCTGGGTGCGCTTGGCGCCTTCCTTCGGTCCTCCGGTGGCGTCGCGCGGGATGGTGATGGCCTTGTTGCCGCTGCCGCCGGGGTGAGGCAGCTTGTCCTGCGCGGTCAGCGAGGTGCCGCCCAGCAGGCCGGTGCCCGATCCGGTGCCGGACTTGCGGTTCTTGACCAGCGTGGGCGAGAAATAGTCGGCAATGCCCTTGCGCTGTTTTTCGGTGGTGGCGCCCAGGATCCACAGCAAGAGGAAGAAGGCCATCATCGCGGTCACGAAGTCCGCATAGGCGACTTTCCAGGCGCCGCCGTGGTGCCCGTCGGCAACGACGGTGATCTTCTTGACGATGATCGGGCGAACGGGTTCGTCGGCGCTCTTGGCCATCTTATTTACCGCGCATCGCGTCGAGCAGGTCGGACAGGCTGGGGCGGAAGGCGTGGCCCAGGCCGGACCGGGCCGATTCCACCACCAGCGGCTGCGGCCATCCGTGCAGGCTTGCGATGATGACCTGCTTCACCGCGTGGAAAATCTGCTCATCCGCCTCCAGCACCTGCTTGAGGCGGCCGGCCATCGGCGCGACCATGCCGTAGGCCAGCATCACGCCCATGAAGGTGCCGACCAGCGCCGAGCCGATCATCCCGCCCAGGATCGAGGGCGGCTTGTCGATCGAGCCCATCGTCTTCACCACGCCCAGCACGGCGGCGACGATGCCCAGCGCGGGCAAGGCGTCGGCCAGGCCCTGCAAGGCGTGCTGCGCTTCGTGGGCTTCGTGGAAATGGGTCTTCATCGCATTGTCCATCACGTCCTCCACCGCGTGAACCTCCAGCGTGCCGGAGGAGACGACGATCAGCGTCAGGGTGTCTGCGATGAGGTGGACCAGCGGCTCGTTGCCGAGCAGGCGCGGGAATTCGGCGAAGATGGCGGAGGACTTGGGATCGGCGACATGGCTTTCCAGCGCCACCGGGCCTTCGGAGCGCAGCAGCTTCATCAGCCGCGTGGTCAGGATGATGACGTCGATGTGGTCCTGTTTGTTGTGTTTCGGGCCTTTGAAGACTTTCATCATGCCGCTGCCCAGGCCCTTCAGCTCGTGCATCGAATTGCCGGTGACGATCGCCCCGATCGCGGCGCCGCCGATGATGAGCATCTCGTGCGGGATCGCCTCCATCACCGGGCCAAGCGCGCCGCCGGTAATCGCGAAGCCGCCGAAGACCATCACCAGCAGGATGACGACGCCGATGATTGCGAACATGGGTTTCTGGTCCTTCGTGAGCGGCTGCGAGGGATGCAGGTTAGCCGGAAGTTGGTTATTTCCGCTTGTTCAGCGGCTTACGCAGATTTGCGTGGTCCGTGGGCGGGCGGAGGTGTGCGCGGCATAATGTGGTACACCTCGTCACCCTGAACTCGTTTCAGGGTCCATTCCTCCGCCTGACCCGGTGGGCAATTCCACAGAACCCAGCAGGCGGTTTGCTGCCGCAGACACCGGGGTAGCGGCGCGATGGACCCTGAAACGAGTTCAGGGTGACGATGATTTTTGGCGCTGCTCTTGCTCGTCGTCCGTACCGAAATCAGCGCAGCTGGTTGAACAGGCTCAGGCTGGAGAGCTTGGCGAAGCCGGCCTGGCTGGCTTCCAGCACCGTGAGCGTTTCCTGAAGCCGCGCCATGGTGGAGGCGATGTCGGTGGCGCCGAGATCCGTCTGTTCGGCGGAGCGCAGTTCGCCCCGGTCGATGCGGCGCTCGCCGGTCAGTTCGATCCAGGCGAGCCGGGTGCCGACCACGGTCTGCCCGGTAGTCAGGGTGTCGAGGCCGGTCTGGAGACTGGCGAGGGCATCGTTGGCTCCGACAGTTGGTGTCGTCCCGGCCTTGAGCGCGTCGGACAGCGCCTTGACGGTGGCCATGACGTCGCTCTGGTTGCCGTTCCTGTCGGTGAAGGTCAGGAACTGCGGGCCAGTCATCGAGCGGGTGACGCTTTGCCCTTCGCCCAGTGGCAGGTCTTCGCTGCTGGCGGTGCCGACATAGGCCGCGTTGCCCGCGGCATCCAGCTTATAGGCATCGCCCGTGCTTTCGCCGCCGAACAGTGCATGGCCGTTCGAATCGCGGGTATTGGCCAGGCCGAACAGCGCGGCGTGGACCTGATCCAGTTCGGTCGCCACGGCGCCCCGCTGCTCGGCCGTCAGGGTGGAGGATGCGGCCCGGGTCGCCAGTTCCTGCGCGCGGATGATGGTGTCGGCGATGTCGGACATGGCACCGTCGGCCAGCGTCAGGTATGCATTGGCGCGGTTCGCGTTGGCGGTGTCGATCTGCGACAGCGTCTCCTGCCGCGACAGGGCGCGCAGGCGCGAGGCGGCGACCGGGTTGTCGGAAGAGCGGCTCAGCTTCTGGGTGGTGCTCAGCTGGCTTTGCAGCGATTCCGCCTGTCCGCGCAGGGCTTTCATGTCGGTCCGCGACTTGTCGAAGAAGGCGCCGGTCGAGGTGGAAATGGTCGTCATGGGGGGCTTACCTGATCGAGAGGATGGAATCGAAGATGTCGCTCGCGACCTGCATCACCCGCGCCGAGGCCTGATAGGCCTGCTGGAAACGGACGAGGTTCACGGCTTCGTCATCGAGGTTCACGCCCGCCTGAGCAGACAGCGCGGACTGCGCGCTGCCCGCAATCGCGGCGAGGGCATCGCGGGTGATCGTGCGGCCGGCGACGGCGCTGGACACGCCGAACTGCAGCGTATCGACCGCGCCTGAAGGGTCCGCCGTTTCGAGCGCGCCGCGCATCGCGGCAAGGTTGGTCATGTCGCGGCTGCCTGCCGCAGCGCCCGCAGGTGCAGTGGCGATGGCGGTGCCTTTGCTGGCGACCATCGCGATGTCCGCCGCGCTGGTGCCGGAGAACAGCGGCTGGCCGGGGCTGCCCTGAAGGTCCACGCCGCCCGCTTGCGCGGTGTTGATGGCGCTGGCGATGCCGCCCGCGATGGTGTCCAGCTGCGTGCGTGCGCCGGCCAGTTCCACCAGCGCCTGCGCCTTGCCGGCAATCGCGCCGGAGCTGAGCGTCACCGCCTGGTTGTTCACCGAGAACGACACCGTGCCGTTCGCCGCGCTGGCCATCGACAGCGTCTTCGCCGCTGCGCCCGATACCAGCGAGGTGCCGGTCGGCCCGCCCAGCGTGACCGATACGGACTTGTCGGCATTGATGGTGGTGGTGATGTCGGCATGATCGCTCAGCTGCTGGAGCAGGCTATCGCGCTGGTCGAGCAGGGTGGACTGGTCGCCCGATGCATCGCCGCCGCTGCGCATCAGCCGCAGGTTCACTTTCGCGATTTCTCCGGCGATGCGGTTGACGGTGTCGACGCCGTCCTGCGCTTCGAAGCGCAGGCCCTTGCCCGCCGCGTCCAGGTTCTGCGCGGCGGTGTTGAAGGTCTGCGCCATGGTGCGCCCGTCCTCGATCACCTGCGCGCGCAGGGAACCGTCGGTGGGATCGGACACCAGTTGCTTGAGGCTGCCCTCGAAAGCGACCACCGAATCGTAGACGCCGGTCTGCTCGATCGCGGTCTGCACGCTTTCCAGCCCTGCCACTTCGGCCGAGGCGCGCGCGGCGTCGGAGCCGGTGCGGCGGACCTCGGACTGGCGGAATACGTCGGCGTTGCGCACGATGCCAGTGATCCGGGCGCCGGCCAGGTTGATGCCGGTGGGCGTGGCGTTGAGCGATCCCGCCGTGACTTCGGCCACCGAAACGCTGCGGCGCACGTAGCCTTCTGTCTTGGCATTGGCGATGTTGTTCGCCGTCACGTCCAGCGCGGTGCGGGCAACGCGGGCGCCCGAACGCGCGATCGAGAGAAGGTCGGATGCCATTATGCTACCTGGTTTTCCGTTTGCGCGGCGCCCGGGCTTCGACAAGCTCAGCCTGAGCGGGGTTCGTGGGAGGGGCGCTTGCCCCGAATACTAGAACGGCAGTGCGGCGCGGATTTTCAGGGTTGGCGGTGCATTGGCTTTCCGTTTCCGCTTCCCTCTCCGCCAAAATCCCCGTCACCCTGAACTTGTTTCAGGGTCTATCGGGCAGCGTAACCCGTTGGCCAGGCTCGCCAGCCGCCCGGTCGGTTTGCGGCGTGAAAGCGCAGGGCTTCCGACCCGATGGACTCTGAAACAAGTTCAGGGTGACGGAGTGGGAGGGGCAACGGATTGCGTCAGGCACCGTCCGGTGGTGACGGGTTGGGAGGGCGACAGGCTGCGTCAGCCGCCGTCCGGCTTCTTGGTCGTCGAGCCATTTCCCGCAACATCCGCTCGTCCTGAGCTTGTCGAAGGACCGCCCACGAACTTCGCCATCTGCTCCTCCAGTATCTTCGCAAGGCCCAGCACGCCTGACTGCACCGTGGCGTCGGCGACATTCTCGTCCTGAAGCTGGCGAAAGGTGTCGAGCGCCTGCCCGCCGGAGATATCGCCTGCGCCGCCCTCTCCGCCGAAGCTGGACTTGCGCGCGGCGCTTAGCATCTCGCGCACGAATACGGCTTCGAACTGCTTGGCGACGGTGTGCAGCTTTTCGCGGTCGGTGGCGTCCGCTTTGGTCGCCATGCCGGGTGCTGCGGGAAGAATCGTGCTCATATGATGACCATTTCCGCCTTGAGGGCGCCGGCCTGTTTCAAGGCTTCGAGGATCGCCACGAGGTCGGACGGAGTGACGCCCAGCATGTTGAGCGCGTCGACCACCTTGGACAGCGAGGCGCCGCCCCGGAAGAGCGCGACAGAGCGGTTCTCCTCCTCGACCGAGACGTTCGAGTGCTGCTCGGTCGCCGTGCGGCCCCGGCTGAACGGGGCGGGCTGGACGACCTGCTGGTTCTCCTCGACGCGCACGGTCAGCTTGCCGTGGCTAATCGCGGCGGGCGAAATGCGCACGGCCGAGTTGATGACCACGGTGCCGGTGCGGCTGTTGACGATCACCCGCGCGGCGGTTTCGGCCGGGTTCACGTCGATCATCTCGATCGCGGCCATCACGCTGGCGCGGCTGTCGGGATTGCCCGGCAGGCGCAGGGCCAGGGTAACGCCGTCCTCGACCGAGGCGGTGTTCGGCAGGCGCGTGTTGATCGCATCGCGCACGCGTGCGGCGGTGAGAAAATCCGCCTCGAACAGGTTCCAGCGCAGCATCTCGCCGCTGTCGAAGCCGGTGGCGACGGCGCGCTCCACGCTGGCGCCTTCGGCAATGCGGCCCACGGTGGGGATGTTGACGGTGACCTTGGACCCATCGCGCCCCGAAGCGTCGAGACCGCCGACGGCAAGGTTGCCCTGCGCCATCGCATAGACCTGCCCGTCAGCGCCGTAGAGCGCAGTAAGGATAAGCGCGCCGCCGCGCAGGGATTTGGCCTTGCCGATGGTCGAAACGGTGACGTCGATACGCTGGCCGGGCTTGGCGAAAGCGGGCAGATCGGCGGTTATCATCACGGCGGCGGCGTTTTTCAGCCCGGGCGCGATGCCGGGCGGCAAGGTCAGGCCCATGCGGCCCGAAACGCCCTTCATCGCCTGCGTCAGGTATTCGAGATTGTCGTCCCCCGTGCCCGGCAGGCCGACGACGACGCCGTAGCCGGTGAGCTGGTTGGTGCGCACGCCCTGAAACTGCCCGAGATCGCGCACGCGCTCGGCATGGGCGGGGACGGTGAGCAGGGTGAGGGCGAGGGCGGCGCGGGCGAGGTGCGCGAGCAAGCGTATGCCGCCCCACACTCCGTCATTCCCGCGCAGGCGGGAATCCATCTTCGAGGGCCCGCGTAGCCATGCAGGACAGGAGATGGATTCCCGCCTGCGCGGGAATGACGAAAGTAAGGAAAGAAGCGTCATCTGCATCCTCAGAACGGCGAGATCTTGTTGAAGAAGCGGCCCAGCCAGCCTTGCTTGCTGGCCTGCTGGAGCGCGCCCTTGCCGGTATATTGGATGCGCGCATCGGCCACGCGCGACGAGGCGATCTGGTTCTCCTGATCGATATCGGCGAGGCGCACGATGCCGGAAAAGCGGACCCATTCGTCGCCCTGGCTGATGAGCATCTTCTTCTCGCCCCGCACCAGCGCGGTGCCGTTGGCCCGCACCTCGGCGATGGTGACCGACAGCGTGGCGTCGAGCGCGGAGGTCTGCGCGGCGCTGCCCTGTCCGTTGAACGAGGAGTTCGAGCCGGCCTTCAGCGAATTGGGTTTCAGCAGCTGCGAGATCAGGCCCGTGGAGGGCGGGGTGATGGAGGCGCTGCCGCTCTTGCCGCTCTTGGAGCTGACCGCCTTGGACGCGGTGGTGCTCTCGGTCAGCAGGATCGTCAGCGGATCGCCCACCCGCGCCGCGCGCGTGCCCTGATACAGCGGGGCGTAGCCGGCCGAGACGTTGAAGATCGAGCCGGTCGGCGGCGCCACGGGTGCGGGGGCCACGGGCAGGCTGGCCTCGAAGCCGGAAGGCTGTGGCGGCTTCTTCGCCAACGCCGGGGCGGCGGTGAGGGCGAGGCAGGCCAAGGCGGCGTGCTTCGACAAGCTCAGCATGAGCGGGTTTTTGTGTTTCGGCATTTCCTGTTTCCGCTCATCCTTAGCCTGTCGAATCCGCTCATCCTGAGCTTGTCGAAGCCGTTCATCCTGAGCTTGTCGAAGGATCATCACAGCGTCTGGTTGGCGTTGCGCAGCATTTCATCCACTGCCGAGATCATCTTCGAATTGATCTCATAGGCGCGCTGCGTTTCGATCATGTCGACCAGTTCCTCGACGATGTTGACGTTGGAGCCTTCCAGCATTCCCTGCCGGATGTGGCCGCGTCCCTGCTCGCCGGCGATGCCGATCTGGGCGGGGCCGCTGCCGGCGGTTTCCAGCATGAAGTTGTCGCTGGCGGACTGCAGCGCCACGGGGTTGGTGAAGCTGGCGACAGTGATCTGCCCCAGCTGCGTCGGCTCCGATTGTCCGGCAAGCTGCGCGGAAACGGTGCCGTCGTCCGAAACGGTGATCGTGGTCGCGCCTTCGGGCACGGTGATGCCCGGCTGCACGGCATAGCCCTGCGAGGTCACCAGCTGGCCTTCGGCGGTGCGGCTGAAATTGCCCGCGCGGGTATAGCCAAGCTGGCCGCCCGGCAGCTGGACCTGAAAATATCCGTCGCCGTCCAGCGCCAGGTCGAACGAATTGCCGGTGGTCTGCAAGGTGCCTTGCGTCTCCATCCGCGTGGTCGACTGCACGGCGACGCCGGTGCCCAGATTGAGCCCGGTGGCGTAAGCCGTCTCGGTGGAGGACTGCGCGCCCGCCACCCGCGCATCCTGATAGGCGAGCGTGGCGAAGTTGGCCCGGTCGCGCTTGAAGGCGGTGGTCGATACGTTGGCGAGGTTGTTGGCGATCACGCGCATGCGCGTATCCTGGGCCTCTAGCCCGGTGCGGGCGACCTGAAGTGCGGAACTGGGCATGGTCTAAATCCTCTGGCGTTTCGGTGTTCGGACGGCGTTGTCAGTCTAGCCGCATCAGGCGCGCGCCGGCTTCGTCGAGCTGCCCTGCGGTCTGGACCAGCTTGGTGCGCATATCGAAAAGCCGCTGCGCCGCGATCATCTCGACCAGTACCTCGGAAGGGTTGACGTTGGACTGCTCCAAGGCTCCGGGAATCACCTGAGCGTTCTCGTCTACCGGCAGAATTCCGCCATTCGGCACGCGAAACTGGCCGGCGATATCCTTGACGATCCGCGTGCCGGCGGTGCTGACCAGCTTGAGCTTGTCGATCACCTGCGGGGCGGCGTCGGGGGTGTCCGGGTCCTGCACCAGCACGCCGCCGTCCGGGCCGATCGTCACCTTGGAGCCGGGGGGAACCGAGATCGGGCCGGAACCGCCGATCACCGGCAAGCCGTCGCCGTTCTGCAGCACGCCGGTGACGGTGACCGAAAGATCGCCGCGCCGGGTGTAGCTTTCCTGCCCATCGGTGGCCTGCACCGCCAGCATCGCATCGCCCTGCATGGCAACGTCGAGCGCGTAGTTCGTGCGGTTGAGGCCGCCCGCCTTCATCGATGCGGCAGAGACCTCGGTGCTCGACAGGCTGCGCACTTGCAGCTGCGGGCCTTCCAGCGTGGTGGGCGTGGCCTGCAGGATTTCCGCCTTGAAACCGACGGTCTGCGCGTTCGACATGTTGCTGGCGATGACGCGCTCGCGGTTGAGCGAGGCGTTCATCCCCGAGACGGCGGTGTAGATCAGGCGGTCCATCGGCAGGTCCTTGAAGGGTGGCGTGCCCGGCGGGGGCTTCGACAAGCTCAGCCTGAGCGGGGAGAGGTAGCTCAAAAACAACTTTTGTCGCCCGAAGGGGAAAGGGGCGGTTCAAAACCAACCCCGCTCACCCTGAGCTTGTCGAAGGGTCACAACGCCTAGGTGCGCAGGTTGATGACGGTCTGCGAGATCTGCGTGGCGGTATCGATGGCCTTGGCGTTGGCCTGGAAATACCGCTGGGCGCTGATGAGATCGACCAGCTCCTCGGCGATATCGACGTTCGAACGCTCCAGCGAGCCGGAGTTCAGCGGGCCGAACGCGCCCGAACCGGGGGCGCCGTAATTGGCCGCGCCGGACTTGCCGGTGACCTTCCAGCTCGAATCGCCGACCTGCTTCAGGCCCGAGGGGGCGACGAAGTTGGCCAGAGCCACGGTGCCCAGCGTCACATTGCTGCCGTCGTCGTAAGAGGCGACGACCATGCCTTCCTGGTCGATGGTCACGCTGGCATAGGCGGAACCGGCGGCGTTCGTGGGGGCGACCTGCGCGTCCTGATGGACCGCGGTATTGGTGACGCCGCCCACGACCGGGAAGATCTGCAGACGCGCACCTTGGGCGTTCTTGATGAAGCCGCTGCCGTCCACGCTGAAGGCCCCGTTGCGGGTATATTCAGTCTGGCCGGACTTGGGCGAAACGGTGGTGAAGAAGCCTTCGCCGCCGATGGCGAGATCAAGCGCATTGCCGGTCTGCTCGATGGCGCCGACGTTGAAATCCTGCGCGATCACGCTGACGCGCGAGCCGATGCCGACGGTCAGCGAGGGGTCGGTGACGATTGACGACGAGATGATGTCGGCGAACTGGGTGGTGCTCTTCTTAAAGCCGTTGGTTTCGGCGTTGGCGATGTTGTGCGAGATGACGTTGAGTTCGGTCTGCGCGTTCTTCAGGCCGGTGAGCGAGGTGTAATAGGACATCTAAGATACTCCGGGAAAAGGGTTTCAGGCGGTCTTGTCGGTCTGGGAAGCGGCGAGTGCGGCCACTGCATCGGCGGTGGATTTCTGCGCCTCGGCCAGCGTGTCGAGCTGGCCGGAGATGGTCTTGAGCGTCTCGCCCATCTCGGTGGTCCCGGCGAGCGAGGAGAACTGCGCCATCTGCGCCAGCATCTCCTTCTGATCGACCGGATCGAAGGGGTCCTGCTGCTGCATCTGGGTGGTCATCAGCTTCAGGAAATCGCCCTGGTTCAGGGACGAGAGCGAGGTCTTGTTCGCCGCTGCGTTCGAAGCGGCGGCGCTGGTTACGGCAGTGACGGTCATTTCATCCTCATCGTTTCGAGCATCAGGTTCTTGGCGGTAGACAGGGCCTCGACCATGTTCTGGTACTGGCGCGAGGCTTCGAGCATCTCGACCATCTCGGCGTTCTCATCGACGGGAGCGGACCACACATCGCCGTTCTCGTCGGCAAGCGGGTGGTCGGGATTGTGCTGGCGCACGGCGGCCGCCTTTTCCCGCATGACGCCCGATACGGCGACAGTGGAAAGGCCGCTGGCGCGGTCGAGGTCTTCGGAAAAGACGGCGCGGATCGGCTTGTAGGCGCCCTGTTCGGTGCCCGATACGGAACCGGCATTGGCCAGGTTCGAGGCCGCCGCGTTCATCCGCACCAGCTGCGCCGACATGCCGCGCTGGGCGACGCCGAACAGGTTCATGGGACCTGACATCGTCAATCCCCCCGCAGCGCCCGCTTCACGGTATCGACCCGTGAGCGGATGAATTCGAGCGTGGTCGAATAGCCGACCGCGTTTTCGGAGAAGGAAAGCTGCTCGTTCTGCAGCTCCACCGTATTACCGTCGAGCGAAGGCATCACCGGCACGCGGTAGAGCGTGGCCGAACGGGCAGCCTGATCGGTCCCGGCACCGGCGTCCGCCGCCTTGATCGCGGCGGTGAAGTCGATGTCGCGGGCCTTGTATCCGGGGGTGCCGGCATTGGCGATGTTGGAGGCAAGCACGCCCATGCGCTGCGAGCGCAGTTCCAGCGCCTTGCCATGTATTCCGAATAGATCCTGCGGCATTGGGTGGTGTCCCGAACTGTGTGCCGGGTGTTTCGCAAGAGGCGTGCCAATCGGTTGCAATGCGGGTTTTCGGGGAGGTCGGTGTGTGCCTGTGGGGGCTTCGACAAGCTCAGCCTGAGCGGGTTCCGGGCGTTTTCAAAGCCGGGAACACCCTCTCGGCACCGCTCAGGCTGAGCTTGTCGAAGCCCCCAGCCTCCTCCCCCCCAACCCGCCGACCGGCAAGTCCTTGCCGCCCACCGGCAAATGCGCGCCTGAGGCTGAATTTGCCGCCTGCCGCCCCGTTCTCTGGTGCAAATGGAGTACGGCCGATGATCTCCCACACCCTGTTCGACCCTGCCGGCGCTGCGATCGTCGTCGGGGGCACCTGCCTTGCCACCGTGCTTCGCTGCGGTGTCTGGGACACCCGCATGGCCTTTGCCGGGGTAGCCCGGTTGACGCGCCCGCGCTTTCGGGCGGCGCAGGCGCGGGCGGAGCTGGCCCCGCAGGTTCAGGAAATCCAGCAGGACGGCGTCATCCGCGCCGAACCCCACCATTTCGGCGACGAGGAATTCGATGCCGTCACCGATGCGCTGATCGGCTCGCGCTCGATGGGCGGATTGCAGGGCGCCCACGTCTCGCACAAGCGCCGCCGCGTCGACCAGAGCCGCCGCGCGGTGCGCACGCTGGAGCAGGCGGCGGAACTTTCGCCGGTGTTCGGCCTGGCCGGTACGCTGGTCGCGCTCACCCGCTTGCCGGCCGATCCCGGCGCGGCGTCCGATTTCACCAGTGCCATCTCGATGGCTGTGCTGACCACGCTTTACGGGCTGCTACTGGGCAACCTCCTGTTCGCGCCGCTTGCCCGCATGATCGCACGGCGCGCGGCGCAGGAGGAGCATGAACGCCAGCGCGTGCTCGACTGGCTTGAAAGTCAGGTCGCGGGCGCTCTGCCGGGCGCATTGCCGGGCGGGGGCAGGCGGTGAAGGGCACCAGTTCGTTCGGCTGGCAGACTTCGCTGGCCGATCTTGCCCTGATCCTGTTCATGCTGAGCGCCGCCTCGCTGCACAATCGCCCGGCCAGCCAGGCGAAGGCCGACCTTCATGCCTCTGCGCAGTCCGAACCCCTCGCGGTCTACCACGCCGCTGCGGGCGCCCCGCCTCTGGACATGTGGCTGGAGCAGCAGGCGGCCGATCCGCGTCAGCAACTTACCATCACCGCCCGCTACGGCGCCGCGCCCGGCGCGCGCGATGCGGCTCTGGCCGAGGCTGCGCGCCTGCTCGCCGAAGCCGGAGCGCATGGCCGCGCCGCGCGGATCGTGGTGGAGCCGGGGGCCGGTCCCGCCCGTGTCGCCCTGGCCTATGACGTGCCGGAGCGCTGAGAAGCTGGCACGGGACTTGCTGTGACGGGGCGGTACGCTTTTGTACGCGCAAAGGTATCCGAATGCCCGCCAGCCTGCTTCTTCTAGCCACTGCCGTGTCGGCGCAGTTCGCCGATCTCGACGCCATAGACCGCCAGATCGCGAGCTTCACCGGCGCCCCGGCAGGCGAGACGGGCGGCGCGGCAACACCTGTGGACCGCCGCCTGCGCCTTCAGCCGTGCCATTCCGGCGTGGCCATGTCGTGGCGCACGCAGGCGCAGGACAGTGTCGTGGTGCAATGCGGTGACCCTTCCGGCTGGCGGCTGTTCGTGCCGGTTCGCAGCACCGAAGCAGGGCAGGGCGGCCCCGCTGCGATCTCGCGCGGGGATGCCATCGCGATCGCCGTATCGGGCGATGGCTTCACCGTTTCCCAGCCTGGCGAGGCGATGGAATCCGGTCCGGTAGGCGGCTGGATACGGGTGCGGCCGCTGGCTGGGCCCGGCGCCAGCCTTGCCGTCCGCAACCAGATGATGCGCGCGCGGGTCGAGCGGCCGGGGCTGGTTTCCGTTCCCATGCCCTGACCGCAAATCCAGCCGGCAACCGGCAAGTGGCAAAAACCTGCCGCCCGCCCCCTTTAAACTGCCGCGCCGATGTCGTTCTGCAAAACAGGACATCTCAAGGAGCGGCAAATGCCACCTATCGAACTGGGATCCGCGCAGCGCATCGGCGCAGTCGATACCCGGCTGGCCCGTGTGACGGGCGGTGACACGGCCACGGTCAACACTCGGCCAACCACTTCCGTTTCCGCGGCTCCGGCCGTGGAGACTTCGCAGGCCTTGAACGCGGGCGCTGCCCCCATCGACACCGACCGGGTCGCATTGATCCGCAAGGCGGTGGAATCGGGCAACTATCCCGTGGTTCCGGCCAAGATCGCCGACGCCATGATCGCGGCCGGCATGTTGCTCAGGAGCGCCCACTAAATGCCGACTTTCCCACTTCGCCCAAGCGAGCTTAGCGGTGCCTTGCGGCAAATGCTTGCCGTTCTGGAAGACGAGCGGCAGGCCCTTGCCGGTCTGGACCTCGACGCGATCGTCGGGACCACGTTCGACAAGAACCGCCTGTGCGGGGCGCTGGACGGTCTGGGCGCGATCCATCTGGATGAGGAATGCCGCTCGATGCTGGACGCGGCGCGCCGGCTTAACGAGGTGAACCGGCAGGTCCGCAACATCATCGCGGCCAACGTCACGCGGCGCCTGAATGCGCTGACCGGCAGCCCGCAGCTCTACCGCATCCCGCCGGGCTACGCGATGGCGGCAAGGGGCTGACCGCCCGGCTGCTCCAGGAAATCTGGCACGGCTCTTGCTGAAACGCTCCCGGTACATGGTGTGCCGGGAGTTTTGGTTTGAGCGACGGACAAGTCTTCGCAGGCATTGCAGCGCGGTCGGCAGCGGGGGCCACATCCGGCGGCTCGCAGGTACGCGCTGCGATCGCCCATGCGGCCGAGGCCACCGGCGTCGATTTCCAGTACCTCATGGCGCAGGCCAAGCTGGAATCCAGCTTCGACCCCAGCGCCCGCGCCGCCACTTCCAGCGCGGCGGGGCTGTACCAGTTCACCTCCGGCACCTGGCTTTCCACGATGGGCCGCCACGGCGCCGAACACGGCATGGGCTGGGCCAGCGATGCGATCCAGGGCGGCACGC
Organism: Novosphingobium sp. P6W; assembly: GCF_000876675.2. Lineage (GTDB taxonomy): Bacteria > Pseudomonadota > Alphaproteobacteria > Sphingomonadales > Sphingomonadaceae > Novosphingobium. The sequence continues at coordinate 665,460 of NZ_CP030352.1, forward strand.
TCGATCCCGCCACGCGGGCTCAGGTGATGGGGCTGCGCTACGACCCGCAGGTTTCGGCGCTGATGGCGGGCGAACTCGCCGCCGACAACCGCGCCGATCTCACCGCGCGCCTTGGCCGGGAGCCGGATGCCGCCGAACTCTACCTCGCGCATTTCCTTGGCTCGGCCGGGGCAGGGCAGTTCCTCGAGGCACTCGCCCAGAACCCGAACCAGAGCGCGGCGGGTATCCTGCCCAAGGCCGCCGCCGCCAACCGCGGCATCTTCTTTTTAGGCGGCGCGCCGCGTTCGGTCGGGTCGGTCATGGCGCTGATGCGCGGCAAGGTGGCCGGCGCCATGGAGGGCGACTTCCCGCCCGGCATCGGCGGGGAATGGACACCCGGATCGCCCTCCCTCGGCTATGAAAGCGTCGCCCTGGAAGCCGCCAGCTACCAGCCTTCCGGCCCCATCGCGCGCGAGTTCAACGCCGGGCTTCCCGCCGCCGCCAACACCGGCCAACGCTCGATGGCCGATACCCTGCAAGCCGCGTTCGGTACGTCCGGCTCCGCCGCCAGCGGCCATGTCCGCGATGCGTACTCCAAGCTGGCGAGGCTTGGTCTGTGAATTTGCTGGGACGTATTCGCAACGCCGGAGCCGTCGCGCTGCCGGCGGGCATCCTCGTGCTTATCGTGCTGATGATCGTGCCGGTGCCGGCCTTCGTGCTGGACGTGGCCTTCGTGCTCAACATCGCGTTGTCGGTGGCGGTGCTGATGGCGGCGATGAACGCGGAAAAGCCGCTCGATTTCTCGGCCTTCCCTTCGGTCCTGCTGTTCGCGACGCTGCTGCGGCTTTCGCTCAACGTCGCCTCCACCCGCGTCGTGCTGGTCCACGGGCACGAGGGCGAGGCGGCGGCGGGCAAGGTGATCGAGGCTTTCGGCGCCTTCCTCATCGGCGGCAATTTCGCGGTTGGCATCTTCGTGTTCCTGATCCTCGTCATCATCAACATGGTGGTGGTGACCAAGGGCGCGGGGCGCGTTTCGGAAGTTTCCGCGCGCTTCACGCTGGACGCGCTGCCGGGCAAGCAGATGGCCATAGACGCCGACCTTGCCGCCGGCCTGATGACCGCCGACGAAGCCAAGGCGCGCCGCCGCGAAGTGGCGACCGAGGCCGACTTCTACGGCTCGATGGACGGTTCTTCCAAGTTCGTGAAGGGCGACGCCATTGCCGCGCTGCTGATCCTGGGCGTCAACATCATCGCGGGCTTCTGCCTTGGCATGATAAGCCACGGGCTGACCGCATCGCAGGCCGCGCAGACCTATATCACGCTGGCGATCGGCGATGCGCTGGTGGCGCAGGTGCCCTCGCTGCTGCTGTCGATCGCCGCCGCCGTCATCGTCACCCGCGTGTCCGACAGCCGCGACCTTGCCGGGCAGATCGGCAACCAGTTTGCCGCCCCCGGCACGTGGTTGCCGGTGGCCGTGGTGCTTGGCGCGATGGGCATGATCCCGGCCATGCCGCAAAGCATCTTCCTGCCCGCCGCCGCGCTGGCGGGATGGATGTGGCATGCCCTGCGAAAGCGCGCCGAACGCGCCCTCATCGCCTCGGTCGAAGTGGCGGAACCCGCCGCGCCCGCCGATCCCTCGCGGATCGAGCTGGAGGATGTTTCCGACCACACCCTCGTCACCATCGAGCTGGGCTACGGCCTCGTGCAGCTGGTGGACGAGCGGCGCGGCTCGCCGCTGGTGACGCGGGTTACGGGTGTGCGCAAACAGCTGAGCCAGTCGTTCGGCTTCATCGTTCCGCAGTTCCGCGTGCGCGATGCGCTGGACATGCCGCCGCATGAGTATCGCATCGTGCTGGGCGGCGTGAACCTGGGCGGCGCGGCGATCCGTGCCGACAAGGTTCTCGCCATCGACGCGGGCGAGGCCAGCCCCCACCACGCCCTGCGCGGCGAGCCGACCTGGGACCCCAGCTTCGGCTGCCCCGCCCTGTGGATCGACCCCGCCGCGCGCGATCACGCCACTGCGGAGGGGTTCCTGACCGTAGACCCCGGCACCGTCATCGCCACGCACCTGAACCAGTTGCTTTCGGCGCGCCCGCAGGACCTGCTGGGCCCGGATCAGGTGCGGGCGCTGATCGACTCGCTGAAGGAACACTCCGCCGGGCTGGTCGAGACGGTGTATCCCGCGCCGCTGACGCTTGCCGGCGTCACCCGCCTGCTGCGCGCGCTGCTGGAGGACTACATCCCGATCGCGCATCTGGTGCCGATCTTCGCCAGCCTTTCACGCGCCGTCCAGCAGACTGTGGACCACGACCGGCTTGTCGAACTGGTCCGCGCCGATCTTGGCGCGCTGATCGTCGGGCGGGTCTGCCCGCCCAGCGAGCGCTTGCCGGTGGTGACGCTGAATGCCGGGCTGGAGGCGGCGATCGTGCAGGGCATGGTCGATCCCGCCACTGGCCAGCCGGTGATCGAACCCGACCTGGCCCGCATGATCGGCGAGCGCATCACCGCTCTTGGGGAAATGCGCGGCCCTCACGCGATCCCGCTGACGCTGGTGGTGCAGCCCCGCGCGCGCCGTGCATTGGCGGCGCTGCTGCGCCTGCGCGCGCCCGGCTGCCTCGTCCTTTCGATCTCCGAACTGCCCGCGACCCAGCCGATCGAGGTCATCGACGTGATCGGCGCCGCCGCTCCGCCGCAGGAACCGCGCGGCCTTCCCGCACCTGACAACGCCGAAAGCATGGCTGCATGAACCAGATGTCCTTTCAGGGCGCTTCGCCGTCCGCGTCTCCGGCAGCGATGCGTGCCTATCAGGGCGACGTGGGCGACCGTGTGCGGCGCTTCCTGCCGATGGTGCGGCGGCAGGCCTGGCATGTTCATGGCAGCGGCAGGCCGGGGATCGAGCTGGAGGACCTTGTCCAGGCGGGCCTCGTCGCGCTTACCGAATGCGCGCAGAAACACGCCGGGCCGACCGAGGACGGCTTTGCCGCTTATGCCAAGATGCGCGTGCACGGGGCGATGGTGGACATGGTCCGCCGCAGCCTGCCGATGTCGCGCGGGGCGGGTGAGCGGCGGCGCCTGCTGGCCGAGAAGGAAACCGCCCTACGCGGCAACCTTGGCCGCGAACCGCGTCCGGCCGAGTTGGCGCAGGCCATGGGCATCGACGAGCGGGAACTGGCTTCCCTGCGCGCATCGAGCCAGCCGCTGCGCTTCGATTCGCTGGATGACGCCTATTCCGACCAGAACATGGCCTTCGCCGCCGAAACGCCCGACAGCTTCGCGATGCTGGCGGGCGAGGAAACGCGCGGCGCGGTGATCGCGGCGATCTCCGACCTGCCGGACCGGCTGAAGCTGATCGTCCAGCTCTACTTCGTCGAGGAACTCAACCTGGCCGAGATCGCCGAAGTGTTGCAGGTCTCGGTGCCGCGCGTGCACCAGCTCAAAGCGCAGGCGATCGACAAGCTGCGCGCCAGTCTGGAAGGCGTGGCCGAGGTGCTGTGACGCCGCCGCAGGGTGTGCCGTTTCAGGCTGCGGCTACTTCCAGCCTCGCTTTCGGCGGCTCGGCGCGGGGAAGTCTTCGCCCCAGCCAGCGCGTCAACGGGCGCTCGATGCAGATATGCAAGGCAAGGCCTGCGGCAGTGCTCAGGACGACATACAGCAACATCGCGGCGACCGGAAGTTCCCGTGCCAGCGCTTCCCCGCCGATGCGTTTGACGAGGCCGAACAGCAAGGGATGGACGAGGTACAGGCTATAGGACGAATCGCCCGCCAGGATGAGCCAGCGCGGTACTTCGAGGTGGCCCGATGCCAGGATCGCCGATGAAGCCAGCACCGCGCCCAATGCCAGAACGGCAATCCGCCACCACACAGGATCATGGTGATCCGGGATAAGGGTCTGCTGCAACACAAGCATCACCAGACAACCGGCAGCAAGGCCCAGAAACGGATGCCGATTGTGCATCGCCGGGTAGGATTTGTGGAGAATGGCCAAGCCGATACCCAGCAGGAACGGCAGCAGCAGGGGGTCCGTCCATTCCTGCACCAGGGTCGACGGGTCATGATAGTGCCAGATGGGATTGAGAATCTGGTCTGTCAGCAGGAGCACTCCGAGCGTGCAGCAAAGAAGCATCAGGCCGCGCCGGACGAGCAGCGACACCGCGAACAGAACGTAGAAAAACATCTCGAAGTTAAGGGTCCAGCCGACGCCGAGCAGCGGGCGGATCAGATGGCCGTGGACGATATAGGGAATGAACAGAAGCGATTGCATCACCTGGACCATACCCACAGGCTGGGCGTTTCGCAGGATGATGACGAGGGCCAGCATGGTCATCATCCAGTATAGCGGGACGATGCGTATCAGCCGTTTCTGCAAAAACGAGACGGAAGCTCCGGGCATCCCGAACGTACCGCGACTGATGTAGACCATGATGAAGCCGCTGACGGTGAAGAACATCAGCACCCCGAGCGAACCCAGCAATTCGTAGGATCGAGCGGGCAGAATGAGCGAACCGAAACCGCCCGCCCAAAGCGCGCCGTGAGCGATCACGACGAACCAGGCGGCTACAGCGCGCAGTCCCTGTACGGCGTCCAAACGTTGCACGCGGCCCCACCTCCCTTGCCTCAAGGTCCCCGGCAGAGGTTCCCGGATTTCGGGAGGCAAAAGAATGGGTGCTGCTAACCGGGTAAAACTACGAGCCTGCCTTTTGCGCCAGCAGCGCCGGGGTCAGCACCTGCGGCAGTGTCTCGGGCTTTGCGCCCTTCGCGTACCACACGTAAAGCGGCACCCCGGCCGCGCCCCGCGCGGTGAGGTAACGGGTGATCTCGGGATCGCGGCGGGTCCAGTCACCGCGCAGGACGACGACGCCGGCCTTTTCGAAGGCGGCTTTCGTGTCCTCGCGCTCGATCGCCACTTCCTCATTGACCTTGCAGGTCAGGCACCAGTCGGCGGTCATCCAGACGAACACCGGCCTGCCTTCACTCTGCGCCTTGGCGAGGGCTTTGGCCGAGAACGGTTTGGCGTTGATGATCGACGCCGTTTCGCCGGGCTGATGCTGCGGCTCGGGCATTGTCAACACGCCGACAGCAAGGATGGCAAGCGCCACGCAGGCGGGGATCAGAGCGGGACGGCCGCGGCGCTGGTTTCGCCCGGCAAGCGCCAGAAGTGCCACCAGCATCGCCGCCAGCGCCAGCACGTAAGACAGCGAGGCAGAGCCGCCGAGACGCCACACCAGCCATGCCAGCGCCAGGGCGGTCAGCGCCATCGGCACGGCCATGATCCGGCGGAAGGTGACCATCCACTTGCCCGGCCGGGGCAGGCGCCGACGCAGGGCCGGTACGAAGGCGATGGCAAGGAAGGGCAGCGCGATACCCAGGCCCAGCGCCGCGAACAGCGTCAGCGCGGGAGCGACCGGCAGCAGCAGCGCGGCACCCATCGCGCTTGCCATGAACGGGCCGGTGCAGGGCGTGGCGACGAAGGCGGCGAGCAGTCCCGTGGCGAACGAACCTTGCGCGCTGCCGCCGCTGGCGAAGCCCGGCACGGCGAATTCGAACAGGCCCAGCAGATTGGCGGTGATGGCCACAGCCAGCGCGAAAAGCGAAACGACGACTGCCGGTTCCTGCAACTGGAACGCCCAGCCCACTTGCTCGCCGCCTGCGCGCAGGGCCAGCAGCCCCGCGCCCAGGATCAGGCAGGCGGTGATGACGCCGGCGGCATAGGCCAGCCCTTCGACCCGCGCATGGGCTTCGCTTTCGCCGGCCCGGGCCAGGCTCAGCGCCTTGAGCGACAGGATCGGGAAGACGCAGGGCATTACGTTGAGCAGCAGGCCGCCCGCCACCGCCGCCAGCAGCAGCCAGGGCAGTGCTGGAAGTTCGGGCGCATCGGTATCGCTCGCCACCGGTTCGCCGCCAGTGGGCACGGGGCCGGGCTTTGCGGTGAGGGCGATGCCGTTGCCGAAGCCGTCGAGGCGCAGCACGGCGTCCACCGTGCCGGCCTCGGTGGCGGCGAAATCAGGGCGCGGGATGGTCACCAGCAGGACGTCGCCCTTGCGGCTGAACATCTGCGCCGCCGCATAGTTCACCAGCTTGTCCTCGCGCACGAACAGGTGCGGCGCCTCCAGCTTGACCGAGGCGGGCAGGGGGATCGCGAGGCGCAGCGTCTTGTCGGTCAGCGCGAAGGCGGCAGGTGCATCGAGCGGGGCGGGAAGGGCCCGTGTCCACTCGTCAAAGCGCTTGGCGGTCTTCTTGTCCGGCGCTGCGCCGACAACGATCTCGGTGGCGAGTTCGGCGCGTTCGGGGACGCATAGCTGATCGGTGCAGGCTAGCCACTGCGCCTTGACGCGGACCGGCAGGCGGGTGGCCGCTGCCGCCTTGGCGGGCAGCATCACCGGCACCAGAACCGCATATTCCTTTTCGTAGACGTGGTTCATCAGGCCCTGCACCACCAGCGTGCGGGGCACCGGATAGGCCGGCTCGCCAGCGCTGGCGCCTTCGGGAAGCTCCCATGCCAGCTGCATGCCCAGCCCCGCGTCGCCCGGGTTGATCCAGTAGCCGTGCCAGCCCTTTTCGGGCGACATGCGGATCGCCAGCGTCGCCTTGCCGTCCACGATCGGACCGGCGACCAGCTCCGCCGCGATATGGGTGGGCGCCGCCTGGACCGGCAGGGCACTTGCGAGAAAGACTCCCAAAAGCGCCGTGAGTTGACATAGAACCGTCACAAGGGCGGCGTAGCGGCGCGAGGTCATGATGCTTCCCGTGTGTTGGCCAATGGGCTTGCACTACCCTTGCACGCGGGTGGCGATCCGATCACCGATGCATTTGCCCTCAACGCGCAGACTTTTCAAGGAACCTCCCCCAATGCGGCTCCCTAAACTTCCGATGGCCTTTTCATCGCTCGCTGTCGCCCTCGCGCTCGGCGCTGCCGCTCCGGCCTTCGCACAGGAAGCTGCCCCTGCCGCACCTGCGCAGGCCCCCGCGCCCGCAGCGCCCACGACCCCGCCCAAGCTGATCGTCGCGATCTCTGTCGACCAGTATTCCGCCGATCTGTTCCAGCAGTACCGGGAACGGTATACCAAGGGCCTCGCGCGGTTGCTGCAGGGCACGGTGTTTCCCTCGGGCTTCCAGTCTCACGCGGCGACCGAAACCTGCCCCGGCCACTCCACCCTGCTGACCGGCGTGCACCCCAATCGCACGGGCATCATCGCCAACAACTGGTTCGTCCCCGGCATCGGCCGCGACGACAAGCAGGTCTACTGCTCCGAAGACGAGACCAATCCCAAGAGCACGTCCGAGGATTCGGTCATCAGCCCGGATCACCTCAAGGCGCCGACCCTGGGCGATCTCCTCAAAAAGAAGAACCCCGCCAGCCTCAATGTCGCGGTTTCGGCCAAGGACCGCGCGGTCGTGATGATGAGCGGTCACACCGCCGACGCCGCCTACTGGCTCAAGGGCAAGGGCTTCACCAGCTTCGAGGGGCGCAAGCTGTCCGCCGCCGCGCTGGCCGAAAACAAGGCGCTTGCCGCCACGGTCGCGGCAGGCGCGGGCGAACTGCCGGTGCCGGGCTGGTGCGGCGATGTCGACCGCGCGATCGACGTGGGCGGTTTCACCATCGGCACGTACCGGTTCCCGCTGAAAGCCGGCGACATGAAGGGGTTCGCCAACAGCCCGCGCATGGATGAGGCGACCACCGATCTGGCTATCCGCCTGCTCGACGAGATGCCGCTGGGCAAGGACGACGTGCCCGACGTGCTCTCGGTCAGCTACTCGGCTACCGACAAGGTCGGCCATGCCTACGGCAACGAGGGCGTCGAGATGTGCATCCAGATGGCGGTGCTCGACCAGACGATCGGCACGTTGCTGAGCGCGCTCGATGCGCGCGGGCTGGACTATGTGGTCGCGCTCAGCGCCGACCACGGCGGCGCCGATGCCCCCGAGCGCATGAAACTGCAGGGCGTGCCCGAAGCCGCGCGCCTTGACCCGTCGCTGACCGACGAGGGGCTGTCGGCCTCGGTTTCGAAGGTCACCAAGATCACCCCCAAGTCCGGTCCGCTGCTTTACGGTGCAGGCGGCTCGGGCGATATCTGGCTCAACGCGGGGCTCACCTCGGCGCAGCGCAAGAAAGTGATCGCCGAACTGGTCAGCCAGCTCAAGGCCAACCCGCAGATCTCGGGCGTCTACACCGCCGAGGAACTGAAGAAGGTCAAGGTCCCCAGCGGCCATCCGCAGGACTGGAGCGAGATCGAGATCGTCGCCGCCTCCTTCGATCCGACCCGTTCGGGCGACGTGCTGATGATGACGAAGCGGGCCGTCGTGCCCGGCACCAAAGCCGTTCCCGGCTACACCGCCACTCACGGCAGCCCCTGGGATTACGATCGCCGCGTGCCGATGCTGTTCTGGCGCAAGGGCCAGGTCCGCATGGAGCAGGCGCAGCCTGTGGAGACGGTGGACATCGCCCCGACCCTCGCCGCGCTGGTGGGTTTGAGCGAACCGGCCGGCACCTGGGACGGCAGATGTCTCGACATCTACGCCGGGGAGTCCGATAGCTGCTCGTGATGAGCGACTCGAATACGACTGCACCGAATACGGCCCTTGCACCCTCCAAAGGTGAACGCCGTGACCTGATAATCCTGGGCGGCGGCCTTGTCGGCATGACGCTGGCGCTGGCCGCCGCAAAGGCCGGGATCACCTCCCACGTGATCGACCGGGCCGACCCGGCCGATCTCGTGGCCGAGGGCGCCGATGCGCGCGCCTCGGCCATCTCGACGGCAAGCTGGAACCTGTTCACTAACATCGGCCTCGCCGGGCGGCTGAAACCGCTTGGCTGCCCGATCGATTCCATTGCCGTCACCGACGGGATGAAGCCGGGCCGGATCGATTTTACGCCCAAGCCGGAAGAAGGCTCGCTGGGCCGGATGTTCGCCAACCGCGACTTGCGGATCGCCCTGTTCGACGCTGCGCGCGAAGAGCCGGCCATCGCCTGGCATGTAAAGACCGAAGCGGTGCGCCGGGATCGCAGCGCTCACGGCGTCGAGGTGGAGCTTGCCGACGGGCGGATACTCACCGGCTCGCTGCTGGTGGCCGCAGAGGGCCGGCAGTCGCCCACCCGCGATGAAGCCCGCTTCGCGCTCGCCAAATGGGATTACAAGCACCGCGCCACCGTGGCGGCGCTGTTCCACGAAAAGTCGCACGAGAACACCGCCTGGGAAATCTTCTACCCCGCCGGTCCCTTCGCGCTGCTGCCGCTGCTGGACGATGAACAGGGCCGCCATCGCAGCGCCCTCGTGTGGACCGTGGCCGAAAAGGATGCGGCCGGGGTCATGGCCATGCCCGATGCGATGTTCGTCAACGAGGTCGCCTCGCGGATGCACGGCGTGCTGGGCGCGATCTCGCTCGCGGCGCCGCGCATGAGCTACCCTTTGCGTTTCCACCATGCCGGCCGCGTGGTGGACGAGCGCCTGGCGGTGATCGGCGATGCGGCGCACGGGATGCACCCGATCGCGGGACAGGGGCTCAACCTGGGCCTGCGGGATGTCGGCGCTCTGGTAGAGGTACTTACCGAGGGCATGCGCCTCGGGCTGGAACCCGGCGATGCGCAGATGCTCGCGCGGTATGAGAAGTGGCGCAGCCTCGATACCTTCATGGTGATGTCGGTGACGGACGGGCTGACGCGCCTGTTCGGCATTCCCGGCCGCCTGCCCAGCGCGGCGCGCCGACTGGGAATGGGCGCGGTTCAGCGCCTGCCCGCGCTCAAACGCTTCTTCATGGACGAGGCGCGGGGCATGTCCGGCAAGCTGCCGGAGCTGCTGCGGGCATAGCCTTCATATCGTTATGATGGACTTGCGGCCCGGGCCAGATCGTCCGGGCGGTCCACGTCGAAATGGATCGCGGGGTCGCTGCAGTCGACGAATATCACATCATCCCTGCGGCGCAGCAGGCGTCCGGCGCCTTCGTCCCCGGTAAGGGCGTAAATGTCTGCAAATGCGCGGGAGGATAGCAACACCGGGTGGCCGGGGCGGCCTCCCTGGCGCGGCATGGCGGCATAGGCCGGGCCGATAGCGGCAGCGAGGCTTGCGGCCAGCCCCTGCGGTATCCGCGGCATGTCGCCAAGGAACACAAAGGCGCCCTTGGCATCGCCCGCCGCAGCGATGCCGGCCTTTAGTGTGTCGGACAGCGCGCTGCTGGCAAGCCGCACAACCTCCACCGCAGGTTCGCCCGGCCATGGCTCCAGCGTAAGGCCGGGCCGCGTAACGACCACGACTTTCACTACGGGCGCGGCGCGGGCGGCGCGGATCGCGTGGGTCAGCAGGGGGACGCCGTCCAGCGGGGCAGAGAGCTTGTCGCTACCGAAGCGGACGGCGTGACCGGCGGCAAGAACGATCGCCGCGAACGAGTCGCCCGGCAGGCCTCCATATGCGGTCACGCGCGCTCGCGCGCCGGATTCAGGGCCTGCATGATTTCGGCGATGATACCTGTCGCCACTTCCCACGGCGATTTTCCCAGACCCGGGACGCCCGGCGACAGATGCAGCCGGGACAGTTCTTCGGCGCTGGCGCCTGCCGCTTCCAGCGCGGCGAGGCGTTCGCCCGCGCGCGATTTCGCGCCGATCATGCCGACATAGCCAGCTTGCCCGCGCAGCGCGGCAAGGCAGCCGGCCAGGTCGTGGTGATCTTCGTGCGTGGCGCCAAGATAGGCAGTCCAGCGATCGACCTTGAGCCGGGCTAGCGCTTCGGCGGGTTCCTCGCGCAGATACTGCGCCACCGGGAAGGGCGGGGGTGCCTGAGGGCCGCCGGGGCGCAGCAGGATCGTTTCGAATTGCGCCATCGCGCCCAGCCTGGCTGCGGCGAGCGCTCCGGGATCGCCGCCCGAGACGATCAGCCGGCGCGGCGGATCGTAACGGCGGGCGATGCGAAGCGGCTCGTTCGTGAAGGACAGCAGCGGGCCGGCATCTTCGGTGACGGACTGTGTCTCGCCGTCGCTGACCCAAGTGCAGGAACGGCGCTCCGCCGCGTGACGCAGCAGGGCGTGCAGGGCGGGCGAATCGCTCGACACGCGTTCGAGCAGGACGTGGAGGGCGCCGCCGCAGCGCAGCCGAAGGTCGATCCAGGGGCTGCCCATGCCGTAGTGCAGGCGCCGGGGCCGGCCATCGGCAAGCACTCCGGCGGCATGGTTGGCGACATCGCCTTCGATGCAGTCGCCCGAGAAGTAGCCGCTTGCCGAAACGACGCCGTCGGCTCCGGCTGCGAACAGCATCTGCGCGCCGGGCCCTCGCGGAGCGCTGCCGGCGACCCGAAATAGCGTTGCCAGTGCAGCCGGGCGGCCATCCGCTACCTGCCTAGCAAGCGCGGGGCGGATATCGTCCACCCAGCCGAACTCGGGCCAGTCGGCGCTTTCGATCTCGGCGGTGAGGGGCTGGTCTGCAAGTATGGTCATGAGGTGCGTGCCGTGCCGCGCTCGGCCGTGTCGCCGGCCAGCGGGACGATCACAAGGCGGTGCAGGATGTTCGCGACCTGCTCCGGCGACAGGCGGGGACCGGCGCTATCGCCGACCTGTGCCAGCCACCACGCCAGGATATCGAACGTCGAGCTTGTGCCATGGATGATGCCCAGATCCTGCGGCAGCCAGTTCCTGCCCGCGCGCGCCGTGATCTCGCGGATGGTCAGCTGCTCGAAGGACTTTTCCTCAAGCAGCGTGAGAAGAGCATCGGTCAGCGCATTGCGCGAACGCATCTGCCGGGCATCAGTGAGGGCACTGCGTTCCAGGCCTTTCAGGCTGGTTTCCATGAGCCATCCTGTATCATTGTGAGAAGCCGGTGTCTAACCGGCGCTGGCCTATGTGCGCAGTACGGGCAGGGATCAGCCCTCGCCGATACGGTCCGCGAACAGCAGGCGGCCGCCTGAGATGTGCCAGAGCGCTTCGTTGAAGTCGGTGTTGCTCATCGCGAAGCAGCCCTCGCTGCGGCCTAGCTTGCCCCATTTCTCGATCATGGTGGGGTCCACGTACCAGGCCGGGTGCATCACGATCGCGCGCGGCAGGGCCAGCGAGTTGTCATTGTCCAACCCGACAAGGCGGATAGAGGTCCCGTACTTGCCCTTATACCATTCGGCGGTGAGGTAAGCCCCGCGCGAGGTGGCCTCGGAACCGGGAGTGTTGGAGAAACTTTGCAGCCAGCCGCTGTGCGCCGGATCGGAACCGCGTCCGTGGGCAACTAGGAACGAGCGCACGGTCCCGTTCTCCAGATTCGCGAAATGCAGGCGCGGCTTCCACGAAGGCTGCGCGAAATCGACGATCCCGACGACGTCCGCGCGCCACAGATGTCCGCGCACGCGCTGGGCCTGGAGCGAAGCGACCTGAAGGACGCGATTCTGGTATGAGGTCAGCCCGCTGGCCAGCGCCGGGGCGGTGGAAAGGCCGGTCGGGAACGTGCTCGCCAGAGTGGCGGCGGCGCCTTCGCCGGGTGCAGCGTCGCCGGAATTCAGTTCTTCCGCCGCGAAGACACGCGATGGCAGGGCGAGGCCAAGGCCTGCTACGAGACTGCCTTTAATGACTTTCCGCCGGGAATGGGTGCGATCCATAGTTGTACTTATACCACAACCGGACGCAGCGATCTACCGTTCCGTCGAGCGATTGGCGCACCCGCAGAGCGCTCTGGCGCAACGGTGCCTTAGTGGGCGTATTTACACGAATACGCGGTCCCGGTCTTTCCCCGGGACCACGCGATCCGCGAATCAGGCCACTACTTTCAACGACTTGCGGCTGTGCTGGGCGATCCAGTCTTCCAGTACCGGAGCGATCCGGTTCCGCCACTTGCTGCCATTGAAGATGCCGTAATGGCCCACTTCCTCGGCCAGATAATACTTCTTGCTCTTCTCGGGCAGGTGGCTTGCCAGGTGGAGCGCGGCACGGGTCTGGCCGATGCCGGAGATATCGTCGCGCTCGCCCTCGACCGCCAAAAGTGCGGTGTCGCGAATGCCCGACAGATCGATGACCTCGCCGCGGTGGACGAATTCACCCTTGGGCAGGGAGTGTTTCTGGAACACATGTTCGACCGTCTGGAGATAGAAGTCGGCGGTCATGTCGCATACCGCGCGGTATTCATCGTAGAATGCCTTGGTCGAATCCGCGCTGTCACCGTCGCCGGCGACCATGTGCTTGAACATGCCGTAGTGGCTCATCATGTGGCTGCCCAGGTTCATCGACATGAAGCCGGCCAACTGCAGGAAGCCCGGATAGACCTGACGGCCGGCGCCCGGGTACATCTGCGGGACGGTGGCAACGACGTTGTTCTCGAACCACGAAAGCGGCTGCTGCATCGCCACGTCGTTGACGCTGGTAGGTGCTTCGCGGGTATCGATCGGGCCGCCCATCATGGTCAGAGTGGCAGGGCGGCAGGGATGCTTCTTGGCGCCCATGAGCGCGGTGGCGGCATAGGCCGGGACCGAAGGCTGGCACACCGCGAGCATATGCGCGCCGGGACCGATGTGTTCGAGGAAGCCGATCACATAATCGATGTAATCGTCGAGGTCGAACTTGCCAGCGCTGGCGGGAACCAGCTTCGCGTCGGCCCAGTCGGTGATGTAGACTTCGCAGCTTTCCGCCATGCGCGCCACGGTGCCGCGCAGAAGGGTGGCGTAGTGGCCGCTCATCGGAGCCACGATCAGCAGCTTGGGAGCATTCTCCGGCAGGCCCGGATGCTCGAAGCGCAGAAGATTGCCGAAGGGACGATGCAGCACGATCGATTCGGTGATCGGATGGATCTTGCCGCCCACGGTCACCGTCTCGATGTCGAAGGAAGGCTTGCCGCGCGGCGCAGCAGCGTGCGCGAATACGTCGAGCGCGGAGGCCATGACAGGGCCAAATCCGAAGTAACCCATTGGAAGTTTGGGATTGCTCAGTATTTCCGCGCTGACCGACGCCCATGCGGCGGCGCCGCTCATCATCGTACGTTGCAGTTCGTAGGCGTTGTAAAGCAAAGCGAATCTCCTGGCCGAAGTCGGCCGTCAATCGGTCAATTAAACCATGATCTGGGCACTAGGGGCTAATGGTGCAACGCGGCAATTACGAAATCTGTTAGTCGTATTTCGCGCAAATCCACCGCTTCGTCGCGAATCTCCCTTGTTATGAATGCCCTGCCATCAAGGAAGCCCCTGTATCCAAGGGGGCCTTTTCCTTCATGGCGCTAGGCTGTAAGGGCGCGCAATGGACACGGCGCAGGGCATATCCGCTTCATCTGACGGCACAGCCGCACCGGCGCAGCGCAGCAGGAGCCGCAAGGGGAACCTCGGCCCCTTGCGCATGGTCTGGCGCGAGATGCTCAAGTATCCGGGCTGGATGGCCACGGCGGGCCTGGCGTTGATCACCACGGCGACGTCGACCTTGGCCATCCCGTTCGGTTTTCGCCAGATCATCGACCAGGGTTTCGCGAAAGGCGCCGATCCTCATGCGATCCGCTGGTGGTTTGCGGCGTTGCTTGGCGTGGTGGTGGTGCTGGCTGTCGCCACTGCGATCCGGTTCTACGCGGTTTCCTGGCTTGGTGAGCGCGTAATTGCAGACATCCGCCTCAGGGTGCAGCGGCACATGCTGACGCTGGCGCCCGGTTTCTTCGAGGAAAACAGCCCCAAGGAAATCTCTTCGCGCCTGACCGCCGACACCGCGATCATCGAACAGATCGTGGGCACCACGGTATCGGTGGCGCTGCGCAATGCGATCATGGCGATCGGCGGGGTGATCTACCTCTTCGCGCTGGAGCCCCGGCTGACAGCAGGACTGGTCATCGCCATTCCCGTGGTGATCGTGCCGATCGCCATCTTCGGGCGGCGGCTGCGCGCGGTATCCCGGTCGAGCCAGGACCGCGTCGCCGATATCGGCGCGCTGACGGGCGAAGTGCTCGGCGCGATCAAGATCGTGCAGGCGTTCAACCAGGAAGGCCGCGAGCATGAGCGGTTCGCCGCCGCCGTCGAGCGCACGTTCGATACCGGCAAGAAGCGCATCTTCATCCGCGCGATCATGACTGCGGTGATCATGTTCCTGATCTTCGGCGCGATCACGGTCATCATGTGGTGCGGCGCTATCGGTGTTGCCGCCGGATCGATAACGGGCGGCACGATCGCCGCTTTCGTGGTCACCGCTGGCATCGTGGCGGGTGCGTTCGGCTCGCTGACCGAGGTCTACGGCGATCTTGTGCGCGGCGCAGGTGCCGCCAGCCGCCTTGCCGAACTGCTGGGCGAGCGTCCGACCATCTCCGCGCCTGCCCGCGCGCTTGTCATGCCCCAGCCGCCGCGCGGCAAGCTCGCGTTCGAGCGGGTGACTTTCCGCTATCCCTCGCGGCCGGAATTGCCGGCGCTGCACGATTTCAACCTAACCATCGAACCGGGCGAGACTGTGGCGATCGTCGGCCCCTCGGGCGCGGGCAAGTCGACACTGTTCCAGTTGGCCGAGCGTTTCTACGATCCGCAGAGCGGCGCCATCAAGATCGACGGAGTGCCGCTTGCCTCCGCCGATCCGGGAGAAATTCGCGCGCGCATCGCCCTGGTGCCGCAGGAAGGCGTGCTGTTCGCCGCCAGCGCCCGCGACAACTTGCGCTATGGCAACTGGCAGGCCGATGACGCCGCGATCTGGGAAGCGGCCAGAGCGGCCAACGCGGAAAGTTTCCTGCGCGCGCTACCGCAGGGCCTGGATACCTTCCTGGGCGAGGATGGCGCCCGCCTTTCCGGCGGCCAGCGCCAGCGCATCGCGATCGCCCGCGCACTGCTGCGCGACGTGCCGATCCTGCTGCTGGACGAGGCGACCAGCGCGCTCGATGCCGAAAGCGAGCGGCTGGTGCAGGATGCGCTCGAACGGTTGATGGCGCACCGTACCACGCTGGTAATCGCCCACCGCCTCGCCACGGTGCGCCAGGCCGACCGCATCATCGTCATGGAAGATGGTCGCATTGTCGAACAGGGCACGCACGAAAGTCTGACGCGGGCCAGCGGCCTTTATGCGCGCCTTGCCTCGCTTCAGTTCGACAGCCCGCCGATCATCCCGCTGGGTTGACGCCTACTCTGGGGACGGCGCTGTCAGCAAAGGGGGAGGCTCGTTTGTGGGAGCGGTGCCAGTCGGGATTGCGGCTGATTTGCCGCTCATCGCAAGGCAGAGCCGATCCGACGCCATTTTCGGGTAGCATTGCGCGGCATGACAATTATGTTGCGCGCCATCGTGGGTCGTCGTGACCCGGCCGTAATATCCTGTCGTACCCCCATTTTTACGAAAAGGTCAGGACATGCTCCGCTTCTCCAGCAAGGTGCTCGCTTCCAGCGCCGCTGTTTCCGTTTTCGCCCTCGGCTTCGGTCTTTCCGGCATTGCATCCGCGCAGGAGGCAGCACCTGCCGCCAAGCCTTCGCTCGCGCCCTCTGCCGACTGGGGCAAGTTCGGGGTCCAGACCCAGTGGATAGACAAGTCGGTCAAGCCCGGCGACGATTTCGACGCCTACGTCAACGGCACCTGGAACAAGACCGTTGAACTGCCCGCCGATCGCACGCGCTGGGGCTCTTTCATCGAGCTGAACGACTTGTCGGAACAGCGCGTTCACGCGATCCTCGATGAACTGGTCGCCTCCAACCCCGCGCCGGGTTCGGACGCCGCGCGCATCGCGGCCGCCTACAAGGCGTTCATGGACACCGGCGCTATCAACGCGGCCGGTCTTGCCCCGGCCAAGCCTTACTTCGACCGGATCAAGGCGGCAAAGACCCCCGCCGATCTCGCCCATCTATTCGGCCAGCCCGGCTATGCCTCGCCGCTGGGCGCCTATGTCGGCGCGGACGACAAGCAGAGCGACATCTATGCGCTCAACATCGGCGTCTCCGGACTCGGCCTGCCCGACCGCGACTACTACCTGAAGAACGACGAGCGTTCGGTCACCCTGCGCGCCCAGTATCAGACTTATCTGGCGTTCCTGCTCGGCAAGGCCGGCTATCCCGACGCGCAAGGCGCCGCCAAGGCGGTGCTCGCACTGGAAACCAGCATCGCCCAGGCCGACTGGGACCGCGCCGCTGCACGCAACCCCGACCTTACCTACAACAAGCTGCCCGTCGCCGAATTCGAAGCCATGGGTTCGCCCGGCGTGGTGAAGGGCTTCCTCACCAGCCTCGGCGCGCAGAAGGCCACTTATGTGCTGGTCGCCGAGATCCCGCCCACGGCCGAGGAACTGAAGGCCGCCCGCATCGACGCGGCAAAGGCGCAGACGCTGTTCGGCGGCGGTGTGCCGGCGGTTATCAAGCTGGTGGACACGGTGCCGGTGGCGACTTGGCAGGCCTACATGACCGCGCATTTCCTCAGCGATAATGCCACGGTCCTGCCGTCCGAAATCGACGACGCGCGCTTCGCCTTCTACGGCAAGACGCTTTCCGGGCAGCCTGAACAGCGCGCCCGCTGGAAGCGCGGCATCGCGGCTGTCGAAGGCATGGCCGGCGAACTGGTCGGCAAGATCTACGCCGCGAAGTATTTCCCGGCCGAGCAGAAGGCGGCGATGACCGACCTTGTCGCCAACCTGCGCAAGGCGATGGGCGTCAACCTCAAGGACCTGGCGTGGATGAGCCCCGCCACCCGCGTCGAGGCCAAGGCCAAGCTGGATGCCTTCACGCCCAAGATCGGCGCTCCGGCGACGTTCAAGACGTATGACGGCCTTGCCTTCTCGCCCACCGATCCGCTGGGCAATGCCGTTGCCGCCGGCGCCTGGCAGAGCGCTTTCGACATGAACCGCATCGGCCAGAACGTCGACCGCGCGGAGTGGGGAATGCTGCCCGAGACGGTCAACGCCTACTACAATTCGACCTTCAACGAGATCGTCTTCCCCGCCGCGATCCTGCAGCCGCCGTTCTTCAACCTGACGGCGGACCCGGCGGTCAACTACGGCGGTATCGGCGCGGTGATCGGCCATGAAATGGGCCATGGCTTCGACGATCAGGGCGCCAAGTCCGATGGCACCGGCAACCTGCGGGACTGGTGGACCCCGGCAGACAAGGCTGCGTTCGAGAAGCTGCAGGACAAGCTGGCGGCGCAGTATGACGCGCTTTGCCCGTTCGATGATGGCAAGACCTGCGTCAACGGTCACCTCACCATGGGCGAGAACATCGGCGATCTTGGCGGCCTCAGCCTTGCCTACCGCGCCTACAAGCTGTCGCTGAACGGCAAGCCGGCCCCGGTGATCGACGGTTTCACCGGCGACCAGCGCTTCTTCATGGGCTGGGCGCAGGTCTGGCGCTCGAAGGTGCGCGAGGCGCAGGCCCGCCAGTTCCTGATCACCGATCCGCACTCGCCGCCGCAGTACCGCATCAACGGGATCGTCCGTAACTTCGACGAGTGGTACAAGGCGTTCGGCGTGAAGCCGGGCCAGAAGCTGTACCTTGCGCCCAAGGACCGCGTGCGTATCTGGTAAAACCCTGCGCAGGCCCGCCCCGCCCACTCACACGAGTTGGCGGCAGCGGGGCGGGCCTCGCACCGCCGGTATTTTCGATGCCCGGCAAAATTCCGCGTTGCAGCACGTCCCCGGTTGACTTGGCCTGTCCATACGGCATGACCTTTCGCCCATGGACCTTACCTTCACCGCGATCCTCCTCGGCATTGTCGAGGGCCTCACCGAGTTCCTGCCCGTCTCTTCGACCGGCCATCTCATCCTTGCCACCCGCCTTTTCGGCTACGATTCGAGCCAGTGGGCGACGTTCAACATCGTCATCCAGCTGGGCGCGATCCTGGCCGTGATCGTGCAGTTCTGGCGCACCTTCTGGGCCGTCGGCATGGGGCTTCTGAAGCTCAATCCCACGTCGATCCGCTTCGTGCGCAACGTGCTGCTGGCCTTCATCCCCTCAGCCATTCTCGGCCTGCTTCTCAAGCACTACATCGACGCATTGCTGGGCGAACCGGCCGTGGTGGCCTGGGCGCTAATCATCGGCGGCTTCGCGATCCTTGGCGTCGAAAAGATCGCCAAGCCCGGCCCACTGACCGGCGTTGCCGAACTGCCCGCAAAGCAGTGTCTCGGCGTCGGCCTCGCGCAGTGCCTCGCGATGGTGCCGGGTGTCAGCCGTTCCGGCGCGACGATCATGGGCGCGCTGGCGATGGGCGTTGAGCGCCGCACCGCCGCCGAATTCAGCTTCTTCCTTGCCGTTCCCACGATGGTCGGGGCGACCACGCTGGAACTGCTGGGCGCGCGCGAGGAACTGATGGCGGGCACCGGCATTGTGGGCTGGAACGAGATCGCCATCGGCTTCTTCGTTTCCTTCGTGGTGGCACTGGTTGTCATCAAGGCGTTCATGGCCTTCGTCAGCAAGTCCGGTTTCGCGCCATTTGCGTGGTATCGCATCGTTGCCGGAGCGCTGGCACTGTTCCTCCTTTCGAGGGTCTGACACATGGGTAGCGGCAAGGATAAAGGCGACACCGAAAAGCTCCACCGCAAGGACTACGAGAAGCTTCTCGAGCCTATGGAGGAGGAACTGGTAGCCATGGCGCGCTGGGCGCAGAAAACGTCCGCGCGCATCCTTGTCCTGTTCGAAGGGCGCGACACTGCCGGCAAGGGCGGCGCGATCAAGGCCCTGTCCGGCCAGCTCAACCCACGCCAGTGCCGCACCGTTGCGCTCGCCGCGCCAAGCGACCGCGAGCAGGGGGAGTGGTACTTCCAGCGCTATGTGCCGCATCTGCCCGCGCGCGGCGAAATCGTCCTGTTCGATCGCTCGTGGTACAACCGCGCCGGGGTCGAACGGGTGATGGGCTATGCCGACCACAGCCAGGTCGAGGCCTTCCTGCACCACGCCCCGCTGTTCGAGAAGGCGCTCGTCGACGATGGCATCCTGCTGTTCAAGTACTGGCTATCGTGCGACCAGGAGAAGCAGGAGGAACGCCTTGCCGAACGCGCCGAGGACCCGCTCAAGCGCTGGAAGCTGTCGCCGGTCGATATCGCCGCGCGGGAGAAGTACGATGAGTACACCCTGGCGCGCGAAGCGATGCTGAAGGCCAGTCACACCGCCCATGCGCCGTGGACGCTGGTGGACTTCAACGACCAGAAGCGGGGCCGCCTTACCCTGATTCGCGATTTTCTCGATCGCCTGCCCGACACGGGTCTCGAAGCGCCCGAACTCGACCTGCCGCCGCTTAAAGGAAAGCTCCGCCGCGAGAAATTCGGCGTTCTCGAGCCGATCAGGTCGTTTCCGATGCCCTGAATCGGCGTCCGGTGCTTGACTTTGCGGGACCGATTCTGCATGGGCCGCAGCCTTGCAGGGCAGTATACACATGCCGCCCTCGTGGTATTGTTTAAACGCCGGCCTGCCAGGGCGGCTGAAACTTAGAGAGTACAGGAACCGCCATGGCGAAGCCCGCAACCGTCAAGATCCGTCTGGTCTCGACCGCCGACACCGGATTTTTCTACGTCACGAAGAAGAATCCTCGGAACACCACCGAGAAGATGAGCTTCTCCAAGTACGATCCCGTCGTGCGCAAGCATGTCGAGTTCAAGGAAGCCAAGATCAAGTAAGGTTCACGGTCGGTTCAAGGCTGTGAACCCAATGGGGAAGCCATGAACCGTACCAACAGAACTTTTCGATCCTGCGTTGGCGCGGCCGCTTTGGCCGCGCTTTCCATTCCAGCTATCACGCTGTCGCACCCGGCTCTCGCAGCCGAGCCTGCCGATGCAAAGCAGCTGGCACAGGCCGTCGAGGCGCTGCGCGCTATCGATAGCCTGAAGGCCGACTTCGTCCAGACCGATCGTTCCGGCCAGTCCGTGAACGGCGTGCTGACGCTCAAGCGGCCCGGCAAGATCCGTTTCCAGTACGAGAAGAGCGCCAACATGCTCATCGTCGGCGACGGCAAGGCCCTGACCCTCATCGACTACGACGTGCGCCAGGTGCAGCGCTGGCCGATCAGCAATAGCCCGCTGGGCGCACTGCTCGATCCCAAGCGCGATGTCGCCAAGTTCGGCCGGGTTTTGCAGACCGGCAATCCCAATGTCATCAGCATCGAGGTGCGTGATCGCACGCATCCCGAATACGGGGTCATCACGCTGATCTTCCAGCGCAAGGCCTCTGCGCCGGGCGGGCTGGAGCTGACCTACTGGGTTTCGCTCGATTCGCAGAACAAGCGCACCACCATATCCCTGTCGAATCAGCGCTACGGCGTGCCGGTCACCGACAATGATTTTCGCTGGAATGATCCGCGTCCCAGGAATCGCCGTTAACGCGCTCGTCGCCGGCTCGGAACGGGTCGGCGCAGGTTGTGCGCGCTTAGCGACAAACAGCGACAGTTTTCTGAATTTCGTTCACTTGGCAGCAAGGCAATCCATCCTACATAGGTGTTGTCAGAGCGGTTTTGAGGCGGGTTTCCCCCCTGTTGCCCGCGCCTCCTGAGTGACCGCTTTGATACCTAGCGTGACGAACGCTTACAGGAACCCTCGAGCCTCTGCCCCCGGCTCGAGGGTTTTCTGTTGCCTGCCTTCGGGCTGTCAACTTATCGAGGCCCTGCGGCGCCCTCTGGCATTTCCCGAACCGGGTGCCTAAAGCCAGCGCCATGAAAATCGCCACCTGGAACATCAACTCCGTCCGCCTGCGCATCGATCAGGTTGAGCGCCTCCTTACCGAGCAGGCGCCTGACGTGCTGTGCCTGCAGGAAATCAAGGTTGCCGAATCCCTGTTCCCGCATGAGATGTTCGAGCGTCTTGGCTACACTCACCGCGCCATCCACGGCCAGAAGGGTTACCACGGCGTCGCCACGGTCTCGAAAGTGCCGTTCCGAGACTTCTCCAAGTACGACTGGCAGGACAACGGCGAGGCCCGCCATATCGGCGTGGAACTGCTCGGCCCCGGTCAGGGCATGATCCTGGAGAACGTCTACATCCCCGCCGGCGGCGACGTTGCCGATCGCGCAGTGAACGCCAAGTTCGGCCAGAAGCTGGACTTCCTGGAGCGCATGACCCGCTGGGCCGAAAAGGTCGACCGCCCGACCCTGATCGTGGGCGACTTCAACATCGCCCCGCTCGAATCGGACGTCTACAACCACAAGGCGCTGCTCAAGGTCGTCAGCCACACCCCGCTAGAGGTCGAGACGTTGAAGCGCTTCCAGGACGCGCATGGCTGGGTCGACATGGGCCGCCACTTCATTCCTGCGCCCGAACGCAACTATTCCTGGTGGTCCTACCGCAGCTACTGGCGCGAGAAGGACCAGGGCCGCCGCCTCGATCACATGTGGGCCTCGCCCGATCTGGCGCTGCAGGCGCGCGGCCACCACTTCGTTGAGGAAACGCGCCGCTGGGAACAGCCCAGCGACCACATCCCGCTCGTCACGGAGTTCGAACTCTGAGCATGGGACTGCCCTCAGCCGGTGCCCGCCGCGTCGCGCTGGCGCTCGATGCGCTGCGCCACGGTTGGCCGATCCGCGTTGAGGGCGGCGAAGTGCTGCTTCCCGCCGAAACCGGCTTTGCAGCGGGCGTCACTGCCCCGCGCATGTTGATCTCGGCTGCGCGTGCAGTGACGCTGAAACTGGCCAACCAGCGCGAGGCCGCCGTGCCCGAGGCGCCTGTGCTGATCCGGGCGCCTGAGCCTTTCGACCTCGAAACCGCGCGCGCCGTGGCCGACCCCGCGCTCGATCTGGTCCACCCGATGAAGGGGCCGTTCGCGGCGGAGCATATTGAGGGCGGTGACGCCGCGCGCACGGCGATGGAACTGGCGCGGCTTGCGGGTATCCTGCCGGCCTACCTCGTAGCCCCGGTGCTGGACGGCGAAGTGCAGGGGGTATCTTCCGCCGACCTGGCCGCGTGGAAGGACACCGCCCGCCTCCAGATCGCCAGCCGCGCCCATCTGCCGGTCGCAGCCTGCGAGACGGCGGAGATCGTCGCCTTCCGCGCGCTCGACGATCTTCGCGAACATGTCGCGCTGGTCATCGGCACGCAGGACGGCGACCGGGTGCCGCTGGTGCGTTTGCATTCCGAATGCCTCACCGGCGACATCCTCGGCAGCCTCAAGTGCGACTGCGGCCCGCAGCTCGACGCCAGCCTGCGGGCGATGGCGGATGAGGCGGCGGACGGGGGCTGGGGCGTGCTGCTCTACCTGCGGCAGGAGGGCAGGGGCATCGGGCTGGTAAACAAGCTGCGCGCCTACCGCCTGCAGGACATGGGCTACGACACCGTCGATGCGAACAACCGCCTCGGCCTGCCGACCGAGGCGCGTGATTTCCCGGTGGCGGCGCGGATGCTGGAACTGCTGGGGGTGCGTGCGGTTCGCCTGATGACCAACAACCCCGCCAAGGTCGCGGCGCTGCAAAGCGTGGGCGTCGACGTGATCGAGCGCGTGCCGCACCGATTGCCGCCCAACCCGCACAACGCCCGCTACCTCGACACCAAACGCGACCGCACCGGGCATCTGCTTTAAAGCGCGCGCCCCGGAACGGCATCCATTGGCGCGGCGGGTGAGACCTCCTATCTCCGCTTCACGATGCCAGAGCTTCCAGAAGTCGAAACCACTGTGCGCGGCCTTGCGCGTTTCCTCGAGGGTGAGCGAATCGCCCGCGTGTCGCTAAATCGCGCGGACCTGCGTCGGCCGTTCCCGCCCGATCTCGTCCAGGTGCTGACCGGGGCGAAAGTGACCGGCATGGGGCGGCGCGCGAAATACGGCCTGATCCACACCGACCGCGACCAGACCATGGTCTTCCACCTCGGCATGTCGGGGCGCTGGCGAATCGAGCCCGATACCCCCGACAAGCACGATCACCTCGTGCTCGAGACGGGCAGCGGCCATGTCCTGGCGCTCAACGACGCGCGCCGGTTCGGCTCTGTCGACCTGGCGCCTACCGCACGTCTCGAAACGTGGGGACCGTTCGCCTCGCTGGGTCCCGAGCCGCTGGGCGAGGGGCTGACCGCCCGGCATCTGCGCAGCGCCTTCGCGGGGCGAATCGCGCCGATCAAGCAGATGTTGCTTGACCAGACGATCGTCGCCGGGCTGGGCAACATCTACGTGTGCGAGGCGCTGTTCCGTGCCGGTATCCGCCCGGACATGGCGGCGGGGCGGGTGACGCTGCCTGCGCTGACCCGCCTGGTGCCGGTGATCCAGACCGTATTGAACGAATCGATTGCGGCCGGTGGCTCCACCATTCGCGACTATGCGCAGCCCAATGGCGAACTGGGCTACTTCGCCGCAGCCTGGCAGGTCTATGGGCGCGAGGGCCAACCCTGCGCTTGCGGAGCACCTGTTCTGCGCTTCACACAGGGGGGGCGGAGCACCTTCTGGTGCCGCAAATGCCAGAAATAGGGGCTTTGCGCCGGCTCGTCCGGGTTGACGGGAAGCCCCTTCATCGGTAAGGGCCGCGCTTTCCGGCGAGTCCGCTCGCCAAGAGTAGATTCGTTAGGCATAGGGCCGCGTTCCCACCAGTTGGGCGGCCAGACAGAGGAAATTCGATGGCCAATACGCCGCAAGCCCGCAAGCGCATCCGTCGCAACGATCGCCGCGCCGAGATCAATACCAACCGCGTCAGCCGCATTCGCTCCTTCGTCAAGAAGGTCGAAGCCGCTCTCGAGGGTGGTGACAAGACCGCAGCGGCCGACGCGCTCAAGGCTGCACAGCCCGAACTGGCACGCGGCGTTGCTCGCGGCGTGCTTCACAAGAACACCGCGTCGCGTAAGCTTTCGCGCCTGACCAAGCGCGTCGCAGCGCTCTGAGTCGGCGCTTCTGCTGTTGCAGAAGGTGATTCGCAGTATCGGGTAAGTCGCCAGCCGGCGAACCTGAGTACGGAACAAGAACGGAGCCGGGGTCGTCGATCCCGGCTCCGTTCTTGTTTTTGGTGCGACGCAGCATGGCCTTGGATAAACTCACGGAAATGCTGCGATTCGGCGCGCTGCAACGCGGAACATTCTGAAATATAAGCACATTACAGTTCGACGACGGATTTCGGCGGGGTCCCGGTGAGTCAACAGCCATAATTTTATTTATTTGGGGAGCGCCGTCTTGCCTGCGAGGCAAAGGCCTACCTAAAAGGGCGCTCGGCAGTTGCGGAACTGGCCGGGGAATCAGCGAAAGCGTCTGGATCAACAGCCGTGAACATGCGTTCACGGTTGGGGGAAGGTTTACCTTCCTCTCCTGTATGGCTGTCTTTGCTGGGGCATCCCCTGCTTCCGCAATCACGTGGGTATTCATGCGGGCTAGGGGGTTCGACCGGTGTCTAATACGTCAACAGGTCAGCCTTCGGTGGACGCTTCCCAGGTGAAGCTCTCCGCAGTCAGCAGCGGGGCCGATCAAGGTGTGAACAGTGTGAACAGGAAGTCCAAGGTGGTGCGAGTGGCGGTCGAAGAAGATCAGGAGGCCGTTAATCTGGCGGCAGACTGGGCTGACATCAGCCAGGGCCTGCGCAAGGACCTCGGCCATCAGGCCCATAGCCAGTGGATCAAGCCGATCCAGCCCGGTACCTACTGCGGGGAAACCGGCACGCTTGATCTGTACCTGCCGACGGAATTCTCGGCCAACTGGGTAACGGATCGATTCGCCGACCGGCTGTCGCTGGCATGGAAGATCGCCCGTCCCGACGTGCGCCATGTGCGCATCCTGGTCCATCCGGGGCGCCGCCAGTTGCCCGAATTGCGTCTGGGCAATGGCGGGCGTCCGTCGAGCGCCCCGGCCAACGATTCGGCCATCGGTTCCTCGGACCCGCTCGCCGCCGCGCTGGCGGGTGAAGCCTTCGCCTCGCTGGGCCAGGGCCCTGCCGGCATCGACGCTTCGCAGACCTTCACCAGCTTCGTGACCGGCACGTCCAACGTGCTGGCCTGCAATGCCGCGCAGCGCATGTCGGCCACGGAAACGCCGCAGTTCTCGCCGCTCTACCTCAAGGCCGCCACCGGCCAGGGCAAGACGCACCTGCTGCACGCGATCGGCCACGCCTATCTGGCCAGCCACCCGCATGCCCGTATCTTCTACTGCTCGGCCGAGCGCTTCATGGTCGAGTTCGTCCAGGCACTGCGCCAGAACCAGATGATCGAGTTCAAGTCGCGCCTGCGCGGTTTCGACCTGCTGCTGGTGGACGACATCCAGTTCATCATCGGCAAGGCTTCGGCGCAGGAAGAACTGCTCTACACGATCGATGCCCTGCTGCAGGAAGGCAAGCGTCTGGTCTTCGCCGCCGACCGTGCCCCCCAGGCGCTCGACGGCGTGGAACCGCGCCTGCTCTCGCGCCTGTCGATGGGCCTCGTCGCCGATATCCTGCCGGCAGATATCGAACTGCGCCGCTCGATCCTGGAAAGCCGCCTTACGCGCTTCGCCTCGGTCCAGGTGCCTGCCGACGTCATCGAATTTCTGGCCCGGACCATCAATCGCAACGTGCGTGAACTGGTCGGCGGTCTCAACAAGCTGATCGCATATGCCCAGCTGACCGGCCAGGCCGTGTCGCTCCAGCTGGCAGAAGAACAGCTTACCGACATCCTCTCGGCCAACCGCCGCCGCATCACGATCGACGAGATCCAGCGCACGGTCTGCCAGTTCTACCGCATCGATCGCACCGAGATGAGTTCGAAGCGCCGCGCCCGCGCCGTAGTGCGCCCGCGTCAGGTCGCGATGTATCTCGCCAAGGTGCTGACCCCGCGCTCATACCCCGAGATCGGCCGCAAGTTCGGCGGACGTGACCACTCGACGGTGATCCATGCGGTTCGTCTGATCGAGGAACTGCGCACCCGCGACGCGGACATGGACGGCGACGTGCGTTCGCTTCTGCGCCAGCTGGAAAGCTGAGTTCTCCCGGACTTGTGCCGGGTTCATTCACAAAGTTGCCCACAGGGGCCGAGGGTATCATGCCTTCGGCTCCTGTTTTTTGTCGAATCGCGGCCGGCATGCGCCCCGGTATGGGCGCCCTCCGCGCGGAGGGGGTGACGATGATCGCCTCCCCGGCTGCCGAACCAGAGCAAGCGATAGGTCATTATCTTGCCGGTCATGGCTACGATCGGCTGGATCGCTCCACAAGTTAACACTTCGATAAGCCTCTTTTCGTAGCGTGAAATGTAAGTTTCGACATTTCAATCTCATTTTACGGAACGAAGGCATCCCCCCATGCGCTTCTACAAGGCCACGGCATTTCTCTTCCCCCGCAGTTATGAGCGGCGGGTCCTGTTCTTCTGCTTTGGTGCAGTCCACATCCCCTTGGTCGCCTGTATCGTCCTTCAGGCCGTGACCGGGCACTGGCAGCTGCCCACGTTGCTGACGCTGCTGGCCGCCACATTGGTAGGCACGGGCCTCGGCCTTGCTGCGATCAACGCGCTTCTGGCTCCGATCGGCGAGGCTACGGCCATGCTCGCAGCGATCCAGAACGGCGAGCGCATCGTTGTCGTCCCCGCAGGCGGCGAGGATCTTGTCGGCAGGCTGCTCACCGGTGTGACCACTGCCGCCAACGAGACTGCCGCGCGGATCGAACAACTGGTCGATGCGGCCGAACGCGATCCGCTGACCGGCATCCGCAATCGCCGCGGTTTCCTCGATTCGGCGGAGCAGGTCCTGCGTGGCAGGAGTAACGCGGTCTTTGCCATCATCGACATCGATCACTTCAAGTCGATCAACGATCAGTACGGCCACGACACCGGCGACCAGCTGCTCAAGTCGCTCGCCCGCAGGATCGAGGATTACCTGCGCCGCAGCGATATCTGCGCGCGCTGGGGCGGCGAGGAATTCGCGGTGCTGCTGCCCGACACCACGCTCGACGAAGCGCGGTTGGTCATGGAGCGCCTGCGCGCCACCGTCGCGCTCGACACCGGGCTGGGCGTCGAGGACCGGGCCGTGACATTTTCCTGCGGCCTCGCGCCGGTGCGTACGTTCGCGCAGCTGGGCGATGCCACAAAACAGGCCGATGCAGCGCTCTATGCCGCCAAGAACGCGGGCCGCAACCAGGTTCACGTCACCGGATCCTGACGCGCCGGACAGGGGGCCGGGCGCATGCTGCGTCCCTTTGTCGCTTCACCCCTTGGCGCACATGTTGTAGGCGCTGGCCGGATGATACCTGCCACTTTCGGACAAGCCCTTCTGCGCGGCGTTCGCGCCCGCTGCCCGCGCTGCAAGCAGGGAGGGCTATTTCGCAAGTGGCTCAAGCCGCGCGAGCATTGCCCGGTCTGCGTGCTGGACCTGACACCGCAGCGCGCGGACGACTTTCCCGCCTACATCGCCATGATCGTTACCGGGCACCTGATGGCGCCTCTGATTATCATGCTCTCGCTCGATTTCGAACTGGGGCCGGTGGCAATGATGGCGATCCTGGTGCCGTTGGCGCTGGCGATGATGCTGGGCATGCTGCAACCGGCCAAGGGCGGCGTCATCGCCCTGCAGTGGTGGTTCGGCATGCATGGCTTCGTCAAGGAGCGGCTGCCCGAGGACACTCCCGAATCATGAGCCTTACGACCGACCGTCTGGCGCGATTCGCCCGGCATATCGTGCTGCCCGAAGTGGGCGGTACAGGGCAGGTCGCGTTGTCGGACGCGCATGTGGTGCTTGTCGGCTGCGGCGGGATAGGCAGTCCTTCCCTGCAATACCTCGCTGCAGCCGGCATAGGCCGACTGACTCTGGTGGACGATGACGTCATCGACATCAGCAACCTTCAGCGCCAGACGATTTATACGCCATCGGATGTCGGCAGGCCCAAGGCGGAAACGGCAGCCGAATGGGTGCGGCGTTTTGATCTTGGCCTGAAGGTTGAACCCGTGATCGCGCGGATGGGGACTATCAACGCGCACGAGATTCTTTCCGGCGCTGACCTGGTACTGGACGGCTGTGACAACTTCGCGACTCGGCTGCTCGTGTCAGATACCTGTGTGGAACTGGGCATCCCGCTGACCAGTGCGGCGATCGGTCGGTTTCAGGGGCAGGTGGCGAATTTCGCCGGGCACTTGCCGGATCAGGCCTGCTACCGCTGCTTTGTGGGCGATGCCTTTGACGCGGTGGACTGCGACACCTGCGCTGCCGACGGGGTATTGGGCGCGATGGTCGGCATGGTCGGCACGTTCGCGGCAATGCAGGCGATGCGGGTGTTGCTGGCCGGCCATGCGGCTTTCGGCGAGCCGCAGTTCGGTACGCTGCACCTCATCGACGGGATGGCGTCCTCGATGCGTCCGCTGAAGATCGCCAAGGACCCGGCCTGCAAGGCTTGTGGCTGATCCTTCCCGTTACCGGGGAGGGCCAAGTATCTCCTCCACCCAGTCCGAAACCACCTGCGTCGCGGGGCCATGGCGCGCTTCGTCGACCCATCCCGTGCCCTGGCTCGGCTCCAGGTTGAGTTCCAGCGTCGCCGCACCCAGTTCGCGGGCGTTGCGAACGAAACCAGCGGCGGGATAGACCGCGCCCGAGGTGCCGATGGAGACGAACAGATCGGCATCCTCCAGCGCGGCGAAGATATCGTCCATCCGGTAGGGCATCTCGCCGAACCACACGATGTCGGGGCGTAGCGCTGGTTCACCGCATTCCGGGCAAGGCGGGCGCTCGATCAGCGTTTCGGTCCAGCGTGAGCGCGCATCGCAGGCGGTGCACCAGACGCTCAGGTGTTCGCCATGCATGTGCAGGACGCGCCTGGCCCCGGCGCGCTCGTGCAGGTCGTCGACGTTCTGGGTGACGATAAGCAGGTCTCCGGCCCATTCGGCGTCCAGCCTGGCCAGAGCGAGGTGAGCGGCGTTGGGGGCTTTGGTCTGGATCGCCTCTCGCCGCATGTCGTAGAACCGCAACACGAGGTCTGGATCGCGCTCGAAGGCTTCGGGCGTGGCTACGTCCTCGACCCGGTGCTGCTCCCACAGGCCGCCTTCGGCGCGGAAGGTGTCGATGCCGCTCTCGGAGGAAACGCCCGCGCCGGTGAGGATCACGATCTTGCGGATATCGGACATCGGATTTCCTGTTCGTCACCCTGAACCCCTCGTCCCCGCTCGGGACAAAGCTTGTTTCAAGGGCCATTGTGCGCCATTCGCTGCGCTGAGTTTGGGGCACGATGAATGCTGAAACAAGCTTTGTCCCGAGCGGGGACGAGGGGTTCAGCATGACGCCCGTCTGGAGACAGTTGCGTGACACGAATCGGTATCATCGGCAGCCAGGGCCGCATGGGTCAGGCGATCGCGGCAGCCATCGCCGATGCGGGCGAAGATCTGGCGGGCGGCGTCGACCAGGGCGGTGACGTTTCAGCCATCGCTGGCGCAGCCGATATCCTGATCGACTTCTCCAGCCCCGGCGCGCTGGAAGGCAACCTTGATGCGGCAATCGCGGCTGGACTGCCGATCGTTATCGGCACCACCGGCCTTGAAGAACGCCACCACTGGCTGATCGATGCCGCCGCCCAGAGCATTCCCGTTTTGCAGACCGGCAACACCTCGCTCGGCGTCACCCTGCTCGCCCACCTCGTGCGTGAGGCGGCATCGCGGCTTGGCGAGGACTGGGACATCGAAATCGTCGAGACGCACCACCGCATGAAGGTGGACGCCCCATCGGGCACCGCGATCCTGCTGGGCGAAGCGGCGGCGCAGGGGCGCGAACTCACCCTGGCCGACACCGCAGTACGCGGGCGCGACGGTATCACCGGCAAGCGCGAGGCGGGCACCATCGGCTTTGCGGCTCTGCGCGGCGGCACCGTGGCGGGCGATCACACCGTGCATTTCCTTGCCGATAACGAGCGCCTGTCTTTTTCGCACCTTGCCGAGAACCGGGGCATCTTCGCCAAGGGCGCGGTGCGCGCGGCGCAGTGGCTGATCGGCAAGGCGCCCGGCCGCTACACGATGCCCGAGGTTCTGGACCTTTGAAGAAGGCCGACGTCTTCGAATTCTTCCGCCGTCTCGCCGAGGCCAATCCCTCGCCCGAAACGGAGCTGGAGTATGGCAATACCTACCAGTTGCTGGTGGCGGTGACGCTGTCCGCGCAATCCACCGATGTGGGCGTCAACAAGGCGACGCGGGCGCTGTTTCGCGAAGTGAAGACGCCCGCGCAGATGGTCGAACTGGGCGAGGAAGGCCTCAAGCAGCACATCAAGACCATCGGCCTGTTCAACACCAAGGCGAAGAACGTCATCGCCCTTTCGCAGATCCTCGTCGACCGGCACGGCGGCGAGGTTCCGGCGGACCGCGACGCCATGGTCGAATTGCCGGGCGTGGGACGCAAGACCGCCAACGTGGTGATGAACTGCGCCTTCGGGGCGGAGACCTTCGCGGTCGACACGCACATATTCCGCGTCGGCAACCGCACCGGCCTTGCCAAGGGCAAGACGCCGCTGGCGGTCGAATTGCAGCTTGAGAAGAAAGTGCCGCAGCCCTTTCGCGTCGGCGCGCATCACTGGCTGATCCTGCACGGCCGCTACATCTGCAAGGCGCGCACGCCCGAGTGCTGGCGTTGCCCGGAAGTGGACCTCTGCGCTTTCAAGGACAAATCGGTGGAGCGGGGCACGAAAAAGGCCGCAGCCTGACGGCTCCGTCTTGCAGGTAAGGGCGGATGGGCAGACACTTAGCCTCGCCGCCTGCAATGAGAGGATAATGCCATGAACAAGGCACCCGCAGCCCTGCTGCTTCTGGCCCTCGTAGCCGCCTGTACTCAGGGGGAGATGGGCGAGACGCCCGCTCCCTCACCCGTCGCCGAGGCCATCGGCGAGCCACGTGACTGCCTGCCGCTGACCCAGTTCTCCAACACGCGCATCCGCGACGATCATACGATCGACTTCATTGGCGGGGCCGGGAACAAGGTGTGGCGGGTGACGCTGCCGAACCGGTGCAACGGCCTGAAATCGGCGGATACATTCACGTATGAGACGTCGCTGTCGCAGCTGTGCCGGCAGGACATTATATATCCGTTGCAGCAACTTGGCGGCAGCTTCCAGCGCGGCCCCGGCTGCGGCTTGGCCCCGTTCGTGCCGGTGAAACTGGCCAGGTAAAGAGCGGGCTCTTGCATCACCGTCATCCCGGCTTTTGCCGGGACGACGGCGATGTCAGCCGTGTATCCGGGTCAGCTCTCGTATTGTTCCGGGTCGATGTTCAGGCCCCGGCGCCCATCCGATGCCGTGTGGCTGGGGGAGGGGAGCGCATCGGCATCGGGATCCATCGGTGGTTGCAGCATTCCTTCGCTGCGGGTGATGACGGCAGTGGCGACCGCATTGCCGACCACGTTGGTCGCCGAGCGGCCCATATCGAGGAAGGTGTCGACGCCCAGCAGCAGGGCGATGCCTTCCACCGGCAGACCGAACTGCGTGAGCGTGGCCGCGATCACCACGAGGCTGGCGCGCGGCACCCCTGCGATGCCCTTGGAACTGACCATCAAGGTCAGCAGCATCAGGATCTGCGATCCGATGGGCACATGGATGCCGTAAGCCTGGGCGATGAACATTGACGCGAAGGTCATGTAGATCATCGAGCCGTCGAGGTTGAAGCTGTAGCCCAGCGGCAGGATGAAGCCCGAAATGCGGCGCGGCACACCGAAGCGGTCTAGCTGTTCGAACAGCTTGGGCAGGCTCGCTTCGGACGAGGCGGTCGAGAAACTGAGCAGCAGCGGTTCGCGGATATAGCGAAACAGGGTGATGATGCGCCCACGCAGGAACACAGCCCCCACTAGGAACAGCAGCAACCACAGCAGCAGCATCGCGAAATAGAACTCGGTCACCAGCACGCCGTAAGTGACGATGATGCCAAGGCCCCGCGCCGCGATCACGCTGGCCAGTGCGCCGAACACCGCAAAAGGCGCAAAACGCATCACGTATCCGGTGATCTGCAGCATCAGTTCGGCGAGGGCCTCGGTGACGGTGACGATGATCGCGCCTTTTTCACCGATGGCGGTGAGGCCGACCCCCGCGAACACCGAGAAGACGAGGATCTGGAGAATATTGTTCTGCGCCATGGCATCGATGGCGCTGCTCGGGAAAATCTCGAGGATGAAGTGGTGAAGCGTCAGTTCGCCCATTTCGAGCGTGCCGAGATCGTTACCCGTCTCAAGCCCCGCGCCGACGCCCGGCTGGAACAGGTTGACCAGCACCAGCCCCAGCGCCAGCGAGATCAGGCTGGCCGAGATGAACCAGGCCAGCGCCTTGCCGCCGATGCGGCCCAATGCCGCGCTGTCGCCCATGCCGGCGATGCCGGTGACGATCGTCGCGAAGACCAGCGGCGCGATGATCATCTTGATCAGCTTGAGAAAGACGTCGGGCAGCAGCTTGAGATATTCGGTCCACTGCGCCAGCCGGGGATCGCCTGCGGGCAGACCTGCATGGAGTGCCCAGCCGACGATCAGGCCGAGCACCATGCCGATGATGATATAAAGCGTCAGGCGCTTGCCCATTAGAACCCTCGCAATGATATTGCGGCGGAGAGTAACAGCGTGACCTCTCCGGTCAACGATGCTCCGCCCGGTTGTTCGCGGTCTTTCAGGGATTGCGCTGCATTATCTGCGGGCTGCGTTCAGATCGGGGCGAGCGCCGCCAGCGTCACGCGGGCATAGATGCGCACCAGCGTTTCCAGATCGGCGATCGCCACGGCCTCGTCGCGCTTGTGCATCGTCGCGTTGCACAGACCGAACTCGATGACGGGCGAAAGGTCCTTGAGGAAGCGCGCGTCCGACGTGCCGCCGCTGGTCGAAAGCTCCGGCGTGACGCCGGTCTCTGCCTCGATCGCCTCTGCCAGCATGGCCGAAAAAGGGCCGGGCTGGGTCAAAAATGCCTCGCCCGAGATCACCGGGCGGGCAGAGCCGCCGTGGGCCTGCGCGATTTCGCTTACCCGGCGGGCAAGCTGTTCGCCGGTGTGCAGGTCATTGAAGCGGATCGAGATCCGTGCGCTGGCCTTGGCCGGGATGACGTTGGTGGCGGGGTTGCCCACGGTCAGGTCGGTCACTTCCAGGTTGCTGGCCTGGAACCAGTCGGTGCCTTCATCAAGGACGATGGCGTCCAGTTCAGCGAGCATGGCGACCAGCTTGGTGACCGGATTGTCGGCAAGGTGGGGGTAGGCGACGTGGCCCTGCACGCCCTCGACCTCGAGCCAGATGTTGACCGAACCGCGCCGGCCCACCTTCATCATGTCGCCCAGGCGGTTCACCGAAGTAGGCTCTCCGACGAGGCAGAGGTCGGGGATTTCCCCCTTTTCGCGCATCAGGTCGATCAGGGCGAGGGTGCCGAAGCGCGCCGGGCCTTCCTCGTCGCCGGTGATGATGAAGCTGATCGTGCCTGCGTCCGCCGGGATCTGCGCCACTGCGGCGACCATCGCCGCGATCGAGCCCTTCATGTCCACCGCGCCGCGTCCATAGAGCAGTTCTCCGCGCCGTTCGGGCAGGAACGCGCCGCTGGTCCAGCCTTCGCCCGGCGGCACCACGTCGAGGTGGCCGGCGAAGGAGAAATGGCGTGAACCCGCCGGGCCGCGCCGCACCGCGAACAGATTCTCGACCGGCCCGTCCGGCGCGTCGCCCGCAAGGAAGCGGGTGATCTCGAAGCCGAGCGGGGCAAGCTGGCCTTCGAGGCAGTCGAACACCATGCCGGTTGCCGGGGTGACGCTGGGACAGGCAATCAGCGCTTCGGCCAGTTCGACGACGCTTGCGGAGAGGGATGCGGTCTGGGACATAGGCGAGCGCCATCGCACAACACCTTATCCATGACCATAGGGAGCACAGCGCGGGATATGCCCAAACTGGACATTGAAACTATCGCGCAGTCGAACCGCACCGGCTATCCTGCGCCTTTCGATGCTGCGGTTCAGGGCCGCTGGTGGCGGCGCCTCGCTCCTGCCGGGGGATTGACCGAGATGGGCGCCAGCCATGTCGTCCTGAAGCCCGGTGCCTGGTCCAGCCAGCGCCACTGGCATGACGACGAGGACGAATTGCTGGTCATGTTGACGGGCGAGGCGGTGCTGGTGGAGGACAGCGGCCGCACGGTCCTGCGCCCCGGCGACATCTGCGCCTGGGCGAAGGGCGTCACCGACGGGCACCACCTCATTAACGAGAGCGACGCGGACTGCACGTTCATCGCGGTGAGCGCGGGAAACCCGGACGGATCGGGCGCCTATTCCGACATCGACATGCAGTTCGGAGAGGACGGGTATTGTCGCAAGGACGGCACGCCTTACGCCGCCAGGCGCCCAGGGTAGAGCCGCCTCTGGAATCGCAGCGCATTTCCACCCATATCTGCGGGCAAAGGAGCCCTTGCATGACCGACAAGATCGAACTCACCGAAGCCGAATGGCGCGACCGCCTGACGCCGGAGCAGTACCACGTCCTGCGCCAGGCCGGCACCGAGCGGGCCTTCACCGGCAAGTATGACAAGAACAAGCAGGAAGGCCTCTACACCTGCGCAGGCTGCGGGGCGCCGCTGTTCGCCTCGGACGACAAGTTCAATTCGGGCTGCGGCTGGCCAAGCTACACCGCGCCGGTCGAGGGCAGTGCGGTCGATGAGCACCGCGATGTTTCGCACGGCATGGTGCGCACCGAGGTAACCTGCGCCAAGTGCGAAGGCCATCTGGGCCATGTGTTTCCCGATGGACCTGGACCCACGGGCCTGCGCTACTGCATCAACAGCGCCTCGCTGGATTTCGAGCCCAAGGACTGAGGCGAGACCCTCCCCGAACGGGTTTCGGGGAGGAACAATCGGTGTTCACCTCGGGTTACAAATCGCCGTGCAAGGTGTAGGACCGACCATTACATCTGTCCTAAATCGGGGTTTCCACCTTACCCATGGCCAAGAATTCCGGCCGCAGCCGCGAGACCCGCGGCGCATCCACGAAGCCAGCACAGAAGCCGCTTTGGCGGCGCATCGTGCGCGGGGTCCTCGTCTGGGGCGCCGCGCTGGCGTTGCTCGGTGCGATCTTCCTGGGCACCGCGATCTTCTTCACGATGCGCGAACTGCCTGACTACGGCGCCCTCAAGAGCAGCCAGAACGGCCAGATGATCGTCGTGCGCGCGCGCGACGGCCGCGAACTGGTTTCGCTCGGGCCCAGTTATGGCCGGTGGCTGACCTATAACGATATCCCGCCGATCATGCGCGATGCGCTGGTTTCGGTGGAGGATCGCCGTTTCCGCCGGCATCCCGGCGTCGATCCGATCGGCCTGGCCCGCGCGGTCTATGTCTCGTTCACCACGGACCACCGCGCCAAGGCGACGTCGACGATCACCCAGCAGCTGGCGCGCAACATCTTCCTCAACAACACCCGTTCGTGGACTCGCAAGGCGCGCGAAATGGTGCTGGCACTGGCACTGGAACGCAAGTTCACCAAGGACCAGATCCTTGAGCTGTACCTGAACAAGGTCTATTTCGGCGGCGGCGCCTACGGCGTGGACGCGGCCAGCCGAAAGTTCTTCGGCCACCCCGGCACCGAGCTGTCGACCGCCGAGGCCGCGATCATCGCGGGTCTCGTCAAGGCGCCGTCGAACTACTCGCCCACGGCCGATGTCGAGGCGGCGATCGGGCGCGGCAAAGTCGTGCTCAGCCTGATGGCCCGCGAGGGCGTGATCACGCAGAGCGAGGCCGAGAACGTAGACTTCTCGAACGTCAGCGTGGCGAAGGAAAAGGGTCAGAATTCGGTCCGCTACTTCACCGACTGGGCACTGCCCCAGCTCGACATGCTGCTGCCTGAGAACAACGAGCCGATCGAGGTCTGGACCACGCTGGACCCGGACATGCAGAACGCGGCGACCAAGGCGGTCGACGCCAATGCGCCCAAGGGCGCGCAGGGCGCGCTCGTCAGCCTGGACCGCGACGGCGCGGTTCTAGCGATGGTGGGCGGCACCGATTACGTCAATTCGAACTACAACCGCGCCACCAGCGCGCTGCGCCAGCCCGGCTCGGCCTGGAAGCTGTTCGTCTATCTGGCCGCGCTGGAGGCGGGGTACACCCCTGACGATCACGTGGTAGACGAGCCGGTGACGATCGACGGCTGGAGCCCGCAGAACGCCGGGCGCACATTCGCCGGGCAGATCGATATCCGCACCGCTTTCGCCTATTCCAAGAACACCATCGCCGCGCAGTTGGGCAATGAGGT
Organism: Novosphingobium sp. P6W; assembly: GCF_000876675.2. Classification (GTDB taxonomy): domain Bacteria; phylum Pseudomonadota; class Alphaproteobacteria; order Sphingomonadales; family Sphingomonadaceae; genus Novosphingobium. Next base: position 702,355 of record NZ_CP030352.1, read on the forward strand.
CGGTTTCGGCACCGTCGCCAGCATGGCCAAGCGCTTTGGCATCACCAGCCAGATCAACACCAAGCCCGCCATGGTGCTGGGTACTTCCGAAGTGCGCGTGATCGACATGACCCGCGCCTTCGCCGCCGTTTCGGCCGGCGGCACCTCGGTCGAGCCTTACGGCATCGTCAAGGTGACGACGACTTCTGGTGAACTGCTCTACGAACACAAGTCGGTACCCGGTTCGGTGCTGGTGCCGCACTACGTCGCTGCCGGCATCACCGATCTGCTGCAGACCACCGTTGCCACCGGCACCGCGCGCGCGGCGCAGATCGGCCGCCCGGTCGCAGGCAAGACCGGCACCACCAGTTCGAACAAGGACGGCTGGTTCCTGGGCTTCTCCAGCGGCATCACCACGGGCGTATGGATGGGCCGTGACGATGCCAAGCCGGTGCCCGGCCTGTCAGGCGGGCACGCGCCGGCGCGGGCCTTTGCCGACTACATGAAGGTTGCCGTCGCCAAGCGCCCGGTCGAGCAGTTCGATACCCAGCTCAAGCTCCCCGAGTGGCAGCTGGAGCCTGACGACGAGCAGATGCAGGGCAACCCCGACGACTATTACTACACCGACGAGAACGGCAACATGGTGCGCCCCGATGTCGGTCCGGGCATCGGCGACCAGCCGCGCTACGAGGACGGTTCGGAAGTTCCCGGACCCGCCATGGTGCCCGACTACGGACCGCAGGGCGGGGGGCAAGGTGCACCGCCGCCAGCCGTGGGCGAAGATTTCCTCGACCGGGCGACCGGGCGCGGACGGGAGGACCCGGGCATGAGACAGGGGCAGGGCGCCGGCTACCCGGGTGCGCGGCCCACGCAAGCGCCGCCGCGTGTAGTGCCTATGCCCAGGGCAACGGGCACACGGACGCCCGGTACGCAGTTCTGAGCACGGCCGTTCTGAAACGGAACGGCCGATCCTCTTCATCGTGAGCAAGGATCGGCGGGGACACGGGTTGCCGCCCGCTGACGCTTGCGAATGGCCGGATAGCTGCGCGGCGCGCCGCTCGACTGGCATTTCATCGCACCTGTCCGGTACTTTCCGGGGCTTTGAACAGGGTGCCGGTCGCTACGGCCTGAAACCGCCTCCTGCCCAAGATGTCGCTCCGTACAAGCTATGTGGCCGCGAATAGGTGGCTGCGCTGTAGAGATCTGCCGCACCGCGGGCACAAACGAAAACGCCCGCCGGATCGCTCCGGCGGGCGTTTCGCGTCACGTAGTTGTGCAGGTCAGCGCAGGCGGACCGGCACGAAGGTGGCGGGCTGGCCGCGCGGCTGGACGCGCAGCAGGATCGCCGAGCGGCCATCGGCCTTGACGGCGGCAACCGCCGCATTGAGGTCGGCCTGGTTGGTGACGGGCTTGCCGTTGGCCTCCAGGATGATGAAGCCGCGCGCGAAGCCCTTTTGTCCGGCGTCCGAGCTGGGATCGACGGCGACGACGACGACGCCCTTGGTCCCATCGGCGGCGCCGAGCTGGCGGGCGATCTGCGAGGTCAGCGGGGTCACCGACATGCCCAGCGACTTCTCCACCGCGCCCTGCTCCTGCTGGGTCGGCGCGTTGTTGAACGAATCGTCACCCTGTTCGGAGTTCGCGTCGAAGGACTGCTGCAGTTCCTCCTCGGTCGGGCGCTTGGCGACCGTGGCGTTCAGGGTCACGCGCTTGCCGTTGCGGATCACCTCGATCGGGATACGGGCGCCGGGAGCAACGTTGGAGACCAGGAACGAGAGGTTCTGGTCGCGCGTCACTTCCTTGTTGTTGACCTTCACGACGACGTCGCCGGCCTGCATCCCGGACTTCGCGGCCGCGCCATCAGGCTCGACCATCTGGATGAATTCGCCCTTGTTGTGCTCAAGGCCGAGCGAGTCCGCGAGGTCCTCGTTGATCGGCTGGATGCGAACGCCCAGATAGCCGCGCTCGATCGCCTCGCCCTTGATGAGCTTCTGGACGAGCGGGGCGGCGGTTTCAGCCGGAATGGCGAAACCGATGCCGACGCTGCCTCCGGTGGGCGAGAAGATCGCGTTGTTGATGCCGATGACCTGGCCGGTCATGTCGAACATCGGGCCGCCCGAGTTGCCGCGGTTGATCGAGGCGTCGGTCTGCAGGTAGCGATCGTAGGCGCCGCCCGCGCCGGTGTTGCGGTAGACGGCCGAGACGATACCCGCCGTGACCGTGCCGCCCAGCCCGAACGGGTTGCCGATGGCGACCACCCAGTCACCCACGCGGGCGCTGCGCGAATCGCCGAACTTCACGAAGGGCAGGGCCTTCTTGGCGTCGATCTTCAGCACTGCCAGATCCGATGCGGCATCCTTGCCAATCAGCTTGGCGGGGTATTCGGTGCCATCGGGCATGGTGACCGTGATCGATTCGACCTGGCCCTTGCCCTCGGCGGTGATGACGTGATTGTTGGTCACCAGATAGCCATCGGCCGAGACGATGAAGCCAGACCCGAGGGACTGCGCCTCACGCGTCTGCGGGGCTCCGCCGCCGCCCTGGCCGCCGAACAGGCCCTCGAACGGGGTGCCGGCGAAGGGGTTCGCGCCGGCGCCGCCGGCGACCTGCACCTTCTGGCGGGTGGAGATGTTGACGACGGCCGGCGCAAGCTGGGCTGTCAGGTCTGCGAAGCTGGCCGGGGCGCCTGCGCGCGGGACCATCTTCGACATCTCGCTGGATTCGTTCTGGGCCACCTGCGCGCCTGCGGGGTAGCCGGTGACGAGCGTGGCAGCTGCGCCTCCAAGAAGGAGCGCGCTGGTCAATCCATAAGCGTATCGCACGGGCTTCACGTCCTTTGATTCCTCCGTAAGGTCTCTGCTGTCGCACCGACCGGGAAACTCACCACCGATTGAGGCCTAGTGAGCTTAACCGGATTTGAATGATGCGATATCCGCTATTCTGCTGGCTTCGGGCGACAGCGGCCCCCCGTCAAACTGACGGGAGGGCTTACGGCTCCCGAAAATGATTCAGATAGGCGTTGTCAGGCGAGAGCAGGATCGTCTTGCCGCCCTGGTCCTTGGCGAAGGACACCGAGTAGCTCTGCATCGCCCGGTAGAAGTCGTAGAACGAGGCATCCTTGCCGAAGGCCGCGGCATAAATCTTCGAGGCCTGGGCATCGGCGTCGGCGCGGATGATCTGGGCGTCGCGCTGGCCGCGCGCGGCGATCGTCTTGGCTTCTTCCTGGCGTCCTGCTTCCATGCGGGTGAAGGCCGCTGCCAGCGCGCCCTCGGGAAGGTCGGCGCGCTTGATGCGCACGTCGACGATCTGGGCGCCGTATTCGCGGGCTTCGTGGTCGAGGCTCTTGCGGATGTTCTCCATCGCCTCGCCGCGCTCGGCGGTGAGCAGCGACTGGAACGTGCGCTTGCCCAGTTCCTGACGGACGGCGGACGACAGGATCGGCTCCAGCTGCTGGGTCACGCGCTCGGCGGTGCCGGCGCTTTCGACCATGCGCACGGGATCGACGATGCGGTAGCGGGCATAGGCATCGACGTTGAGCCGCTGCTGGTCGGTGGAAAGCACCTGCTGCTGCTGCATGTCGACCGAAAGCAGCCGCTTGTCGATGCGGATGACCTGTTCGATCAGCGGAATGCGGAAGTGGACGCCGGCATCGGTCTGCCCGAAATCGGCTTTCTCGGAGTACGCGTTATAGACGTTCACCGGCTTGCCGGTGCGCACCACGACGGCCTGCTGGTCCTCGGGGACGATGATGACGCTGAGCATCAGGCCAACGGCAACGGCGCCGGCGGCGATCCATGCGGCTTTGTAGTCCTGCCAGGGGTTGCTCATCACAGGCCTCCCTTGGTGTCGGCGGTCGGGGCGGCGGGCGCCGTTACGGTTCCCGCAGGCGCGGCGGAGGCGCTGTCGGCAGGCGCTGCACGGCGCTTGAATTCGGACAGCGGCAGGTAGGGGGTCACGCCTTTTTCGGCGACCACCGTGTCGTTGTCGCGGATCACGCGTTCCATCGTCTCGTAATACATGCGGCGCTTGGTGACCTCGGGTGCCAGCTTGTACTGTTCGTAGACCTTGTCGAAGGCAGTGGCGTCACCCTCGGCGCGGGCAATGACCTGCTGGGCCCAGGCGCGGGCTTCCGAACGGTCGCGCTCGGCTTCCTGCTGGGCGACGTTGACCTGGTCGAACGCGCCTTTGGTCTTGGCGGGCGGATCGGCCTTCTTGATCTCGACGCCCTGGATGGACACGCCCGAGCGATAGCCGTCGAGGATGCGCTGCATGCGCTCGCGCACGTCCTGCTCCACTTTGGCGCGGCCCGAACCCGAGAGTGCGTCGGCCAGAGTGATCTGGGCGATCGAGGCACGCATCGCGGCCTCTGCCACTTCGCGCACGGTCTCCTTGGGATCGGCCAGGCGGAAGGTGTAGTTCTTGAGGTCCTTGATGTTCCAGCGAACCAGATAGCTGAGGTCGACCAGGCTCTTGTCGCTGGTCAGCATCAGCTTCTCGTTTTCGTCGTCGGGGATCATGTCCACCGAGAACGAGCGCACGTCGGCCACCTCCACCTGCTCGATCGGCCAGGGCAGGGTCAGGCTGGTGCCGGAATCGATGGTCCGCGAATATTGCCCGAGCCGCGTCACCACGCCCTGCTCCTTGGGGCCCAGGATATGCAGGCTGGAAATGCCGAGCACGACGACGACCGCCGCGCCGATGCCCAGCGGCAACCACGAAGACCCGTCGGGCCGGCGCGGAAAGTTGGGGAACCCGCCGCCCATTCCGCCGCCGCCGCCAGGGCCGCGTCCCGGTCCGCCGCCGCCTGTGCGACGCGGATCGCGACTGCGAAAAATGTCCTCGATCCCGGCCGAGCGCCGGGGCGGCGGAGTGTCGCCGCTGGGCAGCCAGGGATTGCGCGGACCGCGCCGGCCTTCATCGCCCTTGCCGTCGGCACCCTTGCCATCGGGCGCGTCGGCGGAAGGCGCGTCGCCTTCTTCGCCGGACTGTCCATCGTTGCCGGAGCCGTCATGGCCGGAGCCGGTGTCATCGCCTCCATCGCCGCCGCCACCGCCCCATGGGCTGTTGCGGCCGGCCATGGCCAAGACCCCGTCTTGTGCTGCGTCGTCTCCGGGCGCGTTGCCGCGCGTTCCTGCTCCACCGAAAGCTTTCATGAGGCTATCTATAAGAACACCTCGGGCAAATAACAGTGCCTCTCTTGCCCTTTTTCCTCGGGTACGCCACCTGAGCGGCGTGATTTGGGGAGAGGTCCCCAACCGGAAGCAAACCGGAAACATCCCGGAGACAAGAGTGAACAGCGGCGAAGGAACAGGCGATGGAAGCGGCGGCGCCCTGAAGGCCCTGCTGCCGGGAGACGCCGGGGCGCGCCTACAATCGCTGCGGCTGGTCGGCGGCCGGGCGATCCTCGTGCTTGACGCCGCCGGGCTTGGCTCGTTGGCCCGCGAAAGGCTGGAGGTCGAAATCAAAGGCGCGCTGTCGGGCGCCGCGGGCGTTTCCGAAGTGCATGTGGCGATGATGGCGGACAAGGCCGAGCCTGTGCCCGCGCCGCGTAAAGGCCCGCGTATCATCGCGGTCGGCTCGGGCAAGGGCGGTGTCGGCAAGTCGACGCTGGCCGCCAATCTGGCCGTTGCGCTGGCGCGTTCGGGGCGAAAAGTCGGCCTTGTCGACGCGGACATCTACGGGCCCTCGCAGGCCCGCCTTCTGGGAACCGAAGGCACCCGCGCAGTGGCGCATCAGGGCAAGCTGGTGCCGGTGCAGAGCCCTTGCGGCGTGCCGGTGCTGTCGATGGCGCATCTCACGCCGCCGGGGCAGGCCATCGCCTGGCGCGGGCCCAAGATCGCGGGCGCTCTGATCCAGCTGGTCGAGGCGCATTGGGACAGCGCGGAGCTGCTTGTCATCGATCTGCCGCCCGGCACCGGCGATGTGCAGCTCACCATGCTCCAGCGCTTCAAGCCGGCGGGCGCGGTGATCGTCTCCACCCCGCAGGACCTCGCGCTGATGGACGCGGCGCGCGCCGCCGAACTGTTCACCAAGGGCGGCGTGCCGGTGATCGGCGTGGTCGAGAACATGGCCGGATACGCCTGTCCCCACTGCGGCGAGGTCAGCGATCCGTTCGGTTCCGGCGGCGCGGAAGACGCGGCCCGAGAGATGAACGTCCCGTTCCTGGGCCGCATTCCGCTGCACATCGCGATCCGCCGCGAGGGCGATGCAGGCACGCCCACGGCTGCCGGCGAAGGCCCGCAGGCCGAAGCCTTCGCCGCGCTCGCGCAGGCGGTGGGCGAATGGCTGGACACGGCGCCCTGATGGCGGTCACCCGGCGCGGCATTCTTGTCGGAGCGCTGGCCGGCGGCGGCCTTGCGCTCGGCTACATGCTGCGTCCGCGCAGCTACCCCTTCCCGCTGGAACCGGGCGACGGCGAGTTCGCCTTCGACGCCTGGATCAAGATCGGCAGCGACGGTGTCGTTACCGTGGCGGTGCCGCAAGTCGAGATGGGGCAGGGCATCACCACGCTGATCCCGCAAGTGGTCGCCCACGAACTGGGCGCGGACTGGCGGCAGGTTGCGGTGGAGCCCGCGCCGGTCAGCGCGCTTTACGCCAATCTCGCGCTGGCGGCGAAATGGGCGCCGCTGTGGATGCCGCTGGCTCCCTCTCTGGCCGACCAGCCGGAAGACCTGTTGACCCGCAGATGGGCGCAGGACCGATTGTTCAACGTCACCGCCGACGGCACTGAACTGGCCGCCTACGAAGGCCCGGCCCGCGCCGCCGCAGCCTCGGCGCGGGCGATGCTGATGCAGGCGGCGGCCACTCGCTGGAACGTTTCCTGGGAGGAATGCGAGGCAGCGAACGGCTTCGTCACTCATGAAGGAAAGCGCCTGCCCTTCGGCCCGCTGGCCGAGGAAGCCGCCGCGTTTTCGCCGCCGTCCCCCCCGCCGCTACGCGCCGAAGCCATGGCAGAGCGGCCGGGCGAGTTTCCCCCCGGCGCCCCGCTGCGCTATCCTCGCCTCGACCTGCCCGCAAAAGTCGACGGTTCGTTGACCTTCGCAGGCGATGTGCGTCTGCCGGGCATGGTCCATGCGGCGATCGCCCATGCACCGATCGGTTTGAACACGTCGATCTCCGGGCTCGACGAAGCAGCCGTCAAGGGCATGCGCGGGTATCTCGGCATCGTGCGCGGCATGACGAATGGCGGAGCCTGGGTCGCAGCAGTGGCGACCGACGGCTGGACCGCGCAGGCCGCCCTGACCCGCATGGCGCCGCGCTTCAAGGTGGCCGCCGGGGCCGATTCCAACCTTGTGGACGCGGCGATGGACGAGGCCATGCACACGGCCGATGCCGCGACGATCCACACACAGGGCGACCGCGAAAGCCTGCGCGGCGGCCTGCCGCTCCAGCTGCGCTACGAAGTCGCCCCAGCCCTTCACATCGCGATCGAGACCGCCGCCGCCGCCGCGCATTTCAGCGAAGGTCGCCTTGAACTCTGGGCGGGCACGCAGGCCCCCCAGGCCGCCCGCGAAGCGGCTGCCCGCGCCATTGGCATCGATGCCCGCGACGTCGTTCTTTATCCGATGGCGATCGGGGGCAGTTTCGACCGCCGGCTGGAAAACGAGCCCGCAGTGGAAGCGGCCGTGATCGCCAAGGCCATCGGCAAACCGGTACAGCTCGCCTGGACCCGCCGCGAGGAATTCCGCGCCGGGCTTCCCCGCGCGCCGGTAGCAGCAGTGATGGGCGCGCGGGTGGACGCCGAAGGGTCCATCGCTGGCTGGCGCGTCCGCATCGCCGTTCCTGCGACTGCCCGCGAATTCGGCCGCCGCCTGCTGGATGGCGACACGCCCTTCGCCGCCCTCGACGCGGTCGCCGGCAAGGCGGACCCGATGGCGGTTGAAGGCGCGGTGCCTCCTTACGATATCCCCAACCTCGTGGTCGACCATGTCCCGGTGAAGATCGGGCTGCCCACGGCCCGGATGCGCGGCAATGCCCACGCGTGGACGGCTTTCTTCAACGAGAGCTTCGTCGACGAACTCGCCCATAAGGCAGGCCGGGAACCGCTGTCGTACCGTATGGCGATGCTGGGCAAGGACACGCGCCTTGCGGAATGTCTCCAGCGCGTCGCGGCGCTGTCGCAGTGGGGCGGCGGCGGCGATGCGAGCGGTCAGGGCATTGCCTGCCATGTAATGGGAGAGGGGCGCATCGCCGTTGTCGCCAGCGCCCGGCGCGATGAAAACGGCGTGCGCGTGGACCGCCTGAGCGTGGTCGCCGACATCGGCCGGATCGTCAATTTCGACATCGCCCGCCAGCAGATCGAGGGCGGCCTCGTCTTCGGCCTCGGGCTCGCGCTGGGCTGCTCCGTCCGTTATGAGGGCGGCCGCCCCGACAGCGAAAGCCTTGGCGCGATGGGGCTTCCCACGCTGGCGGATTGCCCTGCGATCGAGGTCGAGTTCATCGATAGCAAGGCGCCGCCTGCCGATCCCGGCGAACTGGGCGTGGCTGCTGTCGCCCCGGCAGTCGCCAACGCGCTTTATTCGGCGACGGGCCTGCGCCTGCGCCGCCTGCCTTTCTTTGGCGAGGACCTGTGATGACCCCTGTTTGCCCTCCCGCCGACCACCCGCAAATCGCAACCGGCAAGATCGGCGTGCTGCTGGTCAATCTGGGTACGCCCGATGCGCCGACCCCGGCTGCCGTGCGCCGTTATCTCGCCGAATTTCTTTCCGACCGGCGCGTGGTGGAGATTCCGGCTATTGCCTGGAAGCCGATCCTGCACGGGATCATCCTGCGCACTCGCCCGGCCAAGTCCGCCCACGCCTATGCCCAGGTCTGGACCGAGCAGGGATCTCCGCTGGCCGCGATCACCGCCGCGCAGGCCCGGGCACTTCAGGTTCTGCTGGGAGACGGTGTGAAGGTGGACTGGGCGATGCGTTACGGCAATCCCTCGATCCCTTCACGCCTGCAGGCGATGAAAGACGCCGGGTACGACCGTATCCTGGTTGCCCCTCTCTATCCTCAATATTCGGGGGCGACGACGGCGTCGGTGATGGACCGGCTGGGGGAAGCGATGGGCAAGATGCGGTGGCAGCCCGCGCTGCGCACCCTGCCGCCTTACTACGACGACCCGGCCTATATCGGCGCGCTGGAGGAGGATGTGGCGGCGCAGGTAGCCGCGCTGGATTTCGTGCCCGAAGTTCTGTTGGTTTCGTTTCACGGGATGCCGCAGCGCACGCTCGAACTGGGCGATCCCTATCACTGCCACTGCCGCAAGACCGCGCGTCTGCTGGCGCAGCGCCTTGCCGTCAGGTTGCCCGGCCTGCGGGTGGAAACCAGCTTCCAGTCGCGCTTCGGCCGCGCCAAGTGGCTGGAACCCGCCACTGAAGCGACGCTGGAAAGCCTGGCCAGATCCGGCACGCACCGCATTGCTATCACGGCGCCGGGCTTTTCCGCAGACTGCGTGGAAACGCTGGAGGAACTGGCCATTCGCGGCCGCGAAGTGTTTGAGGCAGCGGGTGGGACACGTCTTGCCGTCCTGCCCTGCCTCAACGACGGCACCAACGGCATGGCTATGCTCGAGACGCTTGTTCGCCGCGAACTGGCGGGCTGGTGGGGTTGAACTTGCAGGATTTTAACGGCTGCGAGGCGTTGACCTGACTTCATTCTGTTCCAACAATGTTCCGCTATGGAAACGGAGTGGGAAGCGATGCGCGACATGGATATCATCCAGCCGGACTTCGCCTATGGCGCAGCCCCGGGCGCGGCGCGTAGCGGGGCGGGCGATATCCCCGTTCGCTTGTCGATCTATGCCGATCGCTCTCATCTGCGCGCTACCTTGCGGGAAGATGCCAGCGCCGCTGGCCTGACAGTCGCGGCGGCGGGCGCGCTGGCTGATCTTGCCGAAGATGCGGACAGGTCACTGGGCGATGTCGTGCTGGTGGATTGCCCGCAGGTCGATGCCGCATCGCTTGCGGCGCTGGCGCGGCTGGACCTGCGAGCCGGGCAGGGCGGACCGCGCCTGATCGTCTCGACCAGCGTCGATGCGCTTGAGGACGTCTTTGCCTGCATGGACCAGTCGCATCCGGTGCTGCTCGTCGATCCTGACCGCGCCGAACGCGTCATCGCCCTGGGGCAGGTGCTGGCGAGTTTTCCTTCTGGCCGGCTACGCGAACTGTCCGAGGACGACCGGCTCATGCTGCTGCGCCTGACCGAACAGGTCGGCCAGATCGCCGGCCGCATAGACCGGCTTGACCCTCGCGGAAGCACTGCTGCTGCGGCGGGCAACGCCATTGCGGAAAGGCCGTACCCTCCGGGCGCCGCGCCGCGCGGAAAAGCGCAGGTTCCCGACGCGAAGATGGTGCGCCGGATCATCCGCCAGCGTCAGCTTCGCGCCCGCTTCTTCGACGGCGACCTTTTCGCCGATCCTGCCTGGGACATGCTGCTCGATCTCACCGCCTCGCGGATCGAGGGTAAGCAGGTGTCGGTCACTTCGCTATGCATCGCCGCTGCCGTTCCGCCCACGACCGCACTGCGCTGGATTGGCCAGATGGTCGATGCGGGCCTCTTTGCGCGCGTAAGCGACGCAGGCGACCGCCGCCGCGCTTTCATCGCACTCAGCGACAAGGCCGACGCAGCCATGGCCAACTACTTCGCCGAAATCGTCATGACCGCGCCTGTTCCGGTGTAGAACCGGTGCAAGGCCATCCGCTGCACCGACATCAGATCGTCGTATGCCGCGCGTCCCCAGCACCTGCCTTTGCCATCGAAATGGCTACAGGATTCGCGTGAATGCGATCTGTGGACGGGTGTCGGCTGTTGGTGGGGGCCTCAAGCAGCACCATATGCAGAGCGCCTGAGACGAATTCGATCCAGCCGATGAATTGCCAGCGAGGCAAGGCCGATAAAATGTCAATTTGCAAAATCGAACATTTTTGCAAACAAGCTGCAAAAGTTGGAGGCCCGAGCCGGAATCGAACCGGCGTGCGAGGATTTGCAGTCCTCTACGTCACCACTCCGCCATCGGGCCATCCGTGTGGAGGAGTGCGCGCCTAGCAACCGATCCGAGGGAGCGCAATGGAATTCGCGTACTTTCGCTGCAAATTGCTGTGGGTTTGCGGCAGAGGGCATGAATGGGACAGGCGGTGCCCTGCCGGGAAGCAGGACGGAAGGCCCCGTCGGGGCAGGAACAAGAGCGGCGCCTGATGCTTCCTGTATGGAACGGACGGAGGCTATGCTTGCGGTCCGATTGCTTGATTTTCGTTCGAGAAAGGCGCGCGCATGATCCTCGGAGCTGTTCTGGCCGGCGGGCTTTCCAGCCGTTTTGGTAGCGACAAGGCGCTTGCGGAACTGAATGGGCATACGCTGATCGCACTGGCAGTCCATGCATTGTCGGGTTGGTGCGAGCATGTCGTCGTGGTCGGGCGCGAGACGGCTCCGGCGCCGACATTGCCGGATTGGCCGCGACCCGGGATGGGGCCGCTAGGCGGGCTGGCGGCGGCGCTGCACCACGCACTCGACGAGGGATATGAGGCGGTGCTGACCTGCGGTGTCGACGCAGCGCTCCTGCCAGATGATCTTCCGGAGTTGCTGGGGTCCGCGCCTGCTTTCCTGGCGGCGCAGCCCGTGATCGGACTGTGGCCGGTATCGGCAGTCCCCCAGTTGGAAGCGCTGCTGCAAAGCGACGAGCGCCATTCGATGTACGGATTTGCGGATCGCGTCGGTGCGCGCCGGGTGGAGACGGCCCTGCCAATCCCCAATATTAACACGCCGGGCGATCTTTCGGCCCTAACGAAGCGTGTAAGTCCCTGAATTCCGGTTGCCGGATACGTTCACCCGGCGGTGCGACCCGGAGGGGCTGTGGGCAGCTTTAGCCCAGTTTAGGCGGTCATTTGGACGCTCGTTGCCGAAGTCCCATGCGAAGAGAAGGCGGTCCCGGAAGCGCTGCGGCGTTCGGTCGGCGGAACCAGGCAGTAACCGCCTGCTGCGGCCGTGGTGATGATTCCGGACATGCCGACGAAGCCGAGCTTGCGGCGCAGGCGCGACATGTGGACGGCGATGCTGTTCGTCTCGGGCACGAAGCCCATGCGCCATACGTCGTGGATCAGTTCCTGTTTGCTGACCGGCTCTCCCGGAGAGTCCGCCAGTCGCCAGATCAATGCGAATTCGCGGGGGTTGAGGTTCAGCGCCTTGCCGTTGCCGAAAGCTTCACGTGCGAGCAGGTCGAGTTCGAGCGGGCCAAGCTGGCGATGGCGGGGCAGCCAGCGGGTCAACTCCGCGAGGCGGCTGGCCCTTGCCTCGAATTCACCAAGTTCGATCGTGTCGGTAACGGCTTCACCAAAGCCAGCCTGAAACAGTCTGGCGCGTTCATGTGCCGTAGTCGCGCCAAGAACCAGAGTGAAGCGCCGTACTTCATCCGGGAAGGTCAGGACCTGTTGCCAGTCGGCGCTGTCGAGCCTGCCGGCGTGAGCGACCCCAATGCATTCACTGGACGCGGCGCCCGTTTCGTCCAGCGCCCATCCGCAATGCCTCAGGTCGAAAAGGTGGGGTATCCGTCCGGAGCCCAACCATCGAAAACTGTAAGGTGTGTCATCCCGTCTAAGTCGATTTGCCATGTGCCCCCCATCTGCTGGCTTTCCAATGCGATAGGGGGCAAGAATGACGTGAATCAGGGGCTAGGAACAACACGTAGAATCTTACAGGCTTACCTACGTATTAACCCCAGTTAATGGCTGAAAAGTAGGATTATATTCGGCGCTCGTCTTACGATGAAGGCGTGTTCACACCCATCGACACGAGATATCGCTTCACGTTTCGGGCTGCCTGACGCAGGCGCTGCTCGTTTTCGACCATGGCGATTCTCACGAAGCCTTCGCCGTCCTCGCCGTAACCGACGCCGGGGGCGACAGCGACTTCGGCATGGATCAGGAGCTGCTTGGAAAACTCCAGGCTGCCCATTTCCTTCAGAGCTGGCGGCAGGGGCGCCCAAGCGAACATCGAGGCCTTGGGCGGAGGAATATCCCAGCCGGCGCGGCCAAATGCTTCGACCATCACATCGCGGCGCTTCTGATAGAGCAAGCGGTTACGCTCGACGATATCCTGCGGGCCGTTCAGCGCCGCGCAGGCGGCCGCCTGGATCGGGGTGAAGGCGCCGTAGTCGAGGTAAGACTTCACGCGGGTCAGCGCCGCGATCAGCTTCGGGTTGCCCACCGCGAAGCCGATGCGCCAGCCGGCCATCGAGTAGGTCTTGCTGAGCGAGGTGAATTCCACCGCTACATCCTTGGCGCCGGGCACCTCGAGGATCGAGCGAGTTGGATTACCGTCGTAGTAAAGCTCGGAGTAGGCGAGGTCGGACAGGATCCAGACCTTGTTCTCCTTGGCCCAGGCGACGAGGCGCTCATAAAAGGCCAGGTCGACCGTCTCGGCGGTGGGGTTCGACGGATAGTTGACGATCAGGATCGACGGACGCGGCACCGTGAAGGCCATCGCGCGGTCGAGCGAGCGCCAGTAGTTCTCATCCGGCGTGGTCGGCACCGAGCGGATCGTGGCGCCGGCGATGATGAAGCCGAACGTGTGGATCGGGTAGCTGGGATTGGGGGCCAGCACCACGTCGCCGGGCGCGGTGATCGCGGTGGCGAGGCTGGCGAGGCCTTCCTTCGAACCCATCGTGACGACGACTTCGCTTTCGGGGTCCAGTTCCACGTTGAAGCGGTTGGCGTAGTAGTTCGCCTGGGCGCGGCGCAGGCCAGGGATGCCCTTGGACTGCGAATAGCCGTGCGCGTCGGGTTTCTGTGCCACTTCGCACAGCTTGTCGAGGACGTGCTGGGGCGGCGGCAGGTCCGGATTGCCCATGCCGAGGTCGATGATGTCCTTACCGGCCTGGCGGGCTGCGTGCCTCATCGCGTTCACTTCGGCGATGACGTAGGGCGGCAGTCGCTTGATGCGGTAGAACTCGTCTTCCATGACCTCGGATATCCATATGCGTCGCGGCAGAATGGCCGCGCGGTTCCTGTAGGGGATTTGGTCGTTCGCGCAAATGGGCGATCTTGAAAGATCATTACACATTTCTGCGGCCGGAAGGGTGATAACGGGACTCGACAGGAATCGCCCATGCGGCCAAACCGTTGGCCCACCACAACTGCGTATTATCTGGAGAGAGAGCGGCCATGGCTACCACGACGGCTTCCGGTCCGACGGCTTCCGGCACCGGCCCCGCGGCTTCCGGCACCGGAGAGTTGCTGGGCGACGTCATGCGCAGCCAGGCGCAGGGTCTTACCACGATCCTGGGTCAGATGATTCCCGCAGAAGGCACGCCAGGCGCTGAGGCTACCGTGCATTGGGCCGAGATCGCCGGGCGCATGCACTCGATCTGGACCGAATTCCAGGTCGAACAGCTGAACAAGGCGTCCGACAAGGCGCCGCACTTTGCCAACCCGGCGCGTTGGATCGGCACGGCGGAGGCGGTGTTCCGCCAGCTTCCCTTCACTAACCCGGACGTCCAGCACAAGCTCTGGAACGAGGGGCTGAACCTCGTCAATACGGTGTTCGGGCAGTACGGCCTGGATGCGCAGGCCCAAAAGCAGGCCGGGGGGCAGGCAGGCGATGCAACGGCCGAGGAACTCGATCTTCCGCGCAAGGACCGGCGCTTTGCCGATCCCGAATGGCGACGCCAGCCGTTCTTTGCGTTCCTCCATCAGGCCTACCTGATGATGAGCGAGCAGATGCTGGGCATGGCCGATGCGGTTGAGGGGATGGAGCCGGGCCGCAAGGCGCAGCTGCAGTTCGCCACGCGTACCATGGTCGATGCGCTCAGCCCGGCGAACTTCCCGCTGACCAACCCGGTGGCGCTGAGCAAGGCGGCGGAAACCCGAGGCGAAAGCCTGGTGCGCGGTTTCGAGAACCTGCTCGACGACATGCGCAAGGGCCAGCTCACCCACACCCGCCCCGGCGCATTCGTGCTGGGCGAGAATATCGCTGTGACGCCGGGCAAGGTGGTGTTCGAAACGCCGCTGTATCAGCTGATCCAGTACACGCCGGCCACCGAAAAGGTGCTCAAGACCCCGCTGCTGGTATTCCCGCCGTGGATCAACCGCTTCTACATCCTCGATCTCAACGCCAAGAAGAGCTTCGTGCGCTGGGCTGTGGAGCAGGGGATCACCGTATTCATGGTCTCGTGGAAGTCGGCGGACGCCTCAATGGCGGACATTCTGTGGGACGATTATATCGCCGCCCAGATCGAGGCGATCGATACGGTGCGAGAGCGCCTGAACGTCCCGTCCGTTCACACCATTGGCTACTGCGTGGCAGGCACCACGCTGGCCGCGACGCTGGCGGTGCTGGCGCGCAAGGGCGAGGCGGACAAGGTCGCGAGCAGCACCTTCTTCACCGCA
The DNA here is from genome assembly GCF_000876675.2 of Novosphingobium sp. P6W. Taxonomy (GTDB): domain Bacteria; phylum Pseudomonadota; class Alphaproteobacteria; order Sphingomonadales; family Sphingomonadaceae; genus Novosphingobium. The sequence goes on from NZ_CP030352.1 coordinate 717,699, forward strand.
CAGGTCGATTTCGAGGATGCCGGCGACCTCAAGAACTTCATCAACGACCAGCAGATCGAGACGGTCGGGCGCCTCTCGCCCGAGGGTTATCTCGACGGGCGCTATCTGGCGGCCAGCTTCAACATCCTGCGCGGCAACGACCTGATCTGGAGCTACGTCGAGAAGAACTACCTCAAGGGCGAGGAGTATCCCGCCTTTGACCTGCTTCACTGGAACAGCGACGTCACCAACCTGCCGGCGCGCTGGCACCGCGACTATCTGCGCGATCTCTACCGCGACAATCGCCTGGCGGTGGCCGATTCGCTTTCTGCCTGCGGGGTGCCGATCGACCTTCACCGCATCACAACTCCGATCTACATCCAGGCCGGGCGCGACGATCATATCGCGCCGCCGGTCAGCGTCTGGAAGCTGACTCGCTATCTTGCCGGGGACTGGACATTCCTGCTGGCCGGATCGGGCCACATCGCCGGGGTCGTCAATCCGCCGTCCTCGGGCAAGTACCAATACTGGACCAACGATGCCTCTCCAGAAAGCCTGGACGAGTTCGTTGCAGGTGCGAGCGAACATCCCGGTAGCTGGTGGCCGCATTGGGCGGAGTGGCTGCGTGCGCGCGATGATGAAGAAGTTCCCGCACGCGGCAAACGCAAACCCGGCGGGCGCGGCGACCGTGTCATCGAAGATGCGCCCGGTCGTTATGTAGCGGGGCGCTGATTACCTCCGAATTACCACCGATCCTGCTGTAATTTAATTGGTAGTCTTGGTCGGAAAGGCCTTGGCTGACACATTGTTGTAATCGGTGACTGGCTTAAATCCTGGGGCCTGCTCGAAAAGCGGGAAATGCTGCAATGCAACATTTTGTTGCAACGCAACATAGGGCTGTTGACTTCGCGCCTGCAAAAACTTATTTTGCACCGCAGCAACGATGAAAACGACTCGTTCGTTGCTTCGGTGCTGGGCGCAGGCTCGGCTGATGTGCAAGTTTTCACCTAAGGCTGGATTATAAACATGGCCGACCATGAAGACCCCAAGGACAAGGCCCCGGCTGTAACGGCTCCCAAGGCCGTGCCAGCGGGCAATGTTATCGCAGCGAATGTTGCCAAGGCTCCGGCAATCGCCAAGCCTGCCGAGGTCAAGCCTGCCGAGGTCAAGCCGACCGAAAGCAAGCCGGCCGAAGCCAAGCCGGTTCAGGCGAAGCCCGTTGAAGCCGTGTCGGCTCCCGCCGCCAAGGCTCCCGAGCCGGCCCCGGCCAAGCCGGCCGCGCCCGTCAAGGTTCCTGCTCCGGTCAAGGCTGCGGCTGAGCCCGTGGCTAAGGCCGCCGAGGTCAAGGCTCCCGCCGTGATGGCGAAGCCCGGCCCGAAACCCAAACTCAAGACCGCGCCGGTCGCCCAGGCCAAGCCTGCCGCGAAGCCCGAGCCGGTCGAAAAAGTTGTTCCGGCGAAGGTCGCTCCGACCCCGCCGATCAGCAAGGTTGCCAAGGACGTGAAGGCTCCGGTTGCGGTGGTCACGATCCCGAAGGCGGCCACTCCCAAGGCGGCACCAAAGACCGCACCTACAACCAAGCCCGTCTTCGCAGGACTATTTACCAACTTCATGCTCGAGGAAACGAATATGGACATGAGCACTAACTTCGCCGGCCTTCAGGACGCGATGACCGAAGCCCAGGCCAAGGCCAAGGCAGCCTTCGAAAAGAGCACCAGCGTGCTTGGCGAAGTCACCGAATTCACCAAGGGCAATGTCGAAGCATGCGTCGCTTCCGGCAAAATCCTGGCTGAAGGCGTTCAGGGCATTGGTTCGGAACTGGTGGCCGAAGGCCGCACCGCTTTCGAAACCATGACCGGCGACATCAAGGAACTGGCTGCTGCCAAGTCGCCGACCGACTTCTTCAAGATCCAGGGCGACATGGTCCGCAAGAACTTCGACAGCGCCGTGGCGTACAGCTCGAAGAACAGCGAAGCCATGCTCAAGCTGTTCAGCGACTCGTTCGCGCCCCTCTCGGGCCGCATGAGCATCGCCATGGAAAAGGCGCGTTCGGTCTCGATCTGAGCCGAACGGGTTGCTCAGACGGTCGGATGAAGCGATTCTTCCGACCGTCTGAGCGCCAATTCAGAGAATATGGGCCGGGGCATCTTGTTATCGGGTGCCCCGGTACGATATTCTGGCCATCATGATTCCCCCTATCGCCGAATCCGACCTCCTGCTTTCCCTTGGCGTGTCCGCGTTGACCGTGGCTGCGAGGGATGATGACGATTCCGCTGGCGGCGGTGGTCCCGGTGACAATGATCCCGGCGGCGCAGGCGACGATCAACAGATCGGCGTTGCGACCAAGGCCCGCGCCAAGCCGAAGAAGCCCAGCCAGTTCAAAGTGCTGATGCTCAATGACGACTACACCCCGATGGAATTCGTGGTGATGTGTCTCAAGCGCTTCTTCAACATGGACCTTGAGCAGGCCACGCGCGTCATGCTTCATGTCCACCAGAAGGGCGTGGGTGTATGCGGTATCTTTCCTTATGAAATCGCGGAAACCAAGGTGAACCAGGTGATGGACTTCGCCCGGCAGAACCAGCACCCGCTCCAGTGCACGCTGGAAAAAGCCTGAGCTTTTCGCCGCCTTGGGTCAGAGCTTCGGCTTTTCGTGCCTTACGCGCTGAAATTCAGCGTTTTCCCGCTTCACACGCAGAAACAATGCGTTGCCATCCACGTTGTAAACCTCGCCTGGCGGCACGCTTGCAGTGCTGTTCGACAGCGTGATCCCGCATCGCCCGATCGCAATGCGACAAATCGCTTTGCCCTCAGGGCTGCGAACCGTTAAGGGCCGAGGAGGGACGTTCAGTGACGCCGGTCGGGAAGTGCTCTAGTTGAAGTTCATTACCGCCATCGACCGGTATATCCTGCGCCTCGTGCTGATGCCGATGCTGGGTATCTTCGTGCTCGCCGCATCGCTGCTTGTCATGGACAAGATGCTGCGGTTGTTCGATTTCGTCGCGACAGAGGGCGGGCCGATCGGCGTCGTCTTCAAGATGCTGGCGAACATGCTGCCGGAATATGCCAGCCTCGCGATCCCGCTGGGGCTGATGCTGGGCATTCTGCTTGCCTTCCGCAAACTGGCGACCAGCAGCGAACTCGATGTCATGCGCGCGGTGGGCCTCAGCTACACCCGCATGCTGCGTGTGCCCTATATCATCACTCTGGTGCTCATCGTCGCTAACTTCGCCATCGTCGGCTACCTTCAGCCGCTGTCGCGCTACTATTACGAAGAGCTAAATTACGAGCTTAAGTCGGGTGCGCTTGGCGCCTCGATCAAGGTTGGCGAATTCACGGCGCTGAAAGACCGCATCGCCCTGCGTATCGACGAGAGCCAGGACAACGGGCAGCGCCTGATGGGCATCTTCGCGCGCGTGGCCAACCAGAAGGGCCAGGTCATGTCGATCTCCGCGCGCGAGGGGCGCTTTCTCGCGCTCAAGGATCAGCCCGATACGATTATCCTGCGGCTGCAGCAGGGCCAGATCATCCAGGACATGCCGGGACAGATGCCGCGAGTCCTTTCCTTCACCCGTCACGACCTGCCGATCGAACTTCCTGCAATCGAGAACTTTCGCCAGCGCGGCGGTCAGGAGCGCGAATATCTTCTGCCTGAATTGTTGAAGCTGGGCTGGAACAAGAGTGCTTCGCCAGAGGAGCGCGCCTCCAGCCAGGCGAATTTCAGTTACCGCATGGTCGAAGTCGTGATGATGCTGCTGTTGCCGCTCCTCGCGGTGGCGCTGGCGATCCCGCCCAAGCGCTCGACATCGGCGCTTGGCCTGTTCGTGTCGATCGTGATGGTAGTGGCCTATCACAAGGTCAACCAGTACGCGAACGACGTTGCCTCGCTCGGCAAGATCAACCCGATTCTCGGATTGTGGGGGCCGTTCCTGGTCTTCGCGCTGATGATCCTGTGGATGTACTGGCGGATCGCCTATGTGCCCGGCGGCCAGCCGCTCGGCTGGCTTGAAACCGCGTCGGACAAGGTGCTGAAGCGCGTGAAGTCGCTGCTGCGCCGGACACGGCGCGGCCCGATCCTGCCCACTCCGGCGGACCAGACCTGACATGCAGCTTGAATTCTTTCCGTCGCGCACGCTGACGTTCTATCTGGCGCGGCTGTTCATCACCCGGATTTTCGCAGTCCTAGTCATGCTGGTGCTGGTGCTCCAGGTGCTCGACCTCTTGGGCGAGAGCGGAGATATCCTGGCGCATCAGGGTAACGGGCAAATGCAGTTGCTGTATTACGTGACCCTGCGCGCGCCGCAGTTGGTTGCGCGGTTCCTGCCCTACTCGGTGCTGCTGGCCACGATCATCACGCTGGCCACGCTCAACCAGAACAGCGAAGTCATTTCGATGAAGGCGGCAGGGCTGTCGGCGCATCAGGTCCTGGCGCCGCTGATCCTGACCGCACTGGTGATCGCCGGCTTCAGTTTTGCCTTCAACGAGCGTGTAGTGACGCGCGCGACCGCGACGCTCGCTGCCTGGGCCGCGGTGGACTATGGCCCGATCCCGAAGGCGACCGGGCCGAAAGCGAACCTCTACCTTGCCGACGGGCGCGACCTGCTGCTGGCACAGTCGCTGACCGGTGAGGGCAATGCGCTGACCCTGAACGGCGTCACCTTCTATCGCCGCGACGCCAACGATATGATCGTCGAGCAGCTGCGCGCCGATCGGGCTACCTTCATGAACCCTGGGTGGAAGCTGGATCGCCCCGTCAGGTTCGATGTGGCCAACACCACCACCAGCCGCCTTGCCTTCGCGACGGTGGCGCCGGGGATCACGCCGGCCAAGATCTATATTTCCAAGGTTGATGCGGACGCGCAGGACATCTTTACGCTCGCCGGCTCGATCAACGCCGTCCACGAAGCGGGGCGGCGTACGACCGACCTCGATGCGGCCTGGTGGCACAAGCTGTCGGGGCCGTTGTCATCGGCGCTGATGCCGCTGCTGGGCGCAGTGGCCGCGTTCGGCCTTGCGCGATCGGGGGCGCTGCTGATCCGTGCAGTGATCGGGATGTCGCTAGGGTTCGCTTACTTCGTGTTCGACAACGCGGCGCTGGCGATGGGCAATTTCGGGGGCTACCCGCCGTTCATCGCTGCCTGGGCGCCTTTCCTGCTCTTCGCGCTGATCGGCGAGACGGTGCTGATCCGCACCGAGGAATAGAGTTTCACCCCTTCTCCGATCCGGGGAAGGGGCTTTTCGCCTGGCGCAGAAGGTCCGGGCATCTCCTCTTACGCTGAGACTACCCGCTTACCTGGCCGCCATCGTACTGCGCGCCAACCGTGCCAGCAGCGGGGTCAGGCCCGGGTAGCTCGCTTTGCGATAGGTCGACGCTTCACCCAGATGTGCACTGATGCGGCGGTGAGCTTCGGCCAGCGAGTGATAGGGCATCGAGGGCAGCAGGTGGTGCAGCGCATGATAGCGCAGGCCGACCGGAGCCCAGAGCCAGGAAATCAGCGCTGGCGGCGGTACGTTTACCGAGTCGAGATACTGCGCCGTGACCGTCATCGCCTCGCCATCGTTCTCCCAGAGGTGCGCAACCAGCGTACGGACCTGGTTGAGAAAAGCCGTCAGCGACACCACGCAGAGCGCGATCACCAGCGGGCGCCAGCCCCAGGCAAAGCTGGCAGCCAGGACGGACAGCGCCCATGTCGAGCAGCCCAGTTCCTGCCAGAAAACCATGCGCGCAAACTCGCCTTCCGGCTTACGGCGGCGGTACTGCGGGTTGATGGCCAGAGCCGAGGCGCGGCCCCAGACCTGAGTGCGCAATGGCGGAATCAGGGCGCCCAGCGGCACCAGCAGGGCCGAACGGACCAGAAGTGCCGGAGGCAGCAGTATCGCGGTGAGGGCGAATACCGGCAGACTCCACGGCTTCATAAGCGCCAGCGGCAGGTATTCCGGGTCTTCGAGCGTGCCGTAGCGGGTACGGGCATGGTGCTGGGTGTGAACGCCCTCGTACATGAACGAGGGGATCAGCATGGGCACGCCGACCAGCAGGTTCCAGGTAAAGCGGAAGCCGGGCAGAGCGTCCTTGTGGATGTGGGTCAGTTCGTGAATGAACAGCAGCGCTCGGTAAAGCGCCAGCGCCGAAAGCAGCCCTAGCAGCACCGCGATCAGGGGATTCCCCACCAGAATTGCACCTGCCAGCGCGCCGTAACCCACGGCCGTGCTCGCCAGCATGTCGGTCCAGTAGATGCCGGGACGCGCGGCGGCGATGTCGCGCGTCAGTTCGACAGCGGCGCGCAGCATCTCCTTGTCGTCCGGCATTTGCGAATGCCACGTGGAAGACGGCGCGGAATCGCGCGCGCTGGTCGTGGTCGGGTCGATCGCTTTCTGGACATTCATCGTCAAAGAGTTCCAAAGGCATCCGGGCAAAGATGTGCCTCGGACGGGGTTTGCCGTGTATTGCCGCACACGTCGGCCAGGTAGTGGGCTTGACAATGTGCCGCTTGGCGCAGCACGTCGCGCTCACACATTTCCCTAAGCCGAAACAAAGGCAGCATCGTGGCCATGGCCGAACTAGTGATCACTCCCGTCTCCAGCAAGGCCGATCGCGCCGCTTTCGTCGATGTCGCCTATCGGCTCAATGCGGCAGATCAAAACTGGGTGCCCAATTTGCGCTCGGAAGAGATTTCCAAGTTCACGCCGGGCAAGAATCCTTTTTTCGAGCATGCCAAGGTTCAGCTTTTCCTGGCTCGCCGCGATGGCAAGATTGTCGGCCGTATATCGGCGCATATCGATGAACTGGCGCTGAAACAGCCGGTAGAGCAGGGCATGGGCCCCGGGACCGGCAACTGGGGCGCGATCGAGGCGGATAGCGAGGATACCGCGCGCGCGCTGATCGCCGCTGCCGAGGAATGGCTGCGCGTGCAGGGCATGACGCGCGTCATCGCGCCGATGAACCTCTCCGTCTGGGAGGAGCCGGGCATCCAGGTCGCGGGCCACGATCACCCGCCGATGGTGATGATGGCGCACCACAATGCAGCCTATCAGGGCTGGATCGAGCGCGCCGGCTATGGCCTGGTGAAGACGCTGCGCACTTTCGATCTGGACGTGCGGAAGGAATTTCCGCCGTTGATCCAGCGCATCGTTTCCTCCGGCGAGAAGAACGCGCGCATTCGCATCCGCGAGGTGGAGCTTAAACAGTTCGACCGCGATGCCGCGATCATCTGCGAGATTCTCAACGACGCCTGGTCGGACAACTGGGGTTTCGTCCCCTTCACGCCCGAAGAGATCGCCTATACCGGCAAGGCGCTCAAGCCGCTGGTTCATCCCGCGCTGATCCACATCGCCGAATATGACGGCGAGCCGGTGGCGTTCATGATGACCCTGCCGGACCTCAATGGTATCCAGATGCAGGTGAACAAGCGCAGCGGAAAGCCGTCGATCCTGGGGCTGATCAAGCTGCTGTTGTGGCTGCGCAAGCCCAAGCCTGCCGATATGCGCGTGCCGCTGATGGGGGTCCGCAAGAGCCTGCAGTCATCGCGCCTTGCCAGTCAGCTGGCCTTCATGATGATCGAATACATCCGGCGTGCCGCAATCGCGAATTTCGGTACCAAGCGCGCCGAGATCGGTTGGGTGCTGGAGGATAACCAGGGCATGGTCGCGATCGCCGACGCCATCAGCAGCAAGGTCAACCGGGAATACGCGGTTTACGACAAGGTGCTTTAAGCCCGATTTGGAATAGGCCAGATATGCCCGCGTAATCGCGCGAGGTGCCCGGCAAGAGGCAAGTAGTTGCAACTAAATCGTTTCGCGCGATGGCAATGCCAGTTCTCAGGCCGACAGGCATGCGACAGGGCGCCAAAAAACAAGGCATAACGCGAGCGTCTGCCCTATTGCATTGCAGCATAAATTCTCCGATGAGGGCTACGTGCTATTCCCGATTACATCGAAGTTTGGTTTGTTACGATTTCAGTGAATTGCCTAAGATATTGCACCTAAATGTTAGGCAACTTTACAGCGGTTCAAATAAGGGAGGCTTCGATGAAGTCTCCCGATTTTGTGTAACTTCGTCCACTGAAATTATTGTAACAATTTGGTGATTTCAGAAAGGGGTTGGAGTTGAGAAAAGGTATCATTCTCGCAGGTGGGTCCGGAACTCGCCTTTACCCGCTGACGCGGGGCGTTTCGAAGCAGTTGATGCCCGTCTACGACAAGCCGATGATCTACTATCCCCTCTCGGTCCTGATGTTGGCCGGAATCCGGGAAGTCATGATTATCACGACCCCGCATGATCAGGCCGCATTCAAGAGCGTGCTGGGTGATGGGTCGAACTTTGGTGTCGAGTTGCAATACGCGGTCCAGGCCGAACCGGCCGGCCTTGCCCAGGCTTACCACATCGGCGCCGATTTCGTGGGCAACAACCCTTCCGCGCTGATCCTGGGCGACAACATCTTCTACGGCCACGGCCTGCCCGAACTGCTCAAGAACGCGGATTCGCGCGAAAAGGGCTCAACCGTCTTCGGCTATTATGTCAGCGACCCCAAGGCTTATGGCGTCGTCTCGTTCGATGCCGAGGGCCGGGCCGAGACGATCGAGGAAAAGCCGGAACAGCCCAAGTCGAACTACGCCGTTACCGGCCTTTATTTCTACGACAACCAGGCAGTTGCCATGGCCCGCGACCTCAAGCCCAGCCCGCGCGGCGAGTTGGAGATCACCGACCTCAACCGTCTTTATCTCGAACAGGGCGAGCTTTCGGTGGAGATCATGGGGCGCGGTTACGCCTGGCTTGACACCGGGACGCACGGCTCGCTGCTCGACGCGGCGAACTATGTGCGCATTATCGAGGAACGCCAGGGCCTCAAGATCGCCTGCCCCGAGGAAATCGCCTGGCGTCAGGGCTTCATCGACGATGCCCAGCTTGAACAGATCGCGGCGCCGCTGGTGAAGAGCGGTTACGGCGCCTACCTGCTGAACCTGCTCCAGAACCGCAATGCGCTGATGGAAGGGGTTGGTGCGTGAACGTAATTCCAACCGATATCGAAGGCCTGGCCATCATCGAACCGCGCGTGTTCGGTGACGACCGGGGGTTCTTCATGGAAAGCTGGAACCGCCAGATATTCGCCGACCTGGGCCTGGACCTGGACTTCGTGCAGGACAATCACAGCCGTTCGGCCAAGGGCGTGCTGCGCGGGCTGCACTATCAACAGCCCAATCCGCAGGGCAAGCTGGTGCGCGTGACCGCCGGCCGCGCCTGGGACGTCGCGGTCGACCTGCGCGCTGGTTCGGCGACTTACGGCAAGTGGGCCGGGGTCGAGCTTTCGGCTGAGAACAAGCGGATGTTCTGGGTTCCGCCCGGCTTCGCGCATGGCTTCGTGAGCCTCGAGGACGGCACTGACTTCCTCTACAAGTGCACGGCCTTCTACACCCCCGCCAACGAGCATTCGTTGATGTGGAATGACCCTGAAGTGGGCATCGAATGGCCGCTGGAAGGCATCGAGCCGCAGCTTTCGGCTAAGGACAAGGTCGGCAAGCCGCTGCGCGAAGTGGAGGCTTTCGCATGAAGGTCCTGATCGTGGGCGGCAAGGGCCAGCTCGGCAGAGGCCTGGCGGCAACCGCCCCGGCCAATGCCGAAATCGTCAGCCATGACATCGACACGCTCGACATCACGGACCCGGCCGCCGTCCTTGCCGTAGCGCGGGAAGTGCAGCCGCAAGTGGTCTTCAACGCCGCTGCCTATACTGCAGTGGACAAGGCCGAGAGCGAAGAGGACGTCGCGCTTGCCGTCAATGCGACCGCGGTCGGCCATCTGGCCGCAGCGGCCCGCGATGTCGGCGCGCGCTTCGTCCATGTCTCGACGGACTTCGTGTTCGACGGCCTGTCCGGCGTGCCCTACCTTCCCGATGCGCCGACCGCGCCGCTGGCCGCCTATGGGCGCACCAAGCTGGCCGGAGAGAAGCTGGCCGGCGAAGATGCGCTGATCGTGCGTACCGCGTGGGTCTATGCGCCCACCGGCGGCAATTTCGTGCGGACCATGCTGCGCCTCCTGGGCGAGCGCCCCGAGGTTCGCGTCGTGGCCGACCAGATCGGCACACCCACTTATGCGCCCGGCCTTGCCGCTGCGCTGTGGACGATGGCCGACAAGGTCATCTCGGGCATGCACCACTATACCGATGCGGGCGCATGCAGCTGGTATGACTTCGCGGTGGCGATCCAGGAGGAGGGCCTTGCAGCCGGCCTGCTGGACAAGGCCGTCCCGGTCATCCCGATCAACGCTTCGGAATATCCCACGCCGGCGACCCGTCCGCACTATTCAGTGCTCGACAAGACGTCGACTTTCGCAGCCCTGGGCGGCCCCACGCCGCATTGGCGCGCCAACCTTCGTAAGATGATTGCTGAGATCAAGACCCATGGCTAATCTGATTGTCACCGGCGGCGCGGGCTTCATCGGCGCCAACTTCGTCCATTATCGCAGCAAGGTCGCACCCGAGGACAAGATCATCGTCCTCGACCTGCTGACCTATGCAGGCAACAAGCACAACCTCGACGGACTGGACGACGTGCTCCTCGTCGAAGGCGATATCTGCGACACCGATCTGGTTTCGTCGATCATTGCCGATCACGATATCGACACGATCGTCCACTTCGCGGCGGAAAGCCATGTCGACCGCTCGATCACCGGGCCCGATGCCTTCGTGACCACCAATGTCATCGGCACGCACAGCTTGTTGAAGGCGGCGAAGAAGGCCTGGCTGGACGGCGACGGCAAGCCGCACCGCTTCCACCATGTCTCGACCGACGAAGTCTACGGCTCGCTCGGACCCAGCGACCCTGCTTTCAGCGAAACCACGGCCTATGCGCCCAACTCGCCCTATTCGGCCTCCAAGGCGGGCAGCGACCACCTCGTGCGCGCCTACCACCACACGTATGGGCTGGAGACGACCACCAGCAACTGCTCGAACAACTACGGTCCGTTCCAGTTTCCCGAGAAGCTGATCCCGCTGTTCACGCTCAATGCCCTGAACGGCAAGGCGCTGCCGATCTACGGCGACGGGATGAACGTGCGCGACTGGCTGCACGTCGAAGACCACTGCCGCGGCATCGAGGCCTGCCTGCGCAAGGGCAAGTCGGGTGAAGTCTACAACATCGGCGGCGGGCAGGAGCTTCCCAACCTGACGGTCATCGAGGAAATCTGCCGCGCGGTGGACAATGCCTTCGCGGCCGACCCTTCGCTGGCCCAGCGTTTCCCCAATGCCCCGGCGGCGCAGGGACGCCCGAGCGCCGAACTCAAGACTTTCGTGACCGACCGCATGGGCCACGACCGCCGCTATGCCATCGACGAAACCAAGGCGCGTTCGGAACTGGGCTATGCGCCGGCGCGGGACTTCCCGCAGGGCTTCGCCGAGACCCTCGCTTGGTTCCTGTCGCGCGAGGACTGGTGGATGCCGCTCCTCGAGCGCGCGGCGATCACGCGCTGATACCCGGAACGCTGGCCGTGCGCCTCTGGCGCCGGCCGGCTGTTCCTTTTTTTTTTCCGAATTCTGGCAGGCGGTTTAAACTTGGCTGAAAAGCATCTTATCGTTCTGGGTATTCGCGGCGTACCGGCTGCGCACGGCGGCTTCGAAAGTTTCGCCGAGCGACTGGTGCCCTGGATGGTCCAGGCCGGTTGGCGCGTCACCGTCTATTGCCAGGGCAGCGAGACCGGCGAGCGCTACGAGGATACCTGGGAAGGGTGCCGCCGCGTCCACATCCCGGTAAAGTCCGATGGTCCCCTGGGGACCATCGAGTTCGACATGAAGTCAACTATGGCTGCCGTGCGGGAAAAGGGCCTGCTGCTGACGCTAGGCTACAATACCGGGTTCCTCTCGGTCTATGCGCGCCTGCGCGGCCGCTTCAATCTTATCAACATGGATGGGATCGAATGGAAGCGGGCGAAGTATTCGACGCCGCAGAAGATCTACCTGTGGATCAATGAGCGCCTCGCCGCCGCTTCGGGTAATGCGCTGATCGCCGATCACCCGCAGATCGCGAAACACCATGCCGACCATGCCCCGGCCGACAAGATAACAATGATCCCTTACGGCGCCGAGCGGATCGAGACTGCCGACGAGATGCTGCTGGCGCGCTACGGCATTGAGCGCGACCGGTTCCTGACCGTGATCGCCCGCCCGGAACCGGAAAACTCGCTTCTGGAGATCGTGCGCGCCTTCTCCCGCCGTCCGCGCGGTATCAAGCTGGTGGTGCTGGGCAAATACAGCCCCGACCATGCCTACCAGAACTCCGTCCTCGCGGCGGCCAGCGACGAAGTGGTGTTCCCGGGCGCCGTCTACGCCAAGCCTGACCTTCACGCGCTGCGCCTGTTCAGCCTGGCCTATGTCCATGGTCATCAGGTGGGCGGTACCAATCCCTCGCTGGTCGAGGCGCTGGGCGCGGGCAATGCGGTCATCGCTCACGACAACCCGTTCAACCGCTGGGTTGCGGGCGACGCCGGCGTCTATTTCGCGAACGAAGACGAGTGCGAGAAGCGCATCGAGGAACTGGCCGCCAGCCCCGCCCTGCGCGATGAACTGCGTGAGCATGCCCTCAGGGGCTGGACCGAGGAATTCACCTGGCCCCAGATCCTGGAAGCCTATCAGGCCCTGATCGAGCGTTGCAGCAGCATCAAGTGATCTGAGCGGCCCAGGCCTGTACGCGCTGCGCCATCCTTTCGGACATGTGCGCAGGCAGGGCATCCAGCGCAAAGAAGCGGGCTTCGATGATTTCGCGGCCGTCGGCGCGGGGTTCGTCGCCGGTCCGGCCCAGTACGATGCGCACTGCGTTGCTGGTGCCGTGCAGCTTCTCGTCGCTGATCTGCAGCACGCGCGGCTGGACGATGCGGCAGCCGGTTTCCTCCAACAGTTCGCGCGCGCCGGCAAGCAGCGGGTCTTCGCCGCGCCGCATGCCGCCGCCGGGCGGCATCCATTTATTGGAACCGTAGGAGTGGCGGACCAGCAGGACGCGGTCCTGCCCGTCGAGCACGATGACCCGCACGCCGTGCACATCGGGTCGCCATACCCGCCAGACCTGCACGCGCACGGCATGGGCCAGTCGGTAGAGCGCGCGGTGCAGCGGCGCCGGGATCAGGTTCAGCAGAAACAGGTGACCTTGTGCCGCGCGGCTTTCAACAGGCGGGCGACGGGCAGGTCGTTTTCGCCCTTCACGGCAGCGTCGAAAACAGCGCGCTTGTCGGCGCCGCGGATCACGAAAACGATCTCGTCGCTGTTCACCAGCGAAGGGATCGTCAGGCTGAGGCGGTCAAACGGCGCCTCGGGGGGAAGCGGATCGGGCGTGAGGCGGCGCACTGCTTGCGAATCGTTCGGGCGCGGATCGGTGTTGGGGAACAGCGATGCGACATGGCCGTCGCCGCCCATGCCCAGCCAGGCGACAGCGAAGTGCGGGGGCTGCGCATCCTGCGCCAGCGGCACGATGCGGGCACCGGCCGGCTCGAGCCGGGCGCGGATCTTGCCTACGTTGCTGGCGGGGTGGTCTTCCTCGACGATACGGTCGTCGCCCGGCCACACGGAAATACGCGGCCAAGGCAGGGCTTCCTTCGCCAGCCGATCGAAGATCGGGAACGGGGTGGAGCCGCCGGGGACGGTCACGGCGATTTCGGGAGACATGGCCAGGGCAGCGCGCAGGCGCTGCGCGAACCAAGCGGCGATGGCGCCGTCGTCGGCGCCTTCGATCATTTCAATCTTAGGCATGGGGAAGTCTTTAGCACTCCCCCATGCGATGTGAAATCTCTCGGGTGAAATCTCTTACGCGATGATCTCGCGCAGGAACCAGGCGCGCTGCTCGGCCTGGTCGGTCCAGTCGTCGATCACGCCGTCGGTGGCGTTGTCACCAGCTTCGCCGGCCAGTTCCTTGGTCGCCTTGAGCGTGGCGACATAGGCGGTGTTGTCGTCGAACAGGGCCTTGACCATGGCCATCGCATCCAGGCTGGTGTCATCCTCGTCCTTGATCGTGGCCTTCGCACCGATGGCGCCGATCGAGGTCAGCGTGGTTCCGCCCAGCTTGCGCACGCGCTCGGCGATGAGGTCGGTCAGGCCGAAGACTTCGGCCGCCTGGGCGTCGAACAGCAGGTGCAGGTCATGGAACTGCGGGCCGCGCACGTGCCAGTGGAAGTTCTTGGTCTTGACGTAGAGCGCGAAGGTATCCGCCAGCAGCCCGTTGAGGCTGTCGATCAGCGCGGCCTTCGAGTTGTCCTTGGAAGTCATGTCGGTTCCCTCTTCTGCGGTTCGTTGTGTACGGTTCTATAAATTGGCAACGCGAATGAAAAGCACAGGTTCGATCGCAAATCGCGATCAGAGAATCCCGAATTCCGAAAGGAACATCGTGCTTGCGGCAAGCACAAGCAAGCCCCCGACCAGCCGCCTTGTCCACCGCGCGAGAGGGGTGCCGAGCAGGTCCGGCCGTGCCCAGGCGAACGTAACCAGGATGACGCCGCCCAGCATTCCCGCCGCCCCGGCATGCCAAGGCGCTGCATAGCCGACCGCCATGCCGAAGATGACGAAGCGCGCAGCGTCCATAACCTGCTGGGCAAGCAGGACGATCCCCAGTGCGCCAAGGGAATTTGTCGGCTCGCGCGGGTCGCGGCGCGGGGCCAGGATCATCGATTCAAGCCCGGCCAGTCCCAGCGCGATGGCCGCGAATATGGTGCGGGCGGGCGGCGGCAACTGCTCCAGCATGAAGTGTGCGGCATAAGCCGCGAACGACGCGCTGAGCAGTGCGCCCAGGATTGCGGTGACCAGCACCGCAGGCCGCTGGCCCTGCCGCAGGCCAAGCCCTGCGATCGTCACCTGATCGCGGGCGCCGAAGCCGGCAAGCAGCACTGCGATCAGGGTAAGGTAAAATGCGGGCATCAGGTGTTCTTCATGCCCGCATTCCCGGCCTTGCGCTACGGTTTACCCGGCCTTCTGGCAGGCTATGATGGCGGTGATCACATTGGCGGTATCGGCGGCGTCGCGCACGCAGACGGTGTCGAGGCCCATGGCCTTGGCCGGGTAGTCATTGCCGCCGGGGAAGATGGCGTCGCCGATGAACAGGATGTCCGCCTCCGCCACGCCGCTACGCTCGGACAGGCGGCGCAGGCCCCATGCCTTGTCGATGCCGGGCTGGGTCACGTCGACCGAAGTCGCGCCGCCCAGGTTGATCGAAACACCGGGCAGGCGCTTGACCAGATCGGCCTGGATGACCTTGCGCTTGGCGAAGTCCGGGTCCCAGTGCTCCTTGGCATCGAGCGGGGCCTGCTGGCCCAGCGCAGAGAAGGTGATCTGGCTGCCGCGATCCTCGATCCGTTCGCCCCAGACTTCTTCCGGGGTGAAGCCGGTCGCCGCCAGCGAAGCGTCGAAGGCGGCAAGAATCTCGGCCTTCTGTTCGTCGGTGAAGAGTTCGGCATAGATCGCTTCCCAGGCGCCTTCGCGGTGAAGATACAGCTTGGCGCCGCTGGTGGGCAGCATCCACAGACGCGAAACGTCGGCATGGGCGGGCAGGCGGCTGGCGACCTGCTTTTCGAACTGGGGCCAGTCCCCGCCCGAAATCACGGCGACTTGAGCCACCGTCAGCAACTGGGCCAGCAGCTCGGCCATCTCGTCGGTCAGCGGCTGCTTGCTCAGCGCCAGGGTTCCATCGAGATCGAACGCCACTATTTTCTTCATTCACACGCCTTTCGCGCCAGTTCGGCCATATCATCCGCGCCGGTCGCCCGGGAACGCACCGGCGTATCCAAAGCGCGGCGCGGACCAACAGGCAAGGGCCAATGCGGCAGTTGGCCCCTCGGTTACCGCGATTTCATTCGCAGTTGCAAAAAAGTTTCGATCCAAAGCGGTCGATCTTCGGCAGTTTAGCCCCATGTAATGGCGGACGTGTTGCACTGCGGCGAAAACTGGAAACTCAAGGGAACAACGCGGGCGCATGGCCGTTCGGCTAATGGCCCGGGTGGTGGAACGGGGCCGCCCGGCCCGTGCGTGGTTTTCGATGCCGCGCCGCTGATCCATGCCAACCGGGGGCGAAGCGAGCACCGATGACCAATTTTCAAGCGAGCGTGCCAACGGCGAACAATCCGCAGATGGCCGGTCGATCGCAGACAGAGCCTACATTCGCCGCAGAAAACGACCTGCCGCTTCCTCCTCCGCTCGATCCCGGCGCGAACATCGCCCTGTTCCTCGATTTCGACGGCACGCTGGTGGAAATCGCCGATCATCCCGATGCGGTCGTGGTTTCGCCTCACCTCGCGGGTGTGGTCACCGCGCTTTCGCAGCATCTTGGCGGCCGCCTGGCGATCGTCACCGGGCGTTCGATCGCGGCGCTCGAAGGGTTGCTCGGTCCGGTCGAAGTGGCTGTCGCCGGTTCGCACGGGGGTGAATTCCGCGCTCGGGCCGGAGCCGAGGTCGAGCCGCTCGCCGATCCGCTGCCCGCCGCCGTGGTCACTGCGCTGGAGAGTTTCGCGTCGGCCAATGGCGGCCTGCTGGTCGAGCCCAAGCCATTCAGCGTTGCCGTTCACTACCGCCGCCATCCCGAGGCGCTGGAAGGGCTGCTGGCCTGCGCGCAGGCGCTCGCACAAGAGCGCGGGCTTGCCATGAAGCACGGCAAGCAGGTGATCGAACTGGCGATGCCAGGGTCCGACAAGGGCACTGCCGTCACTCGTTTCATGGGGCTTCCCGCCTTTGCCGGCGCCGCCCCGCTGTTCCTGGGCGACGACGTTACCGACGAGGACGCCTTTCGGGCGGTTCGTCATCTGGGCGGGCAGGGTGTGCTGGTGGGGCCGATGCGCACCACCGCCGCCTCGCTGCGTTTGCCCGGCGTCGCCGCCGTCCACAACTGGCTGGAAGACGGGCTCGCATCAGCGCCCGCCGCCAGGCCCGAAGGAGAGATTCGCCCATGACGACCGCCACTACTCCTGCCGTGTCTTCGCCCGATCCCGTCAGCACTCTGGAACTATGGCCGATCGGCAATTGCCAGGTCAGCGGACTGATCGATGAGGCCGGGGCGATCGTCTGGGGCTGTGTGCCCCGTGTCGACGGCGACCCGACCTTCTGCGCCCTCCTGCGCGGCGACAAGGGGCAGGACGCCGGCACCTGGCGCTTCGAGCTGGAGGGCCAGGTCTCGGCCAGCCAGCGCTACTTGCGCAACACACCGATCCTCGTGACGCGGCTGGAAGATGCCAATGGCGGTGCGGTGGATATCTACGACTTCGCCCCCCGGTTCGAGCGCGACGGGCGGATGTACCGCCCGGTCGCTTACGCGCGCATCATTCGCCCCGTTTCAGGCGCGCCGCGCATCCGCACGATCCTCACCCCGATGAGCGGCTACGGCGCCAAGCTGGCACCGATCACACAGGGGTCGAACCACGTGCGCTACCTGGTGGAGCGCAACGCCATGCGCCTGACGACCGATTGTCCGGTCGGCTATGTCCTCGACGAGCGCTGGTTCCGGCTGGAAAAGCCGCTGCACTTCTTCCTCGGCCCGGACGAGCCGTTCAACGGCAATGTTGAGCATGACGTGGATGCCATGCTGCAGAAGACCGGGCATTACTGGCGGATGTGGGTACGCGGCCTCGCAACCCCGCTCGACTGGCAGGATGCGGTGATCCGCGCCGCGATAACGCTCAAGCTGTGTCAGCACGAGGAGACCGGCGCGATCGTCGCCGCGCTCACCACCTCGATCCCCGAGGCTCCGGGCAGCCAGCGTAACTGGGACTACCGCTACTGCTGGATCAGAGACGCCTATTACACCGTGCAGGCGCTCAATCACCTGGGCGCGCTCGACGTGCTGGAGAAGTACCTTGCGTACTTGCGCAACATTGTGGCCGATGCGCCGGACGGCGTGGTCCAGCCGCTCTATGCGGTGAGCGGCGCCAAGGAGATCATCGAGTGGGAGGCGCCAGACCTTCCCGGCTATCGCAATACCGGCCCGGTGCGCGTGGGCAATGCGGCCTACTATCAGGTGCAGAACGACTGCTACGGCCAGATCGTCCTGCCCTCGATCCAGGCGTTCTGGGATCAGCGCCTGCTGCGCATCGCCAACGAGGACGATTTCCGCGGCCTTGAGCAGATTGGCGAGATGGCCTGGACGACCCATGACCAGCCCGATGCCGGATTGTGGGAACTGCGCACACGTACCGCGATCCATACTTATTCCAGCGTCATGAGCTGGGCGGCCTGCGACCGGCTGGCGAATGCCGCCGAGCACCTGGGCCTGCATGACCGCGCCGCGCTCTGGCGCGAGCGGGCCGATGCCGTGCGCGCCCATATCGACGAAAACGCATGGCATCTGGTCGAGGGCCACGACGCGGGTGGACACTATGCCGCCAGCTTCGGCGGTTCGCAGCTTGACGCCAGCCTGCTCCAGATGGTCGAGCTGCGGTATCTCCCGGCCGACGACCCCCGGTTCAAGGCGACGCTGAAAGCCGTGCAGAAGGCTCTGCGCCGGGGCGAGCACATGCTGCGCTATGACAGCGAAGACGATTTCGGCCTGCCGGAAACCGCGTTCAACATCTGCACCTTCTGGCTGATCGAGGCGCTTCACCGCAGCGGGGAGGACGAGGAGGCGCGCCGTATCTTCGAGGCGATGCTGGCGCACCGCACGAAGTCGGGGCTGCTGTCCGAGGATATGGATTTCGAGACCGGTGAACTGTGGGGCAATTTCCCGCAGACGTATTCGCTGGTGGGGATCATCAACTGTGCCGGGCAGCTGTCCCGGTCCTGGCGGGACTGGCGTTGAAAATGCCGGACGTCCTGCCCTTCCATGCCTGCGCCGAAAAGCGCGGCCTTACCACGAAGCGCCCTTTGCCGGGCGCGACAGGGGACTACACATGAGCCGATTGATCGTCATTTCGAACCGGGTCAGCGTACCCAAGGCCGCCGGCGCCGCCGGGGCCCAGGGCGGATTGGCAGTGGCTCTCAATTCCGCCCTGCGTGAGCACCGGGGCATCTGGTTCGGTTGGTCGGGGCAGGAAACCGCCGAATTCACCGGCCACCTCGACATGCAGCGCAATAACGATGTCACCACCGCCACCATCGATCTCGAGCCGCAGGACATCGACGAATATTATAACGGCTACGCCAACCGCACGCTCTGGCCGCTGTTCCACTACCGTATCGACCTGACCGAATATGACCGCAACTTCGGCGAGGGATACGAGCGGGTAAACGAACGCTTTGCGGCTTCAGTGCTGCCGCTGATTGAGCCGGATGACCTCGTTTGGGTCCACGATTACCATCTTCTGCCGCTGGGCTCGATCCTGCGGGGGAAGGGCGTGAAGAATCGCATGGGCCTGTTCCTGCACACGCCCTGGCCGCCCACGCGCCTGCTGGCGTCGCTGCCCTTCCATGAGCGCCTTGTCGCCTCGATGCTGGAATACGACGTGCTGGGTTTCCAGACCACCGAGTGGCTGGAGAGCTTCCTGCATTATGTGCAGAAGGAAATGGGTCTCAAGGTCAACCTCGACAATTCGATCGACTACAAGGGGCGCAAGGTGGTGGCCCGTGCGTTCCCGATCGGTATCGATTTTGCGGAATTCACCGAGGCGAGCGAAAGTGACGAGGCCAAGGAAGCCTACAATGTCCTCAAGTCGAGCGTGCGCGGCCGCAAGATCCTGATCGGGGTCGACCGCCTCGACTATTCCAAGGGCCTGGGCGAACGTTTCGAGAGCTTTGCCCGGTTCCTCTCCGACCATCCTGAACAGGCCGGCGATGCGGTGCTGCTCCAGATCGCGCCGCCGAGCCGGGGCGATGTTGCCAGCTATCAGCAGATTCGCGAGGATCTTGAGCGCAAGACCGGCCATATCAACGGCGCCCATGCCGATGTGGGTTTCGTGCCGATCCGCTACGTCAACCGCGGTTATCCCCGCGCGCAGCTTGCCGGATATTACCGTGCCGCCGAGATCGGGCTCGTCACGCCCCTGCGCGATGGCATGAATCTGGTGGCCAAGGAATATGTCGCGGCTCAGGACCCCGAGGACCCCGGCGTGCTGATCCTATCGCAGTTCGCGGGCGCGGCACTGCAGCTCAAAGAGGCGCTTCTGGTCAACCCGCACTCCGTCGAACACGTGGCGGAAACGATCAAGCGCGCGCTCGATATGCCGCTGGCCGAGCGCAAGCGTCGCCATGCCAAATTGCTTGCCTCGGTCAGGCAGGAGGACGTGATCCATTGGCGCGAACAGTTCGTGAAGGCGCTTGTCGGGACAGAAAAAGAGCCCGCCGATAGCGATCTGTCGCACAACGAAGCCGCTTGAACAGACCCGGACGAAGGGGCCTCCCGGTTATTCGGAGGGTCCTTTCGTCCATCATAAATTTGACACTCGCCTGAAACCGTTCTGACCTTTAGGTCAGGTATCAGGAGTGGGTGCGAGGCAGAACCTCGCTGGCTGGGCGAGGCGGTGCCTGTATCAGCCGACCAAAAAAACAATAAAGAGGACGCCGGGCAACCGGACGGCTGAAAGACAATGACAATGATCCTGTACGGCGAGTGCGTCAGCGCCCGCAGCAAGGCCCACGTGCGCATATGCGAGCTGGCGGACGAGGGTTGCGACCTCGAAACCGACGCGCCGCAGGGCATGTTCGATGCCGACTTTTCACTGTGGATCGGGGCGATGGGGCCCTTCGCGGCGACCGCCACGCAACGAAATGCCCGCCGTATTGCGGTGCGCTTCAAGGAACCGCTGGACGGCAAGATCCTGCGACATTTCAACGCCGCCTAAACCGAGTTCCACGGCTCGGTTGTGCTGGCGGCTGTCTTTTACTGCGCGCGCGTCACCGAAGCCGGATCGACCGGGGTGACCGGATCGGTGACTACATCATCCTCGGCAGCGGCCGATGCCGCGGCAGCAGGCCTTGCGCTACGAGGAGCATCATCGACCAGCACCGCATCCGGGGCCGAGAGCGAGGCCTGCGAGCGGACGGTGTCGTAAGGCAGCATATCGTCGCTGGCGGAACGCGGCAGCAGGTCGCCGCCGGCGGCCGCTTTCGGCTGGTCATCGGCGCTCTTGTTGCAGCCCCCCAGCAGGAGGACCGTGCCGGCGGCCGTCAGGATCATCAGGCGCGAAGCATTCATTCTGCGGTCTCCGAACGGGGGCAGGGGCTTTCGAGGGCGGCAAGGAATACCGGCGCGCGGGCGATCATCGCTTCGTCCCAAGCGGCAAAATCGACCTCGCGGCCAAGGCGTGCCAGGCTGGTTACGCCGAATTCCTCGATACCGCATGGCACGATGCCGGTGAAGTGCGACAGGTCGGGGCGGATGTTCACCGAAAAGCCGTGCATCGTCACCCATTTGCGGATGCGCACGCCAATGGCGCCGATCTTCGCCTCGCGGCTGTCGACGTCGGTGGTCCAGATGCCGATGCGGCCGTCGGCGCGAAAGCTCTCGACTCCGAAATCGCGCAGGGTCTCGATCACCCAGCCTTCGAGGCCGTGGACGAAGCCGCGCGCGTCGCGGGCACGTTTCTTGAGGTCGAGCAGGACATAGCCGATGCGCTGACCCGGGCCATGATAGGTGTAGCGTCCGCCGCGCCCGGCCTCGACCACCTCGAAACGCGGGTCGAGAAGTTCGTCCAGGGCGGCGCTGGTACCGGCGGTGTAGACCGGCGGATGTTCGAGCAGCCAGATCAGCTCGCGTGCTTCGCCGGCGGCGATGGCGGCATTGCGCGCGGTCATCTCCTCCAGCGCCTCGCGATAGGGGACCGGCTCGCTCGAGATGCGCAGCTCGATATCACCCGGAAGAATTGCGGGAATCGTCATGGCGCGTTGCGTGGCGTCATTCCCTGCGGTTATCAAGTGCCTTTAGGCGAACCCGGCTCTACACTAGGGCAAAGCCTTGGTGTGGAGTGAATGATGAAGTTCGACAGCAACCGGGCCTGGGGCGACGCCATGGCCGCCGTTCGCGCCAATCGCGAGGTGCTGCTGGCGCTGGGCGGCGTGTTCTTCCTGCTGCCCACGCTGCTATCAACGGTATTCCTGACAGACCTTCAGACACAGATCATGGAATCCATGAACAAGCCGCAGGTGATGAACCGCCTGATGAGCGACAACATGGGACTGCTGCTGGGATTCGGCCTGGGCGGTATGCTGGCGCAGATGATCGGCTATCTTTCCGTCACGGCGCTCATCAGCGACCGGGGAAGGCCGACAGTGGGCGAATCGATCGGGGCGGGTCTGCGTGCGCTGCCTTCGCTGTTTGCGGTCGGCGTCGTCGGCTTCGTCGGCACGATGCTGGCCACGGTGGCGTTCTCGATGCTGCTGGTGGGACTGTTCACGCTGGTCGGCGCGGCAGGTGCCGGTTCGATCCTGGCGATCGTGCTGGTACTGCTTGCGCTCACGTATGCGTCAGTGAAGTTTTCGCTGGTGGTGCCGGTGATCGTCAATGACGAAATCGGCAATCCGATTGCGGCGATGGCGCGTTCATGGCGCCTGACGCGCGGGAATAGCCTGCGTCTTTTCGGGTTCTACACGCTGCTCATGGTGGGGTATTTCGCGCTCGCGCTGATCTCGACCCTGGTGGTGGTAGGGCCGGTGATGCTGGTGCTGGGCCAAGGCAATATCGCCGTGCTGGTGATGGGTCTGGTTTCAGGCGCAATCGGGGCGGCGGCAAGCATCGTTCTTGCCGCGGTGCTCAGCCAGACGCACCGCCAACTGGCCGGACCTTCGGCCGATACCGTCGCGAGCACTTTCGAATAGCCAGCGCATAGGACGAACGAAAAAGGCCGCCCGCTCGAGTTGACGAGCGGGCGGCCTTTTTCGTTTCAGGCGGCAAAAGCCGAGGGTGAAACCTCAGCCTTCGTCTTCGTCCTTCCAGCCCCACCACATGAAGCAGGGCGGCACGTTGATCGGCTCGATCGCGTCATCGATGCGCTTGAAGTGCTTGGCCATGTAGCTCTTCGCCTTGGGACGGAACTGGTAGACCAGGAACGCGCCGCCCTTGCGGATAACGCGGTAGGTGGCCGCGGCGATGGCCGGGGCCACGCCGTCCGGCAGGGTCGAGAAGGGCAGGCCAGACAATACATAGTCCGCCTTTTCATGCCCGTGCGCCCGCACGATTTCCTCGACGTCCGCCGCCGATCCAAGCACCGCGACGAAGCGGCTGTCGCGGATCGTGCTGCGCAGGTAGTCGATGAAAAGCGGGTTGGTGTCGATCACCAGCATCATGCCGTCACGCGGCAGCTTGTCGAGCACCGGCTGGCAGAAGGTGCCCACGCCCGGTCCGTACTCGACGAAAAGCTTGCAGCTGGGCCAGTCGACCTTCGACAGCATGCGGTTGATGGTGAAGCGCGACGACGGGATGATCGAGCCGACCATCACCGGATTGCGCAGGAAACCTTCGAGGAACACGCCCCATGGCCCCATGCCTTGTTTGATCTTGCGTTTGATTCGCTGGGGCAGCGCCTCTCGGGCAAGCTCTGTACTGGTCATGCTGAGGTAAGCTCTCGCAAGGTTATGATGTCATGAATGTGCCATGCGGTGGCAGATTGTCCGCACCATTGCAAGGCGATGGGACCTGTGGATGAGACAGGACGAAGGGAAAAATGCCTCAGAGAATCTCGTGGACGAGGTCCTGGGGGCGGCACAGGCGCACACCCTTGTCGGTTTCCACCAGCGGGCGTTCGATCAGTGCGGGCTGGGCGGCCATGGCTTCCAGCACGGTCCTGTCGTCGGCTTCCGGCAGGCCGCGTTCGGCCGCATCGGTGCCGCGCAGGCGCAGGCCCTGCTGCGGGGTGATGCCGGCATCGCGGTAAAGCTGGCCCAGCTTTTCGGCGCTCGGCGGGGTCTTGAGATACTCCACCACAGTGACATCGAGGCCGTGCGTTTCGCTGAGAATCGCCAGCGTCTTGCGCGAGGTGCCGCAGGCGGGGTTGTGCCAGATGGTGGCGTTCATGAAGGTACTCCTTAGCGTTTCAGGGCGGGAACCGCGCGGGCCGCATCCTCGGGCGCGATGCCGGGGGCGGGCGCGGCGCTGATCGTGTCCTCGCGGCGAGTGACGGCGGCGGCGCGCTGCACCGCGCTCAGCAGCCGGGGATAGACGCCGCAGCGGCACAGGTTGGGAATCGCGGCCTTGATCTCGGCGTCGCTGGGGCTGGCGTTGCGGGCCAGCAGGGCAGCGGCGCTCATGACGATGCCGGGCGTGCAGAACCCGCACTGGATCGCCTGCTCGGCCACCATCGCCTGCTGCACCGGGTGCGAACGACCCTGCGAAAGCCCCTCGATGGTGACCACGAAACGGCCTTCGCACTCGGCCAGGGTGATGAGACAGGCGCGCAGGGCGGCGCCGTCGACCATGACGGTGCAGGCGCCGCAATCGCCCACGCCGCAGCCGTATTTGGTGCCGGTGAGGTTGGCCCCGTCACGCAGTGCCCACAGCAGCGGCGTGCGCGGGTCCATCGCGAATTCGACCGGACGGTCGTTCACGGTAAGCCGGGTCATGGCAGGCTGTCTTGTATCGAGAACAGGGCGGGGCGCATGTTCGGCGGGTGCCCCAGCCGGGGCTTCAGCGCAAGCCCACCTTGATCCCCGCCCACAGCGTGCGCGGTGCGCCAAGGTCGATCGAGCCGCCCTGGTTGCGGGTGACGATCGTTTCGTCGGTCAGGTTTTCAGCCCGCAGCACCAGCGAGACGAACCGGGTGACGGGCACCTGCGCGAACAGGTCCAGCGTGGTCGCGGCGGGCAGCACGTCGGTTTCGAGGTCGTCCTCGAACTGGGCGCCGGTGCGGCGCACGGTGGCGGCAAGGCGCCAGCCATCGCGCGGCGCCCATGCCGCGGTGGCGCTTGCGGCCAGCCTGGGCACTTGCGCCGGGCGCAGGCCGTCCAGCGCGACCTGCGTTCCGCTCGCCTCGACTTTCGCGTCGGTCCACGAGAGCGAGCCGGAAAGGTCGACGCGGCCCAGCTTGAGGTCCGCGCTGGCCTCTACCCCGCGCGCGCGGATGGCGTCGACGTTCTGGCGCTCGCGAATCGTCGGGCTTAGGGTGACGTTGGCGACGGCATCCTTCAGGCGGTTGTCGAAGGCCGTCACCGAGACAGACAGGGCTTCGGACGGATGAAAGTCCACGCCCGCCTCGTAGCCGCGCAGGCGTTCCGGCTTGAGGTCCGCATTGGCCTGCGTGGTCACCGGGAACACCACGAAGGGCCGGTACAGCTCGTTGAGGGTCGGCAGGCGCAGGCCCGAATAGGCGGCGGCGCGCAGGGAGAGGGCGGGCGCGAGGTTCCACACGATCCCGCCGCGCGCATTGCCGCTCCAGCCGTCGCGGTCGGCAAAGCGGGTGTCGCGGTTGACCGCGCCGCTGGCGCTGAGTTCGCGGTAGAAACCGTCGCGGATGGTCCAGCGATCGGCCCGCGCGCCGGCGGTGACGATGAACTGGCCCAGCGTCCAGTCGTCCTCGATATAGAGGCCGAGGTCGGACTGTTTGCCGCCCGCGCGGCGGAACGCGGTCGCAAGGCCGGTGACGGCGCTATAGGGCAGCTCTACCAGATGCCCGCTCGACAGCTTGATGTCGGCGCCCAGCCGCAGGACATGGGCCTCCCCCACGGGCGGGCGCAGTTCGGCCTTGCCGCCCACCGCCAGCGTCGGCGTCTTCTTCTGGTCGAGCGTCTTTTTATAGCTGGTCGAACTGATGACGATGTTGGAGAAATCCTGCGCCTGGACAAAGCCCAGCACGTCGAACTGCCAGTCTCCCCGGCCCACGAAACGCAGCGATCCCTGCTGGCCCGACGAGGTCGAATCGGCGCCCTTGAAGCGCAGCGTGCGCTGGTCGTCGTAGACCAGGCCCGATGCCTGCACTTCGACCGTGTCGCTCAGCGGTGCGACCGCGCGCAGCGAGCCGGACAGGCTTTCGTAGGCGGCGCGGGCGGAGGCGGCGACGCGCTGGTCCTTGGGCGTGGTCCAGAATCCCTGACCCCGGTCCCATTGCACCGAGGCGACGACGAAGCCTTCGCCAAGGCGCGGCGCGATGGTGAGCGCGCCTTGCGTCTCGCCCCGGTCGTCCACCAGTGCGGAGCCCTGGACCGGGCCGATCTGGTCGGGGCCGGCGCTTTCCATCTCGATCGTGCCCGAAACCGCGCCGGTGCCGAACGCGCCCATGCCGCCGCCGCGCGTCACCCGCACCGAGCCGAGCCGGTCGGGGGCAAGGGCGCTGAGCGGAATATAGCCGAAGAACGGATTGGCCACCGGCACGCCGTCAAGCAGCACTTGCGCCCGGCTGGAGGCATTGCCGCCCAGCGCGCGCAGGGTGACGCCCTGGTTCGACGGGTTCGAGGCGCGGCTGTCGGCGCGGCGGAACTGCTGGAACCCCGCGACCGAGGTGAGCACGTCCTCGATCCGGCCAGAGGCGCTGGAGGCGAGCTTGTCGCGGGCGATGGTCTGCACGTCGTAGGCCGGGGTCGCCGGACCTTCGCGCAGGCCGTGGCCGGTCACGACGATGGGCGCCTTTGGCTCGCCCGCATCGTCCTCGGCGCGGACCGGCGCGGCGGCGAGGAGGGAGACGAGGGTGAGGAGGGGCATGGCTGCCAGGCGCCGGTTCGAAATCATGGCGCCCGTCTTAGGGCAAGCCCTGCCGCTGGCAAGGCGCGGCGGGTGCTGGTGGTGAGCTGCCCTTGCCCACCCACACCGCTCATGCTGAGCTTGTCAAAGCATAGGGAGCCCCGCGCCGCGCCTCGGGGCCTTCGACAAGCTCAGGCTGAGCGGTGTGGGAGGCCTGATTTTGGCGTTACTGCGCCGCGCCGATCACCAGCCCTGCCGCTGGCAAGGCGCGGCGGGCGCTGGCGGTGAGCTACCCTTGCCCACCCACACCGCTCATGCTGAGCTTGTCGAAGCATGGGGAGCCCCGCGCCGCGCCTCGGGGCTTCCGACAAGCTCAGGCTGAGCGGCGTGGATGGCCTGATTTTGGCGTTACTCCGCCGCGCCGATCACCAGTTCTACGGGCGCGAGGCCGTCGATGGTACCCTCCAGCACGTCGCCGGGGGAAACCGCGCCCACGCCTGCCGGGGTGCCGGTGTAGATCAGGTCGCCGGGTTCCAGGTGGTAGAGGCGCGAAAGGTCGGCGATCAGCTCGGGGATCGACCAGATCATGTCGGACAGGGTGCCGTCCTGCTTGATGGCATCGTTCTGAGCGAGGGTGATGCGCTGGCCAGCCACCGCGCCGAACTGGTCGGCGGGGGTGATCGCCGCGATAACCGCGCCGTTTTCGAAGTCCTTGCCGGTGTCCCAGGGATAGCCCTTGGCTTTCGCGGCGTTCTGCAGGTCGCGCCGGGTCATGTCGAGGCCGCAGGCGTAGCCGTAAACCGCCGCCATCGCATCTTCGGCAGGGACGCGGAAGGCAGGCGCGCCGATGGCGATCACCAGTTCCATCTCGTAATGGCAGTTCGCGGTGCCGGGCGGATAGGCGATCGTCTCGCCGGAAAGGCATAGCGCGGCGGGGGCCTTGTTGAACCAGATCGGCGCTTCGCGGTCGACCGCATTGCCCAGTTCCAACGCGTGAGCGGCGTAGTTGCGCCCCACGCAGAAGATCCGGCGCACGGGATAGCTGGCCTCGCTGCCGAGGACGGGGACGGTCGGGACGGCGGGCAGTTCGAACAGCAGGGACACGCGGGCAAGTCTCCTTTGGCGCAGGACATAAGGCCGGTCTGCCGCATCGTCAAAGCGGTCTCTCTCGTTGGACTTGCGATGCCATGCGCGTGGCCTAGAATGCGGGGCGTGACAGTGGAACAGTACCTATCGGGGCGCATCCTGCTTGCCATGCCCGGCATGTTCGATCCGCGATTCGAACGCTCGGTCAATGTGATGTGCGTCCACGACGAGAACGGCGCTTTGGGCATCGGTATCGGCCATGTCCGTCAGGGCGTGCGCTTCCACGATGTGCTGGAGGAACTGGACATCGACCCCGGCGTATCGCCCAACCGCGAGGTCATGAACGGCGGGCCGGTGGAGCCGGGGCGCGGGTTCATCCTCCATTCCGCCGACTGGGGCGGGGCCGATACCATCGCGGTGGAGGGACTGTGCGCGCTTTCCGCCTCGATGGATGTGCTGCGCGCGATCGCCGAAGGGCAGGGGCCGTCGCAGTGGATCATGGCGCTGGGCTATGCCGGCTGGGGCGCCGGGCAGCTCGAAGGCGAAATGCGCCACCACGGCTGGTACGCCGCCGACGGCCACAGTGAAGTCCTGTTCCAGACCCCGCCCGAAGGCCGCTGGATGGCGACATGGCGGGCGGAGGGGATCGACCCTGCGCTGCTTTCGAACGAGACCGGTCGGGCTTGAGGTCGCTCCTGCGGGGCCCCTGAGGGCCTCTTATTCTGCAACAGCTTCCGTAGGGTCGCCCATCGGCGCGGTGGGCGCCAGCGGGCTGGGCTGGTCGACCGCCTGGCCTTCGCCGTCGTGAAGCCGGGCAGGCTCCAGCATCGCAGTCGTCTCGAGAAGGTCGAGCGCCTTCTGCACCGCTTCGAAGCGGCGCGCGTCGGCGATCCAGGTGTCGGCGGCGTCGGCGCCGGGAAGGCGCTCCACTTCACCGATGGCGTTGTCGATGCGCCGTGCGGTGAGCATGACGCGGGCGCGGTCGATCCGCGCGGCCGGGGAAGCCAACACTCCCGAATCGCGGCGCACCACGAACAGCGAGGTCACCTCGCGGCGGGCGCGGTCCCATAGGCTTTCGTCGGTCTGCGTCACCGTAAGCTCGGGCGAGAGCGCTTCGAGGCGGGCGGCAAGGCCGTCGATGGTGACGGGGTTGGCGGCGAAGTCGATCACCGTCTGCACCGCGCGCGGCTGGGCGTTCATGAAGCGAAGGCGAAGCTGGTCCGAGACGTGGCCCAGCGGCTCACCGCGATCGATCATCCGCCGCGCCGCGAAGGCAATCAGCAGCCCCTCGGCGCGCCCGGCATTGCCGGCGGCGGCGTGGGTCTGGAAATCGACGCGCGAGAGGCGGTCCTCCAACATCGCCAGGCGGCCTTCGACTGTGCCGATCGCGGCGAGGCGCGCGTCGTCGGAAGGCGGCGGGGCGGCGGGCGCGGTATCTGCGGCAGTCGTCGGAGCAGCCTGCGGACCCAGCATCGCAAGATATCCGCGCGTCGAAAGCCACGCGGTCAGCGCGGCGCCGAGCAGGAAAGCGATCAGCACGGCGAACAGGGTAAGTCCGGCCGATCGGCGGCGAAGCGGGGGCCCCGAAGAAGAAACGAGGGGTGCGGAAATGTCCTGCATCAAGCCCTTAATATGGCAACTTGTGTTCCGAGCCGGCTTCTTGGCACATCCTTGCGGCCAAGGCCAGCAGCGCGGCATCGTCGGGGCTTTTGGCGCACTGGATGTCCGCCCAGCCCGCCGCGGCGCGGGCCGCGACGCGCGGGCCGATGGCGGCGAGGCGGATCTGTGCCCGTGCGATCCCCGCTTCGTCGCAAAGCCGGGCGAGGTGCGCGGCGGCCTCTCCCGAATGGAGCAGGGCAAGGGCCGGCAGGGCCAGCAGCGCGGCCAAGCCGGGCGCCATGGGCAGCGGTTCGCTCGCATAGACTTCGCGGGTGGTGACGGCGGCGCCTTCAGGGATTACGAGTTCGATCCGCTCGCGCCCGGCGAGACGCAGCAGGCGGCGGCGAGCGGGATGGAGCGCGTCCAGCATGGGCTGCAGACCGCCCTTGCCGGTGGCGATCACGTCCAGCCCGAAATCGCGCGCGGCCTGCGCGGTCGTCTCTCCCACGGCGTATGTGGGCAAACCGCGATATGCCGCCAGCGCCGCGCCGCCATGACGCAGGGCGTTGGCGCTGCCCAGAAGCACGGCGTCCACTTCGGCGCGGGGGACCGGCTCCCACGGCAGCGCGCGGATTTCGAACAGGGGGAAGGCGTGGGCGGTCAGGCCGTTCGCCAGCGCCGCTGCGAGTGTGGCCGAGGCGCCGGGTTCGGGGCGCAGGATCAGGACTGGCAGAGGCATCTGTTGCCGGGCCTGCGCGCGGCTCATTCTTCCGGGGCCGGCGCGCCCGCGAAGTGTACGGCGATGGCGGGCACCGCGCGGGCGAGCAGGTCCGCCGCGAGGTCAAGCGGGCCTTGCGCATCCTCTGCGGGGAAGCGGGCCTCGCCGGTGACGTGCTCGGCGCCGTCGGGGCTGTAGAGCGCGGCGCGCATGACGAGGTTTGCGCCTTCGTGACGGGTCAGCACCGCGATCGGGCTGTGGCAATTGCCGCCAAGCCCTGCCAGCAGCGCCCGCTCGGCCAGGACCTGCATGCGGCTTGGGGCGTGATCCACGGCGCCGAGGAAGGCGCGGGTGGTTTCGTCATTGACGCGGCATTCGATCATGATCGCGGCCTGCGCCGGAGCGGGCAGCCAGTCCTCGGCGTCGAGGGGGTGTCCGGTTCCAGTTTCGCCCAGCCGGTTCAGCCCGGCGGCGGCAAGGAAGGTGGCGTCCGCCTCTCCCGCCGCCAGCTTGGCGAGGCGGGTGGCGACATTGCCCCGGAAGGTGATGACGCGGCAGTCGGGCCGGGCATGGAGCAGCTGCGCGGCGCGGCGCGGCGCGCTGGTGCCGACCACGGCGCCCGGCGGCAGCGCGGCGATGGAGGCGGCGCCCACCAGCACATCGCGCACGTCTTCGCGCGGCAGGATGGCGCCGATGGTGAAGGCGTCGGGACGGATCGTCTCGACATCCTTGGCGGAGTGAACGGAGAAGTCGATTTCACCCGCCGCCAGCCAGGCGTCCAGCTCCTTTGTCCACAGGGCCTTGCCGCCGATCTCGGCCAGAGCGCGGTCCTGAATGCGATCGCCGCTGGCGGTGACGGCTACGATCTCTATATGCGCAGGGTCGATACCGTGCGCACGGGCAAGCAGTGCCTGCGCTTCGTGCGCCTGCGCCATGGCAAGGGGCGATCGACGTGTACCGAGGCGAAAACGCCTCTCAGGGATGGAATCTTGGTGTTTATCGTGGGTCATCGGCCGCTTGTGCTACCCGGCAATGTCGTTCAGGGGAAGCTCGGATGAGCATAGTTCTCGGCATCGAATCTTCCTGCGACGAGACCGCTGCGGCACTGGTTACCAGTGACCGGGTCATCCTTGCCCAGCATATCGCCTCGCAGGACGAGGTTCACCGCCCGTTCGGCGGCGTCGTGCCGGAGATCGCCGCGCGCGCCCATGTAGAGCGCCTTGCGCCGCTGATCGCCGCGACCCTGGCCGACGCCGGGATGTCTCTGGACGACGTCGACGCCATCGCCGCCACTGCTGGACCGGGTCTGATCGGGGGCGTGATGGTGGGCCTCGTCACTGCGAAGGCGCTGGCGATGGCGGCGGGCAAGCCGCTGATCGCGGTGAACCACCTGGAAGGCCACGCGCTGTCGCCGCGCCTTGCCGAGGCGAGCCTGGAATATCCCTACCTGCTCCTGCTCGTCTCGGGCGGGCACTGCCAGATCCTTTTGGTTGAGGACGTGGGCAAGTTCCGCCGCCTCGCCACCACCATCGACGATGCGCTGGGCGAGGCTTTCGACAAGTCCGCCAAAGTGCTGGGGCTGGGCTATCCCGGCGGCCCGGCGCTGGAACGGCTGGCGCTTCAGGGCGATGCGAAGAAAGTGCCGCTGCCCCGGCCGCTCAAGGGGTCGCAGGAACCGCACTTCTCGTTTGCCGGGCTGAAAAGCGCGGTGCTGCGGGCGAAGCAGTCGGGCGAGCATGACGATGCGGATATCGCTGCCTCGTTCCAGCAGGCCGCGATCGATTGCCTGATCGATCGTTCGAAGCGGGCGCTGGCGAAAGTCGGCCCGGTCAACGCGCTGGTCGTCGCGGGCGGGGTTGCTGCCAACAAGGCGATCCGCGCCGCGCTGGAAGGCCTTGCCGCGCAGCACGGCCTGCCGTTCATCGCGCCGCCATTGACGCTGTGTACCGACAATGCGGCGATGATCGCGTGGGCCGGGCTGGAGCGATTTGCGCGCGGGCAGTCCGACCCGCTCGACGTCGCGGCGCGCCCACGCTGGCCGCTGGACCCTGAGGCCGAAACCGTTCGCGGTGCGGGAGTGAAGGCATGAGTGCAGCACGAATTGGCGTCATCGGCGCAGGCGCATGGGGCACCGCACTGGCGCAGGCGCTGGCCAGTGATGGCAGCGAAGTCCTGCTCTGGGCGCGCGAACCGGACCTCGTCGCCGCGATCAACGCCGAGCACCGCAACGCGCTCTACCTGCCGAGCGCCGTTCTGGCGCCCACGGTGCGCGCCACCAACGACCTTGCCGACCTTGCCGCGCTGCCCGCGCTGCTGGTGGTCGTGCCCGCGCAGTTCCTGGCTTCCGTCATCGCCGGACTGCCGGAAGGTGACCGGGATCTGGTCCTATGCGCCAAGGGTATCGAAGCGGGCACCGGACGCCTCATGAACGATGTCGCCGCGCAGGCCTGCGCGCCTGAACGCCTCGCCGTCCTTTCCGGGCCCACGTTCGCGCATGAAGTCGCAGACGGCCTGCCCACCGCCGTCACGCTCGCCTGTGCGGGCGGGCGGGAGCAGTGGGAGCGATTGTCCCCGCTGATCGCCCGGCCCATGCTGCGGCCTTATTATTCCGACGACGTCACCGGCGCCGAGATTGGCGGGGCGGTGAAGAACGTTCTCGCCATCGCCTGCGGCGTGGTCGAGGGGCTTAACCTCGGCCAGAACGCCCGCGCAGCGCTGATCGCGCGCGGTTATGCCGAGATGTTGCGCTTCGGCCTTGCGCGGGGGGCGCGGGCGGAGACGCTTTCGGGCCTGTGCGGGCTGGGCGATCTTGTCCTCACCTGCTCGTCCACCTCAAGCCGCAATTTCTCGCTCGGCCTCGCGCTGGGGCAGGGCTTGACCTCCGCCGAGGCATTGTCCGGCAAGAACAGTGTTGCCGAGGGCGCGGCCACCGCGCCGGTGCTGGCGGACCTGGCCCGGCGTGACGGCATCCAGATGCCCATCGTCGATGCCGTGGCGCGCCTGCTCAGCGGCGATGCCCCGGCCAGCGCGGTCGTCAGCGACCTGCTCGCCCGCCCGCTGCGCGCCGAACAGGAGCCGGCCGTTTGAGCGAAACGCCGATTCCCCGGGAAGAGGCCACCCGCGAGGAACGCCAGCAACAGGATATCGCCGCGCTCGCCAAGGGCGGCCGCACGAACCTGTTCGGCTTTTTCCTGCGACTGGCCGCGCGCATCCCCTTCCTGTTCATCGCGGGGCGCGCCGCCGCCTATGGTCCGGCCGCACTGGGCCGTTTCGCTTCCGCGCTGGTCCTGATCGAACTCACCTCGATGCTCTGCACGATGGGCGAAAAGCGCGGCCTGGCGCAGCGCCTGTCGCAGAACGAGGGGCAGCACCCGGCCAACGTCATCGCCGATGGCTCGATCATCGCGGTGATCGCCAGCGTTTCGGCCGCTGCGTTCTTCTGGTTCGTGCCCGGGCTGCTGTTCCCCGGCGGGCACTACACCTGGATCGACCGGCTGATGGTGATCGCCCTGCCGGCGATGACGATGACCGAGATCTGGCTGGCGGCGCTGGCATACCGCCTGCGGGTGACGCCCACCGTCTGGTCCCGCGCCATCGTCGAGCCGTGGACGATCTCGATCATGGCCGGCGCGATGATCTGGATCGCGCCGGAAAGCGGACTTTCGATCGCCTACATCGCCTCAATCTATGCCGCCGCGCTGACCGCGTTCATCCCGTTCTTCCGCGAATACGGCGTACCGCGCGGCTGGCGACCGAAACTGCGCGGGATGCGCAAGCTGGCGCTCTATTCGCTCCCCATCGCGCTGGCGGACGCCATCGAATGGGGCACCCGCCGCGTCGACATCTTCCTGTTGGGCTTCCTCGCTCCGCCGGCTGCGGTGGGCATCTATTACGCCGCGCAGCAGGTCGCCAGCCTGCCGCAGAAGCTGAAAACCAGCTTCGAGCCGGTGCTCGGCCCGGTCATCACCCGCAACCTGAAGGAGCGCGACTATGCCGCGATCGCCCGGCAGGTGTGCCAGGTGGGCTTCTGGATCACCGCCTCGCAGGCCGGCATCGCGCTGGCCCTGGGCATCCCCGGAGCCGGGGTCATGGGCCTCGTCGGGCGTGAATTCGTCGGCGGCACCGGGGCGCTCGCCTTCCTGCTCGCCGCCGAAGTGGTCGCCGCTACCGCTGTCGTCAGCGAGGCGGCGCTGGTCTACGTGGCGCGGGTGCGCAACTTGTGGGTCTCGCTCGCGACGATCGTCCTGCAGGCGGCGTTGACGCTGGGCGGTATCCTGCTGATGCAGCGACTGGGCTACAACTCGCTGTTCCAGGCCGCCGCCGCCGCCATCGCCCTGATGGTGGCGCTGGGGATCGCCTCGATCGTCAAGTCGGTGATGCTTTCGCGGATCCTGGGCGAGCCGATCAACAACTGGCGCTGGGCGCTGGTCTGGGCCGCTGCTCCCGCCGTGGTGATCGGCTATCTGACCCACCGCTTCCTGCCCGAATGGGCGGCGCTGGCGCTGGGTATCCCGGCGATCCTGGGCTCGTATTTCCTGGTCATCTGGAAAAAGGCGTTCGGCCCGGAAGACCGCAAGCTGTTCCAGAAGACCAAGCCCGCGTAAAACCTTGATCGCGCGGGCTGACAGGGGGGCTGCGACGCTCTAGGCTGGCGCCCATGAACCCACGCCGCGCTTCCCTTATCGTCGCCGGAGCGGCCCTTTGCGTCGTCCTGTCCTTTGCGACGACGCGCGCACGCGGCGGCATTTTCATCGGCGATCTTCGGCAGAAGGCGTTCGCCGCGCGTGATGTCGCCGGGGGCAAGGGCGTGACGCTGGCCTTCCGCGATCGCTACGGCTGGCTGACACGCCACCCGATCCTTTCGGGCGGCAAGGGACTGGACGCGGCGACGCGCACCCGTGTCGCCGCCGCCGTTGCCGCCGTATCGGGCATCGGCGGGGTGAGCTGGGCGAACGAGGGCGATGCGCGTGCATCCTCGCTGCATTGTCAGGACGATGTCGAGCGTATCCTTGAAACCCGCACCATCCGTTTCGGCGAGGCCAGTACGCGGCTCGACCCCAGCAGCGACAAGCTGCTCGGCGAAGTCGCCCGCGCGCTGCACCCTTGTGTGGGCAGTATCATCGCGGTTACCGGCCACACCGACGCGGGCGGCAACGCCAAAGTCAATGTCGCGCTATCGCAGGCACGGGCGGAGGCGGTGCGTTCGGCATTGATATCGCGCGGTATTCCGGGTGACGGTCTGCGCGCGTCGGGGGTGGGAGCGGCCAGGCCGGTCGATGGCCTCGACCCGCGCGATCCTGCCAACCGCCGTATCGAATTCTCGGTGCTGTTCAGCGCGCCGGTCAAGCCGACCCCGATCGACACGCCGGGACCGGAATGAGGGCGCCCGAATGAGCGCCGGAGAGACTAGGAAAGGACCGTGCATTGCCGCTATGGCTTGAGATGGCCGTTTCGGTGCTGCTGACCTACGGGATTGGCTTTGGCATCGGCTGGCTAATGTGGAATCGGAAGGGGTAAATCGTCGTGTTGCAAATGATCGAAGCGAACTGGCTGATCTTCATCGCCGCGCTGCTGGTCGGCATCGCCGTTGCGTATTGGGTCTTCGTTCACGGTTCGAAGCCGGCGCGGCGCGAGCGGCGCCCCGACGTACTTGACGAAGGCGCCGCGCCTGCACAGCGCAACCAGGCGCTGATCGATGCGCCGGCTGCCGCCCGGTTCCATCTCGACCCACCTCCCATGGCGGGGGTGATGGCGGGTATCGGCGAAGTGATCGCCGTTGCCGCTCAGGAAGAAGCCGACGACGCGCGTAGTAACCGCGAGCCGCCCCAGACGACGGCCGCCGAGCCGGACCCAACGCCCGCTCCCCCGGCGCCGCCGATCGCGGAAACCGCTGATGGCGAAGTAGCGGCGGATGATCTGCGCAAGATCAAGGGACTTGGCCCCAAGATGCTGACAGTGCTGCATGCGCTGGGCGTCACCAGCTTTGCCCAGGTCGCTGCCTGGACGGATGCCGACCTTGACGAGCTTGATACGAAGCTGGGCGCTTTCGCCGGCCGCCCGCGCCGCGACAGCTGGGTTGAGCAGGCAAAGCTGCTGTCGAGCGGTGATACCGGCGCTTACGAGGCGAAGTTCGGCAAGGTCTGAACCGGGGTCGTTACCGACCTGCCATTTCGATCACTGCGCGGGCGATCGAGACGAGTTCCGCCTCGCGGTTGACGCCGGCCTTCTGGAAGATCGTGCGTAACTGGCTTGAGACAGTCTGGGCGCTGACCCCGCGCATCCGGGCAATTTCCTGACGCGAATGGCCCTGTGCCAGGAGCGCCACGATCTCGCCCTCGGCGCGGGTTAGTTCCAGTGCGGAGGAGAGGCGGGGCCCCTGGTCGCCTGCAAAGCCGCGCGGCGCCTTGAGAGTGACGATGGCGCTGGGCGCGAAGCCGAAGTTCCACTCCTGCCGGGGCAGGGCGCAGATTTCCACCAGCAGCGGCCCGTGCGACGATTGCAGCCACATTTCCGAAGGCATCGCCTGCCGGCTGGCAAGGGCCAGGCCGATGCGCATCTGCAACCCGCGATCAATGTCCGGCCGCGCCGCGCGAAGCATGCCGGCGCGCACTTGCAGGGTGTCCGGCGCGAACAGTTCGTCGGCAGCATTGGTGACCGAGCAGACCCGGCCCATCCCGTCGATCAGCACGGCTGCCGTGCGCAGCGCGTCCAGTGATCCAAGTAGCAGGTCCGCACCCTGGTGCTCGATCGCCCGTTGCAGCCGGATCGCCGCCATGACCTGCGGGCCGATATCGCTAAGTACCTGGCGGTGCTTTTCCGTGGTGCGTCCGTCGCTTTTTGTATTGATGGTTGCCAGTCCGAAGAATGCGCCGGGGTC
Organism: Novosphingobium sp. P6W; assembly: GCF_000876675.2. GTDB lineage: Bacteria > Pseudomonadota > Alphaproteobacteria > Sphingomonadales > Sphingomonadaceae > Novosphingobium. The sequence goes on from NZ_CP030352.1 coordinate 754,439, forward strand.
GTTCGCGAGTACCATCTGGGCGCCGTGTTCTCCGTCCCAGCGGCGGACGTGTTCGATATAGGCTTCGTTGCTGGCGGCGGCGCGGACCAGGTCGTAATGCTTTTCCCAGACCACCTCATAGGGTGCGCTGGATGCGGCGACGCGGTAGTTCACGTCAGCGCGATGCCCCTCGATCGCCAGAAAGTCCTCGACATAGCCATCGTCGGCGTTGGTCATCCAGTTGAACAGGGTATGGCACTCGCCAATGGCAAGAAGCTGTGCGCGCGAAGCGCCCGTCGCGTTCGCCAACCCCTTGAGCGCGGTGTCCCACCCCGCCTGTTCGAAGGGGGCCCGTGAAAACATCGCCCCCAGTTCATCGATTCGAATGGTCCTGCCCCCCGACTTGCGACCGAGGACTTATTTTGACCCGCCCGTTAACTTTAAGCAAGCCCATGGAAAGTGAGGGCGATTGCAGGGCGTTACCACGATCGTGGTATGTAATACGGGTCAGTTTGCCGCATGGATCATATGCGACCCGAAGGATCGGCCATTAAGCCTATCCTGATACCTGCCCGGGACCTGCACCGCAGGATCCCGGGTATTTTTCGACAGAAACCGGATGAAAGCGGTAGCCGCTGAGGCTTATATCGGGTGCTTGCGCACCGTCATCCAGCCCTGGCTAACCCGGAGCCGCTGCCCGTGCTGCGAAAGTGGGATTCCCATTTTCGGACAGTGTGTCGAAAGTTCCTCTCCCGGCGAAGGGGCAGAAGGCAGCGCTCACACCGTTTCCGATGCTACTTCCCCCACTTCTTCTGTTGTTTCCCGTAGCGGGTCTTGCGCGTGCCGGGCTTGCCTTCGTTGCTGCGGCCGACCCTGGGTGCCTTGTGCTCTGCTTCCGGCAAGCCCAGTTCGCTCGCCTCAAGCCGCCTGATCTCGTCGCGCAGGCGGCCGGCTTCCTCGAATTCCAGGTCTGCCGCCGCATTGCGCATCCGCTTTTCGAGGTCTTCGATATAAGCGCGCAGGTTGTGGCCGACGAGGTTGTTGCGGGTATCGTCCTCAAGGTCGACCACCACACCGTCGCGGCTGGCGGTATCGGCGACGATGTCGGCGATGCGGCGCTTGATCGACTGCGGGGTGATGCCGTTTTCGAGGTTGAACGCCTCCTGCCGCGCACGGCGGCGGTCGGTCTCGGCGATGGCGCGTTCCATCGATCCGGTCATGCGGTCAGCATAGAGGATCACCCGCCCGTCGACGTTGCGCGCGGCGCGGCCGATCGTCTGGATCAGCGAGGTTTCGCTGCGCAGGAAGCCTTCCTTGTCGGCGTCGAGGATGCACACCAGCCCGCATTCGGGGATGTCCAGGCCCTCGCGCAGCAGGTTGATGCCGATCAGCACGTCGTAGACGCCCATGCGCAGGTCGCGGATCAACTCGATGCGCTCCAGCGTCTCGACGTCGGAGTGCATGTAGCGCACGCGCACGCCCTGCTCGTGCATGAACTCGGTCAGATCCTCGGCCATGCGCTTGGTCAGGGTGGTGACGAGGGTGCGATAGCCCTTGGCGGCGACTTCCTTGCACTGGACGATGCAGTCCTGCACCTGGTCCTCGACCGGGCGGATTTCCACGGGCGGGTCGATCAGCCCGGTCGGGCGGATGACCTGTTCGGCAAAGACGCCGCCGGTCTGATCCATTTCCCAGTGGCCGGGCGTGGCCGAGACGGCGAACGTCTGCGGGCGCATCGCGTCCCATTCGTTGAAGCGCAGCGGGCGGTTGTCGATGCAACTGGGCAGGCGGAAACCGTATTCGGCCAGCGTGATCTTGCGGCGGTGATCGCCTTTCGACATCGCGCCGATCTGCGGCACCGTCTGGTGGCTTTCGTCGACGAACAGCAAGGCGTTGTCCGGCAGGTATTCGAACAGGGTCGGCGGAGGCTCGCCGGGGATACGGCCCGTCAGGAAGCGGCTGTAGTTCTCGATACCGTTGCAGGCACCGGTGGCGGCGATCATTTCGAGGTCGAAGTTGGTGCGCTGTTCCAGCCGCTGGGCTTCGAGCAGTTTGCCTTCAGCCTCCAGTTCCTTGAGCCGCTCGGTCAACTCGAAACGGATGGCCTCGGCGGCCTGCCGCATCGTCGGGCCGGGGGTGACGTAGTGCGAATTGGCGTAGACGCGGATCTTTTCGAGGACCGCGCCCTTCTTTCCGGTAAGCGGGTCGAACTCGGCGATTTCCTCGATATCGTCGCCGAAGAAGCTGATGCGCCAGGCTACGTCTTCGAGGTGCGAGGGGAACAGTTCGAGATTGTCGCCGCGAACGCGAAAGTTGCCGCGCGCGAAAGCGACGTCGTTGCGCTTGTACTGGAGGGCGACCAGCTTGCGGATGATTTCGGTCTGGTCCTGCGGCTTGCCCACTTCGAGGTCGAAGATCATCGCCGAGTACGTCTCGACCGAGCCGATGCCGTAAAGGCATGACACGGAGGCGACGATGATGACGTCGTCCCGCTCCAACAAGGCGCGGGTGGCCGAGTGGCGCATCCGGTCGATCGCCTCGTTCACCGAGCTTTCCTTCTCGATGTAAGTGTCCGACCGGGGGACGTAGGCCTCGGGCTGGTAATAATCGTAGTAGGATACGAAATATTCCACCGCGTTGTCGGGAAAGAAATCGCGAAATTCGGCGTAGAGCTGGGCGGCGAGGATCTTGTTCGGCGCCAGAACCAGAGCCGGGCGCTGCAGTTCCTCGATCACCTTGGCCATGGTGAAGGTCTTGCCTGAGCCGGTGACGCCCAGCAGCACCTGCGTCTTTTCGCCCTCCTGCGCGGAGCCTACCAGTTCGGCGATGGCGGTGGGCTGATCGCCGGCGGGGGCGTAATCCGACACGATGCGGAACGGTTTGCCCGGCATCGACTTTTGGGGTCGCTGCGGCTTGTGAGGGGTAAAGTTGTCCGAAGTGTCGGGTTCTTCGAGGCCGCGACGGATGATGATCTCTGCCATGGAAGAACATATGGGGTATACACAGCGTTCCGGCAACAGGTGGCGTAACAGCCGGCGGCATCAGGCGTTGACCTGCGGCCGGGGCGGTGCCAGCCGTGCTAACCCCATTGGAAGATATAAGAGAGTGGACGCGATGAACGGCAAGTTCGGGATCATGGCTGCGGCGGGTCTGGCTGCGCTGGCGCTGGCGGGTTGCGGATCGAAGGACGATGCGAAGGATGGGGCCCCCAAGTCGATCGAGCAGGTCAAGAAGGAAGCCGATAAGCTGGTGAAGCCCGAGCCCGGTGAATATCGCCAGGTCATGGAGATCAAGAGCCTGGAAGTGCCCGGCATGCCCAAGGAAGCGGCCGAGCAGATGAAGGGCGCCATGAAGGCGTCGCAGGAAGGCACGTTCTGCCTGACCAAGGCGGATGCCGATCGCGGCTTCAAGGACATGTTCAACGATGTCGGCAAGGGCAACCAGTGCACCTATTCGAAGTTCGACGTTGATGGCGGCGCGCTGGATGCCCAGATGGAGTGCCAGTCGCAGCAAGCCGGCAAGGCAGTCATGAAAATGAAAGGCACCGTCACCGAAAAGGGTTCCGACGTGACGGTCGCGATGGATACCAACGGTGGTCCGCCGCCGATGGGCACGATGAAGATGACGATGCACATGACAACCACGCGCCTTGGCGATTGCAAGGCTAAATAGGCGAAACTGATGCGCGAAGGCCGATGGATCCGCTGAACGACGTTAAAGGGCAGATACCGGGGGAGGAGCAGGCCCCAGGGTCCCTGCGCGACGCCATTGCGCGCCGCGCGGCCTTTGCGCGTGAGCCGCACCCGGAGGGCGTGAGGAAGCCGCCTTTGCAGCTGATGCTGGCGGAACTGCGTTCGCTTTATCGCGGCGCACACCGCGGGCAGGTGGTGCGGGCGGCGGCAAGGCCGATGCCGGTGATGCTGCTGCCGGGCTTTGCCGCGCACCCGAAGCGCATGCAGCCGATGGCCGATGCGCTGGCGGCGTCAGGTCACCATGTCTACGGCTGGGGGCTGGGCTTCAATTTCGGGCCTAGCGAGCGCAATTTCTCTTACCTGATGCGCCGGGTGGCGGTGATCGCGCGGGAAAGCTGGTCGCCGGTCGCCCTTGTCGGCTGGAGCCTGGGCGGCCTGTTCGCGCGGGAGATCGCGCGGCGCGAGCCGGCGCTGGTGGCCAAGGTCATCACCATGGGCACGCCATTCTCCGGCGATCCGCGCGCGAACAATGCGTGGAAGGCCTATCAGATGGTGACGGGCCATTCGGTGGACCGGCCGCCGATCGACTGCGATTTCTCGGAGAAACCGGCGGTGCCGACTGTGGCACTGTGGAGCCCGCGCGACGGCATCATCCAGCCCCGGGCCGCTGCGGGCTGGCCCCATGAGCGGGACCGCGCCGTCGCGATTCGGTGCAGCCATCTCGACTTTTCGAGTTCGCCCAAAGTGGTGGCCGAAGTGCTGCGCCAGCTGGATATCAAGGAATAGGCTGCCCTTCCCCAGGAGCGCGAAGAGCTTCAGGCCTTTGGTGCCTGCCGCCGGTAGCTCAATGCCTCGGCAATATGGATGCGGCCGATCGTTTCCGCGCCGCCAAGGTCGGCAATGGTCCGAGCAACCCTCAGGATGCGGGTGTAACCGCGAGCGGACAGGCGCATCGTTTCGGCGGCCTGGAGCAGCAGGCGGTGCCCGGCCTCATCGGGGGTGGCGTGGAGGTCCAGCATCTCGCCGTCGAGTTCGGCGTTGGTCCGCGCCGCGACACCTTCGAGCCTCGCCGTCTGAACCTGCCGTGCTCGGGCTACGCGTGCGGCAACCTCGGTGCTGCCTTCCTTCGGCGGGGGCAGGGCAAGGTCCACCGCGCGCACCGGATCGACTTCGACGTGCAGGTCGATCCGGTCGAGCAGGGGGGCGGACACCTTGCTCTGGTAATCTGCGGCGCAGCGCGGCGCGCGTGAACAGGCCAGCGCTGCATCGCCAAGATGCCCACACCGGCACGGGTTCATCGCCGCGATCAACTGGACCCGCGCCGGATAGGTGAGGTGCGCATTGGCCCGCGCGACGGTAACTTCTCCCGTCTCCAGCGGCTGGCGCAGCGAATCGAGGGCCTGGCGCTGGAATTCGGGCAGTTCGTCAAGGAACAGCACGCCCAGATGCGCCATCGAAACCTCGCCGGGGCGCACTTTCATACCGCCGCCGGTCAGCGCCGCGATCGAGGCCGAGTGGTGCGGCGAGCGGTAGGGCCGGGCGCGGCTGATCCGCCCCCCTTCCAGTGTGCCGGAAACCGAGGCCACCATCGACACTTCCAGCGCCTCCGCCGGGGTCAGTTCGGGCAGGATGCCCGGCAGGCATGACGCCAGCAGCGATTTTCCCGCGCCGGGCGGGCCGACCATCAGCAGGTTATGCGATCCGGCCGCAGCGATCTCCAGCGCGCGGCGGGCGGTTTCCTGTCCTTTCACCTGCCGCATGTCGGCCCCGCGCGGCGGCGCCTCGACCACGCCGGGGGCGGGAACCGGCAGGACCTGCGTGCCCTTGAGGTGGTTGAGCAGGCTGATGAGATTCGGTGCGGCGATCACCGGCACGCCGCTGGCCCAGCGCGCCTCGGACCCTTGCGCGGCAGGGCAGATCAGGCCCTTGCCGGTCTCGCTGGCATGAAGGGCGGCGAGCAATACGCCGGGGGAGGGGATCACCCGCCCGTCCAGCGCAAGTTCGCCCACCGCCACGAAATCGGCGATCTGCTCGGCATCGACAACGCCCATCGCCGCCAGCAGCGCCAGCGCCACCGGCAGGTCGTAGTGCGAGCCTTCCTTGGGGAGGTCGGCGGGGGAGAGGTTGATGATGATCCGCTTGGGTGGCAGCGCCAGCCCCATGGCGGTGAGTGCGGCGCCGACGCGCTGCGTGCTTTCACGCACCGCCTTGTCGGGCAGGCCGACCAGCAGGAAGCCGGGCAGTCCCGGTGCGATCTGGCACTGCACCTCGACGGCGCGCGCCTCCAGCCCGAGGTACGCGACGGTCGAGACGAGTGCGACCACGAGGTATCCCTTATTTGGTAAGTAAAACAACGAAGAGGGATCAGTGTAGTAAGCATTCGCGGGCTGGCGGCCACTGCGTAATTTATGCCTTACGACGTTTTAACCGCGCTCGTGAGGCGCCAGGTAAGGGTATTGGCCGCACCGTCAGGTAATGCGCTCGTTCACTGCATGTCTTGGTCTGGTCTGCCTGTTCGCCGTTGCCCCCGTGTCGGCGCAGGTGATCGAATACGAGACAGTCGACGTGGTTGCCGACCACTTCGACAGCGGCGGCGAGCGCAGCCTCTTCCTGACGTTCCGCGATGCTCCGCAGGCACCATCCGTCGCGATCCCCGAGGGCCCTGCTTATGGGCCCTTCCGCGTGCTGGGCGATGACCGCGCCGCGCTGGTCGACGTCACCGATGCGCGCAGTCCCGCCCAGTTCGCGGCAATGCTGCGCGATCATCCCCGTATCACGTCGATCGAGATGGTCGACTGCCCCGGCACCGAGGACGACCTTGCCAACTTGCGTCTGGGCCGGATGATTCGCGAACGCGGTATCGCCACGCACGTGCCTGCGGGCGGCTCGGTACGTTCGGGCGGGGTCGAGCTGTTTCTTGCCGGCGCGCATCGTTATGCCGATGCAGGCGCCGAGTTTGCCGTCCATTCCTGGATGGACGATACCGGCCTGGAACCTGACGACTATGCGGCCAGCGCGCCGGAAAATCGCCGCTACATCGACTATTACCGGCAGATGGGCATGAGCCCGGTCGAAGCCGAGGCCTTCTACGCCATGACCAATTCGGTTCCCTTCTCCTCCGCCCGCTGGTTCGGTGCGAGCGAGATGGGCTTGTGGGTCAGGCTGGAGGCCGCCGGGACCTGAGGTTCGGCAACGGCGCTTTTATTCGAAAAGCGCCTTTACTCGAACAATGAGGCAAACCACCCGCGACGGCGCGGTGGGGGTGTCTGCCCGGAAACCTTGAGCAGGTGATTGGCCAGTACCGCAGCCTGGCTCTTGGTCATCATCACCGTGGTCTGGAGCGGCCTTTCGCCATCCTCCCATGTGCTGCGCTCATGCGTCTGGATCGCCAGCACCATGCGGCGGCCTAGGTCCTGCGAGGTCCATCCCACAAGCACGCCCAGCCGGTTGCCAGGCGTCACAGTCTTGTTCCGCATCGCTGTTTCCTCCCTCCCCAGGCCATGCCATGCTCGCCGGGCCGGACAATTGCGCGGGGCATGATCCGCCATCCCGGGGCGGTGCGCCATACTGGTAAATCGGCATCGGTCGTTTAAGGGGACTTACGGTTCGGAGCGGCGTCTGCGGATGTACTCGGCCTTGACTCTGATGCGGCCCTTCAGTATCGGCCCGATCAGAGTTTAGCGGTCGTCCGGTCCGGGCGGCCCTTTTTGTTCAGGTCCTTCAGGGCCAAGTTGGTATTTCGAGGACTGACATGAAGCGCACTTTCCAGCCCAGCAACCTTGTTCGCGCCCGCCGTCACGGCTTCCGTCTGCGCATGTCGACCGTTGGTGGCCGCAAGGTTATCCGCGCACGTCGCGCACGCGGCCGCGCCAAGCTTTCGGCCTGATTCGCCGGTAGCGGCAGGGGCCTGGCTCCTGCCTGACGGCGCCAGACCACGCTTTCGCCGCTTGGCGAGGGCATGGTCTGGCGCCGTTTTGCTTTGGTGCGAATCGCCAATGGCAGCGGTTTTCACGATTCGTTCGAAAACGAGCGATGGCTCCATGGTCCGTTCGGCGACGAATGGAGAGTGGCGTTCTTCCATTATTGCGGGACGATCACCAGTTACTCACCCATGGCCGATGCCTACACGATCCTGACCCGCCGGTCCGACTTTCTCGCCGCCAATCGCGGCCTGCGAGTCGCGCGTCCCGGCTTTGTGCTCCTGGCCAATCGCAACGATGGGCTGGGCCAGCGCGCCGGGATCACGGTGACCAAGAAGATCGGCAATGCCGTCGTGCGCAACCGCATGAAGCGGCGCTTTCGGGCGCTGCTGCGCGAACTGCTGCACGAATACGGCCTGCCGGACACCGACCATGTCCTGATCGGCCGCGAGGGCGGCATCGAGCGCGATTTCGCGGCCCTGCGCAGTGAACTGCTGGTCGCATTCGGCCGGGTCCGCGATGGCAAGGGCGATTCGCCCCGGCCCGGCGGACGGCGCCGCCCGCCGCCCCGGAAATGACGCGGGCGTTCCTGAAATGAAGAGGACGTTCCGCTTCCTCGCGTCGCTTCCCGGTCTTTTGCTGATCGGGATTGCGCGGGCGTGGCAGCTTGGCCCTTCGGCGATAATGCCGCCGACCTGCCGCTATTCGCCGTCGTGCTCGCAATATGCGATTGAGGCAGTGCGAAAGCATGGTGCGATTAAGGGTGGATGGCTGGCGCTCTGGCGTCTATTGCGCTGCCAACCGTGGGGCGGGCACGGTCATGATCCCGTCCCTGACTGAACAGAACGACTGACAAGAAGCGGGCGGCCATTCGCGCCGCCGCCGACCGGCAATACGAGCAGGAAACAAGCCTTCGTGGAAAAGCAGCGCAACATCATCCTCGCGGTCCTGCTGACCGCGCTCGTCCTGTTCGGATGGGAAGCCGGGGTCGGTTACTTCTACCCGCAGGCCAAGACGCCGGTCCAGAACGTCGCCGCCGGCGGCCCGGATCAGGCCCCCAGCACGCAGGCAACACCGGGCAAGCCGACCCGCGAAGGCGGCCTGCGCGATGCCGCCGACGTGGCGCTGGAACAGCAGGATCTCAAGACCGCGCTGGCTGGCGGTGGCCGCGTTCCGGTTGCTGCGCCCGGCCTGTCCGGCTCGATCAACCTGACCGGCGCGATCGTCGACGACCTGGTTCTCAACCGCCACCGCGAGACGGTGGAGAAGAACTCCGGCCCGGTGCGCATCTTTTCTCCCGCCGGCACTCCGGCGCAGCAGTTCGCGCAAGTGGGCTGGGTTGGTGAGGGCGGCGTTGCCGCTCCCGGCGCGCAGACCGTATGGACCGCGCCCGCAGGCGCAAAGCTGACCCCGTCGACGCCGCTGACGCTGACCTGGACCAACCCCACCGGCCAGCGCTTCGCGATCACCTATTCGATCGACAAGGATTACATGATCACGGCCGTGCAGACGGTCGAGAACGGCGGGGGCGCGCCGGTTACGGTCAAGCCCTTCGCCCTGGTCAACCGTACCGACCGCACCGCCAGCCTCGACACCTGGAACGTCCATTCCGGCCCGATCGGCGCCTTCGACGGTTCGGTCACCTTCTCGAACAACTACAAGGACGTGGTCGAAGCCAAGACCGTTGCCGGCGCCGGCCGCACGGACTGGATCGGCTTCACCGACATCTACTGGATGTCGACGCTGATCCCCGTGAACGCCAAGGCGCAAGGCACCTTCCGCGCGCTCGGCAATGACATCTTCCGCGCCGACCTCGTCTACGACCAGCAGGTTCTCCAGCCGCGCCAGCGCGTTTCGGTGACCACCAAGCTGTTCGCCGGCGCCAAGGAGCACAACGTCCTTGATGCCTACGAAAAGCAGGGCATCGCCAACTTCGGTCTTTCGATCGACTGGGGCTGGTTCCGCTGGTTCGAAAAGCCGATCTTCTGGCTGCTCACCTCGCTGTTCAAGCTGGTCGGCAACTTCGGTGTCGCAATCATCCTGCTGACCGCCATCGTGCGCGGCATCATGTTCCCGGTCGCCCAGCGCGGCTTCGCCTCGATGGCCGCGATGCGGGCGATCCAGCCGAAGATGAAGGCGCTGCAGGAACGCTACAAGGACGACAAGCAGAAGCAGCAGCAGGAGATCATGGCCCTCTACAAGAAGGAGGGGGTCAACCCGATGGCCGGGTGTCTGCCGATGTTCCTGCAGATTCCGGTGTTCTTCGCGCTCTACAAGACGCTGATGCTGGCGATCGAAATGCGCCACCAGCCCTTCGTGGCGTGGATCAAGGATCTGTCCGCGCCCGATCCGCTGCACATCCTCAACCTGTTCGGCCTGCTGCCCTTCAACCCGCCCGCGTTCCTTGCGATCGGCGTGCTGGCGCTGCTGCTGGGCTTCACCATGTTCCTGCAGTTCAAGCTGAACCCGGCCCAGATGGACCAGGCGCAGCAGCAGGTCTTCATGATCATGCCCTGGTTCATGATGTTCGTGATGGCGCCGTTCGCCTCGGGCCTGCTGGTCTACTGGATCACGTCCAACTTGCTCACCATCGCGCAGCAGAAGTACCTGTACAGCCGCCATCCGCAGCTGAAGGCGCAGCAGGAAAAAGACGCAGCCGACAAGGCCCGCGCGAATGAGCGGGATGCCAAGGCGTGAGCATGAACGAAGACCAGTTCGAAGCGGCCCAGCTCGCTGAGTTGACCGAGCGCGCACGCAAGCTCTTTTCAGGACCGGTGACGTTTTTGAAGAGCGCGCCGGAGCTGAAGTTCCTGCCCGATCCCATCGTCAACGAGGTTGCCTTCGCCGGCCGCTCCAACGTCGGCAAGTCCTCGCTGCTCAACGCGCTGGTCGGGCGCAAGGCGATCGCGCGCACCTCGGTCACGCCGGGGCGCACGCAGGAGCTGAACTTCTTCGACGTGGGCGAGCCGCTTAAGTTCCGCCTCGTCGACATGCCGGGCTACGGCTTCGCCAAGGCCCCGCCCAAGGTGGTGGAAACCTGGCGCCGCCTGGTGCGCGATTTCCTGCGCGGCCGCGTGGAACTGAAGCGCACCCTGGTGCTGATCGATTCGCGCCACGGCGTGAAGACGGTCGACCTCGAAATGATGAAGATGCTGGACGAGGCCGCCGTGGGCTACCGCATCGTCCTCACCAAGGCCGACAAGATCAAGGCCAGCGAACTGGAAGCCGTTCACGCCGCTACGCTGGTCGAGGCGCGCAAGCACCCCGCAGCGTTCCCGGTGGTGCACATCACCAGCTCGGAAAAAGGCTTGGGCATCGAGGAACTGCGCGCCGCCGTTCTGGGCGACGCCGAACTCTGAGCCTGCGATCCGTGCATTCCGGTCGTTGCCACCAGAATGGCGACGACGGGAATGTGACGGCGCCGCGTGGCCGTGGACGGGGCGAAATCAGGCCTCCACGTTGCGGCTTCCACACTTCCGGCGCCCTTCCGGCTTTGTGACGATTGCGTGACGGGCGCGGCTCGCCTATGGGCCGCGCTTCAACAGCGTTAGGGATGAAAAGGAAGTCTCGCCAATGCGCCAGATTGCCGTTCTACCCTATCGCACGATTGGCAATGCCATCGACGCGCCGATCCAGATCATGCTCATCACCTCGCGCAGCACGCGCCGCTGGGTCATCCCCAAGGGCGGGCTGATGAAGGGCATGGCGCCGCACACCGCCGCCTCGGTGGAGGCGGAGGAGGAAGCCGGCGTGCTGGGCGCCACCTGCCCGGTGCCGCTGGGTTCCTATCGTTACCGCAAACGCCGCAATTCCGGCGCCTGGGTCTGGGCCGACGTCGACGTGTTTCCGTTTGCCGTCACCGAGGAACTCGACACTTGGGACGAGCAGCACCAGCGTGAGCGCCAGTGGTTCCCGCTGGCCGAGGCTGCGCGCCTAGTCGAGGAAGAAGACCTTCGCGCGCTCATCCGTTCCTTCGGCGCGCGCGAATTTCGCGCCGCCGCCAGTCCCGCCCGCATGTTCGGGGCAATGGCCGATACCGTGGCCGACAAGACAGGGGTTACCGCCATGTTCGCCTGGTTCCAGAAGCTCCTTCCCGAGCAGGGCAATTTCTTCGAGCTGTTCGAGCAGCAGGCGGCGACGCTGGTCGCGGGCGCCGACGCGCTTGCCCGCCTGGCGCAGGGCGGGGCAGGCCGCGCCCAGCACATCCGCGAGATCACCGAGCGCGAGAACGACGCCGACGAGATCACCCGCGAAGTGCTCCAGACGGTCCGCCGCAGCTTCCTGACCCCGTTCGACCGTTCGGCGATCACCAGCCTCATCAACACGATGGACGATGCCATCGACGAGATGCAGCAGACCGCCAACGCATCCGACATGTACGAGGTCATCGAGTTCGAGCCGGAAATGCGAGACATGGCCGCGATCATCGTCGACGCCGCGCGCCTGACGGCAGAGGCGATGCCGCTGCTGCGCAGGATCGGCGACAACGGCCACCGTTTGCATGAGCTGACCGAGCGCCTGGTGCGCATGGAAGGCCATGCCGACGAAATCCACGCCGCCGGCCTGAAACGTCTGTTCAAGGCCGATTCGGGCCCCAGCGGCGAGCGGGGCGATCCGATGCACTTCTTCGTGCGGCAGGAAATGTTCAAGCGTCTCGAACGCGTCGTCGACCGTTTCGAGGATCTCGCCAACGAGATCGACGGCCTGGTCATCGACCACTCCTGATCGATGGAACACAGTCTTGCCCTGCCGCTGCTGTTCGGCCTCGTCGCACTGGCGCTGGCGTTCGACTTCCTGAACGGCCTGCATGACGCTGCCAACGCCATCGCGACCGTGGTGGCGACGCGGCTGCTGTCGCCGGTGGTGGCGGTGCTGTTTGCGGCAGCGGGCAATTTCGCGGCCTATTTCTTCATGGGGCTGCATGTCGCCGAGACGGTCGGCAAGGGCATCATCAACGTCGATGCGGTGACCCCTTCTGTAGTGTTCGGGGCGCTGGTGGGCGCGATGTTCTGGAACGTGCTGACCTGGATCAAGGGCATTCCCTCAAGCTCCAGCCACGCGCTGATCGGCGGCCTGCTGGGCGCCGGGATCGCCCACGGCGGCTTCGCGGTGGTCGAAAGTTCCGGCACGATCAAGACGATCGCGGCCATCTTCGTGTCGCCGGTGCTGGGCTTTGCCATCGCCATGCTGATGATGCTGGTGACCAGCTGGCTGTTCAGGGGCGTGTCGCCGCGCCAGTCGAACGGCGCGTTCAAGAGCCTGCACCTGCTGTCCAGCGCCGCCTATTCGATCAGCCACGGCGGCAACGATGCGCAAAAGACGATGGGTATCATCGCGGTGCTGCTCTATTCCACCGGCCACATGACCGGCGAGTTCCACGTGCCGGAATGGGTGGTACTGTCGTGCTATCTGGCGATTTCGCTGGGCACGCTGTCGGGCGGGTGGAAGATCATCAAGACGATGGGCTCCAAGCTGACCAAGCTCAACCACCACTCGGGCTTCTGCGCTTCCACCGCCGGGTCGATCGTGGTGTTCGGCGCCAGCGCGCTGGGCATCCCGGTTTCGACCACCCATGCGATCACCGGCTCGATCGTCGGCACCGGCGCCGCGCGCCGCGCCAGCGCCGTGCGCTGGTCGGTGGCGAGCCGGGTGATCGTGGCGTGGTTCATCACCATCCCGGCCAGCGCTGCAGTGGGTGCGCTGTTCTATACGATCACGCGGGCATTCTGACGGCGGCGGCGGGGTTTCGACAAGCTCAGCCTGAGCGGAATTGATAGACCTGCTATAAACCCCGCTCAGGCTGAGCTTGTCGAAGCCCCCGGCAGTTGCCCTCGACACGCCGCGCCCCAGCCACTAGGCCCGCATTTCCGCCAGACAGGAACGCGCGCTCCGTGAAGCTTATCATCGGCAACAAGAACTATTCCAGCTGGTCCCTGCGCGGCTGGCTGGCCTGCAGGCAATCGGGCCTGCACTTCGACGAGATCACCGTCCCGCTGTTTGGCGAGGAATGGGAAGCGCTCAAGCGCGACTCCGACGATCTGGCTCCCAGCCATGGCAAAGTGCCGATCCTGTGGGACGGCGACGCGGTGGTGTGGGACAGCCTTGCCATCGTCGATTACCTTGCCGACAAGGTGGGCCGCGACCGCTTCTGGCCCAAGGCCGACGATGCCCGCGCGATGGCGCGCTCGATGGTGGCGGAAATGCACTCCAGCTACCTCGCACTGCGCCGCTCGTGCCCGATGAACATCCGTTCGCGCGTGGAACTGCCGGGTCTGGATGAGGATACCCGCGCCGACATCGTGCGCATCCTGACGCTGTGGGCAGAGGCGCGGGCGCGCTTCGGCAAGGGCGGGCCGTTCCTGTTCGGCACCTTCGGCGCTGCCGATGTGTTCTATGCCCCGGTGGTCAGCCGTTTCCTTACTTACGGCATCGGCGTGCCGGGCTTCGCGCAGGCCTACATGCAGGCGGTGTGGGAGCATGAATGGATGCAGGCGTGGATTTCCGCCGCCGAGGCGGAGGACTGGGTGATCGAACAATACGAAGGTCCGGTGGCCTGATGCGCGCCTTCCTGACGATCCTGGCTGCGCTTTCAGCCATCCTGTCGACTCCGGCGATGGCCTGGGGCGCGCTTGGTCACCGCACAGTCGGCGCCATCGCCATGGCCAACGTCAAGCCCGGCACGCGCGCCGCGATCACGCAGTTGCTGCACCATCAGCGCGAACTCGACACGCCCAAGTGCTCGATGCGGACCATCGAAGACGCCGCTACCTGGCCGGACTGCATCAAGAGCGAGCAATGGCGCTGGGCTTATGCCAATTCCTGGCATTACCATGACCAGCCGATCTGCGGCACGTTCAACCTCAAGGCCCACTGCCGCGACGGCATGTGCGCCACCGCGCAGATCGAGCGCGATGCGCGCCTGCTGGCCGACCGTAAGCTGGCACCCGTGCTGCGGCTTGAGGCGCTGTCTTTCCTGGTCCACTTCGTGGGCGACATCCATCAGCCGCTCCATGTCGGCGAGAACGAGGACATGGGCGGCAACGCGGTCAAGGCCGACTACGGCATCGCGCCGGGCCGCAATCTTCACTCGATCTGGGACGGCGTGCTGGCCGAGCGTGCGATCACCTCGGCTCCCACCCTGGTGCGCCGTTACAGTGCCGGGGAAAAGGCCAGCCTTGCCACCGGCACGCTTGAGGACTGGGAGCGTGAGAGCTGGCAGATCAGCCGCGATTTCCTCTACCCGCTGGCTTTTGGCGGCAAGCTGCCCTGCGCCGATGGGCGCGACGTCAAGGAACCGCAGAAGATCATCTGGAGCAATGAGGCGATCGAACAGGCCATCCCGATCATCGACCAGCGCATCGAGCGCGCCGGCCTGAGGCTGGCCAAGATGCTCGACGCCGCGCTGGGCTGAACCACGCGGCCATGCCCGAATCCCGCTCCACCACGCGCGCGTTCCTGCTGCTGGGTCTGGTCATGCTGTTCTGGGCGGGCAATTCGATCACCGGGCGGGCGGTACGCGGCGACATTCCGCCGTTCACGCTGGCCTTCGGGCGCTGGCTAATCGCAGTGGCTGTGCTGGCGCCGTTCGCGGTGCGCCGGCTCTGGGCCGAGCGGGCGGAGGCTCTGGCCGGCTGGCGCTGGATACTGGCGCTCGGGTTTCTGGGCATCGTGTGCTTCAACGCGTTCATCTACTCGGGCCTGCGCCATACCAGCGCGGCGAATGCCCTGCTGCTTCAGGCCTCGATCCCGGCGCTGGTACTGGTGCTGGACCGGGTGATGTTCGGCGGCAGAGCCGGGGCGCTGCACATCGCAGGCGTTGCGGCCTCGACGCTTGGCGTCGCCGGGATCGTCTTCAAGGGTGACGTCTCGGCGCTGACCACGCTGAGATTGGGCGCGGGCGATGCGCTGATCCTGTGCGGGGTCGTGGTATGGGGGCTTTACACCGTCCTGCTGCGTAAGAAGCCGGCGATCTCCTCGGCCAGCTTCCTGCTGCTGGTTTTCACGCTGGGCGCGCTGGCCATGGCGCCGCTCGCCGCGTGGGAGTGGACGCACGGGCTACAGGTTGCCTGGAGCCCGAAGGTGCTGGCCGCTTTCGGTTATGTCGGCGTGTTTCCCTCGGTGCTCGCCTATTTCATCTACAACGCTGCGACGGCGCAGCTTGGCCCAGCGCGGGCAGGGCAGGCAATCACACTGATGCCGCTGTTCGGCGCGCTGCTTTCCGCATTGCTGCTGGGCGAGACGCTGGAGGGCTATCACCTCGTCGGCATGGCGCTGATCCTTGCGGGGATCGTGCTGTCGGCACTGGCGCTGACCATGCGGCGCACGGTTTAGGCCCGCTTTCTCATGCCTTCAGCCATGGCGGCCAGGGCTTCGCGGCGGGGTTTGGCGCGCAAGCCCTCAAACATCTGCCGGTAGTGGGCATGAGGGACGAAGGTAGGCCCTTCGCGCATGTTGCCTAAAGCCAGCTTCGCCACCTCGGCGGCGCTTTGCAGCTGGGCGATGCCTTCCATCCCGGCGGTCGCTTCCGATTCGGTGGCGCCGGGGCACAAAGTCAGCACGTCGATGCCGGTGCCCTGCATCTCTCCCCAAAGCGCTTCGCCCAGCGCCACTACCAGCGCCTTGGAAGCGGAGTAGGCGGCGGAATAGGGGCAGCCGATCAGGCCTTCGACCGAAGCGGTGAATACGATCCCGCCCCGGGAACGTGCTTTGAGGCGCGGGATCAACCCATGTGCAAGCTGTATCGGGGCATGGCAGTTGACCATCAGCATCCGCGCCATGGCGGCGGCATCGGTGTCCTCGAAAGCGCCCTTGACGTTGAAGCCGGCGTTGCTGACGACCAGCCCGATGTCGGCGCCGCGCGTCGCCTCGAGGATGCGCGCCGGAGCATCCGGGTCGGCAAGGTCGCACCCGATCACTGTGGTGCGGACCGCGTGGGAGGAGAGGAGCCGTTCGGCCAGCGCGTCAAGACGGTCCGTGCGCCTTGCGGTCAGCACCAGGTCGAAGCCGCGGTCCGCCAGTTCCTCGGCAAAGGCGAGGCCGATGCCCGAGGACGCACCCGTAACCAAGGCGATCGGGCCGTAGGTTTCGCGAAATTGATCGGCCATCGCTCATCTCCTGCTATCGTAAGCCGGAGATGAGAGATGTCTGATCCGATTGTCCAGACGCGCCGAGGCAAGATCGCCTGGACGCGGGGCGATCAGAATGCGGTGAGGAACAGGCCCGCGAGAGCGGCACTCATGAGGTTGGACAGGCTGCCCGCCGCCAGCGCGCGGATGCCCAGACGGGCGATGATCGGGCGCTGGTTGGGGGCAAGCCCGCCGGTCACTGCCATCTGGATCGCGATCGACGAGAAATTGGCGAAACCGCAGAGCGCAAAGGTCACCACGGCCACGGTGCGCGGGCTTAGGGCGCCGTCCTTGCCCAGTTCGATGAACGAGACGAATTCGTTGAGCACGATCTTGGTGCCGAACAGGCCGCCCGCGTGGAGCGCTTCGGTCCAGTCGGGCGTGGCCAACAGGTAGAAGATCGGCGCGAAGATGTAGCCCAGAAGACCCTGGAAGGTGACGCCGTCGAACCCGAACAGCCCTGCGAACCAGCCTACAAAGCCGTTCGCCAGCGCGATCAGCGCCACGAAGGCCAGGACCATCGCGCCGACTGCGACCGCCAGCTTCACGCCGGTCTGCGCGCCCTGCGAGGCGGCCATGATAATGTTGGCGGGCTTCTCTTCTTCATGGTCGGCGGTTTCCGGCTCGTCGACGTGGACGCCGGGCTGGTGGGTCACGTCGGCGCGGTTGAGCGCGGCGGCGGCCATGCCGGCGGGCGGGTTGATGCCTTCGTGGATTTCCACGCTGTCAAGCGCGGCGCCGGGGCGCGGGTCGGGCATGATCATCTTGGCCATGAAGATGCCGCCCGGCGCCGACATGAAGGCGGCGGCGACGAGATAGTCGATACGGATGCCCATCGAGGCATATGCGGCCAGGATCGTTCCGGCCACGCCGGCAAGGCCCACGGTCATCACGCAGAACAGCTGCGAGGGGTTGAGCGCTGCCAGGTAGGGGCGGATCACCAAGGGAGCTTCGCTTTGCCCGACGAAGATGTTCGAGGCCGCGCAGAGGCTTTCCACCTTGCTGATCCCGGTCACCTTCTCAAGCGCGCCGCCAAGCCAGCGGACCACCAGCGGCATGATCTTGAGGTAGTAAAGGATCGAGATCAGCGAGGCGAAGAAGATGATTACCGGCAGCGCCGAAATGGCGAAGCTATGACCACCTATCTCGGGCGAGGCGAGAGGGCCGAACAGGAAATCGATGCCCGCATGGGCATAGCCGAGCAGGCTTTCCACGCCGCCGGCCGCGCCCTGGAGCATCCGGTTGCCGAACGGCACATAAAGCACCAGCGCTGCCAGGCCGGCCTGAAGCGCGAACGCCGCGCCAACCACGCGCAGGCGGATGGCCTTGCGGTCGGTCGAAAGCAAAAAGGCTGCCGCCATGATGAGAACAATGCCAATCAGGCTGTAGGCGACATGCATCGAGGCGGGTGGCTCCGGGGAAACGATAGGAAACAAGCGGCTGACCCTACTGGCGCAGGCGCGGCGCGGCTAGAGCCTTTTCGACGGCAGGCGAAACGGGTGCTTTCCCTAAGGTTCGAAATCGTCTCACGCCGTCTAGTGCAATCGGGTGGCACGCATTAAGAGCGTGGCGATGAATCGATCCGCGCTCGTCATCACCCGCTCTTTGTTCGTCTTCTCACTGCTCTATGGCGGCCTCGTCGTACTGGCGGGCGTGCTGGGGACCAAGCTGGCGTCGCTCGGCCATTGGCCGGTGCTGGGCGACCTCGCGGTGGAATCGGGCATCTTCGCGTTCCTGCTGCTGGTCGTACTGTCGAGCGCGGTGGCGGAATTGCACGGCAAGGACACCGCCAACCGGCTGGTGCGCTACGGCTTTATCCCGCTGATCGTCTCGATGCTGCTGCTGACCTTCGTGATTCACGTCGTTCCGCCTGCTGCATTCTGGGGTGATCAGGAGGCCTATGCCCGCCTGTTGGGGCAAGGCGCGCGGATGCAGTTCGCCGGACTGATCTCCTACGGTATTTCGCAGACCCTCAACGTCTACCTGTTCGCGCGGATGTCCGAGGGGCCGAAGGGCGAGGGGCGGGGCCGCTTGCTGCTGGTGCGGGCGTGGATCGCCTCGATGCTGTCGCAGGTGATCGATACGGTGCTGTTCATCACCATTTCCTTCGTCGGCACAGGTCTGCCGCTGCTCTCGATCATGGAGGGCCAGATCATCTCGAAGCTGGTGCTTTCGACGATCATGGTGCCGCCGTTCATCTGGTTCTTCGTGAAGCTGGGCCGCAAGCTGGACGCCTGAGGCGTTCGGCAGCACAATTGCGCAGAAAAATCGCGCAAAACGGGTTCAAAAATGCGCGTATCCGGCTAAAGCGCATCGCATGTCGAATCCGCACGATCCCGCCTTCCTCGTAAAGGCAGAAACCCTCGTCGACGCGCTGCCCTACATGCAGCGCTACGCCGGGCGCACTTTCGTGGTGAAGTATGGCGGCCACGCCATGGGCGACCCCGAGAAGGCGGTCGACTTTGCCGAGGACGTGGTGCTGCTCAAAGCGGTGGGCATCAACGTGGTCGTGGTCCACGGCGGTGGGCCGCAGATCGGCGCCATGCTGAAGACCATGGGCGTGGAAAGCCGCTTCATCGATGGATTGCGCGTCACCGACAAGCAGACTGCACAAGTGGCCGAGATGGTCCTGTCGGGTGCGATCAACAAGGAAATCGTCGGCTGGATCGCAAAGGCGGGCGGCAAGGCGATGGGCGTGTCTGGCAAAGATGGCGGTATGGTCACCGCGCGAAAGGTGCAGCGTACCCGCAAGGACCCCGACAGCCTGATCGAACAGGTCGTCGACCTCGGCTTCGTGGGCGAACCCGAGACGATCGACACCACCGTGATCGACACGATCTCCGCTGCAGGCATGATCCCGGTGATCGCGCCGATCGCGCCGGGGCCTGATGGGCAGACCTACAACGTCAACGCCGATACAATGGCCGGCGCCATTGCCGCCGCGCTGGGTGCTTCGCGACTTTTCCTGCTGACCGATGTGGCCGGCGTGCTGGACAAGCAGGGCGAACTGCTGACGGACCTCACCCCTGCCGCGATCGAGGCCTTGAAGGCCGACGGCACGATCTCGGGCGGCATGATTCCCAAGTTGGAAACCTGCATCCATGCGGTCGAGGCCGGGTGCGAGGCTGCCGTCGTCCTTGACGGACGGGTATCGCATGCCATGTTGCTGGAAATATTCACGCAGGAAGGCGCGGGTACGCTCATTCGGGCGGGCTGAATTCTTCCGCACATAGTCGTTCCTCGGGGAGGGGAACCTGAGCACCGAAAGGCTTTTTCAAGCACATGCGTATCAAAGCCGGCCTCGCCATAGCCATTTCCGGCGCTGCACTGATGCTCGCCGCTTGCGACAAGGGTAGCAATGCGCCGACCAGCGCCGCCAGCATGGATGCCATGGCCGGCGCGGCAGGGGCGGTGGTCGACGATGCGCCCAGCGGCGGGGCCTCGTCGGCGGTTGGCGAATCGGGTGTCGCCAGCACCCTCGACATGGCTGCGTTGAACGAACGCCGGGATCCCGAACGACTGCTGCGCTATTACGTCAGCGCCATCCGCGTTGGCGATTGGGTCAATGGCGCAAGGGCGTGGAGCCTTGACGCCGAGATGACCCCGGCCAAGCTGGAAGCGGAGTTCGGCGGCAAGGCCGGCCCCAAGCTGGCGGTTGGCAAGGGCGATATGGAAGGCGCGGCGGGCTCGCTCTATTACGAGGCGCCGCTGGTGGTCGATTTCGGCGACGGGCGTCCCTCCAAGCGTGGCACCATCGTGCTGCGGCGCGTGAACGATGTGCCCGGCGCCAGCGGCGAACAGCTTAACTGGCGGATCGAGCGGACGTCCACGCTGACGCAGTAAGCGGCCAGCCCGGCCTTCGTGCCGGGCCTTGGCATTTTCTGACACGTAGCCCGCGCTCGCCGTTTGTCGATCCCGATCCATCTGTGGTGGACGCACCCTTGCCCCGGTGGCGTCTGCTCGGCTATCAGCGCGGCCTGAAAGCGCATCCGCGCAGCAAAGGAGCCGGCGTTGCTGTTCTTCACCCTCTACCAGATCGTCGATTACCTCATCAACATCATCGTTTTCGTGGTGATCGTGCAGTTTGTGCTCGGCCTGCTGATCGCGTTCAACGTGGTCAATATGCACAACCAGTTCGTTTCGGCGATCTACACGGCGCTTAATGCGATCCTCGAACCGATGCTCAAGCCCATTCGCAAGATCATGCCCAACACCGGCGCGATCGACTTTTCGCCGATGGTTCTGATCATCGGACTGACGATCCTGCAGATCATCCTGGGCAACCTCGCAAGGGCCTACGGCTGATGAGCGCGGCGGCCATCATCGACGGCAAGGCCTTTGCCGAATCGCTGCGCACGCGCGTCGGCGGCGTCGCGGCGGACTTCGCGGCGAAAGCCGGGCGCAAGGCCGGTCTCGCGGTCGTCCTTGTCGGCGAGGACCCGGCAAGCCAGGTCTATGTGCGTAACAAAGGCAAGCAGACCCTGGCCTGCGGAATGGAGAGCTTCGAACACAAGCTTCCCGCCGATACCGCCGAGGCCGATCTCCTTGCCGTCGTCGCGCAGCTTAACGAAGACCCGGCGGTGGACGGTATCCTAGTCCAGCTGCCGCTTCCGGCGCACATGGACGAGGCGAAGATCATCGCCACGATCAACCCGGACAAGGACGTCGATGGCTTTCACGTCGTCAACGTCGGGCGTCTCGCCACGGGCCTGCCGGGCTTCGTGCCCTGCACGCCGCTGGGCTGCGTGATGCTGCTCAAGGACAAGCTGGGCTCGCTCTCAGGCCTGGACGCGGTCGTGATCGGACGTTCGAACATCGTCGGCAAGCCGATGGCGCAACTTCTTATCGCGGAAAGCTGCACCGTCACCGTGGCGCACAGCCGGACGAAGGATCTGCCCGAAGCGGTGCGCCGCGCGGACATCGTCGTCGCTGCCGTTGGCCGCCCGGAAATGGTCAAAGGCGACTGGCTCAAGCCCGGTGCGACCGTGATAGACGTGGGCATCAACCGCGTTGCGGGGGCCGAGGAAGGCAAGACCAAGCTGGTCGGCGACGTCGATTTCGCCTCGGCCAGCGCGGTTGCAGGCGCGATTACGCCGGTGCCGGGCGGGGTGGGCCCGATGACCATCGCCGTGCTTCTACGCAATACGATCGTTGCCGCGCATCGCAACATGGGCCTTGCCCTCGACGAGAGCGTGCTTTGAAGCGCCTTGCGCCCGCCCTGGCGCTGTTGGCGCTGGCGGGCGCACTGGCTTCCCCGATGGAGGCTGCGGCACGGCGCAGGGGCTATGACGGCCCCCCGGGCACCGGCACCGCCAATCCCAGCGCGCTGGTCGCTGCAGAAATCGCCTTTGCCCGCATGGCGCGCGAAAAGGGCCAGTGGACGGCCTTTCGCGAATATGCGGATGACGATGCGGTGATGTTCGTGCCGCAGGCGGTGCTGGCGAAGGACTGGCTTCGCGGGCGGGCCGACCCTTCCGCGCCGGTGCAGTGGCAGACCCATCAGGTCTGGATGAGCTGCGACGGCACGGTCGGCGTAACCAAGGGCGGCTGGCAGCAACCGGACGGCAAGACCGGCTATTTCACCACCATCTGGAAGCGCCAGAAAAAGGGCAATTTCCGCTGGATTCTCGATCAGGGCGATACTCTGGCGCAGCCGCTGGTGGAACCGGACATGCTCTCCGCCTCCGTTGCGGATTGCGACAGGCGCCATCAGGGCCCGCATCCCGAAGGGACCATCGTGGTCGAGGAAGAGTCCGGCATGGTTCGTCCGAAGGGTTCGGGCGAATCCGATGACGGCACTTTGAAATGGACGTACGCCGTCGCACCGGACAATTCGCGAACCGTGGCGGTGTCGATGCTCAAGGGCGGGGAACAGCGGCAGGTGTTCTCGCTCGATATAGCCGCCGGGGAACGGTAAAGAATGTACGAACTTTTTGTCAGCGCCTTCATCACCCTGTTCGTGGTGATCGATCCGCCGGGCTGCGCGCCGATCTATGCCGGGCTTTCGGCCGGGGCGAGCCGCCGTCAGGCCATCGTCATGGCGGCGCGTGCCTGCCTCATCGCCAGCGGCATCCTGATCGTCTTCGGCTTGTTCGGCGAACGCCTGCTCGGCGCGCTGCACATCGAACTCGACGCCTTTCGCATCGCGGGCGGCATCATGCTGTTCATGATCGCGGTCGACATGGTCTTCGAAAAGCGGACCCAGCGCCGCGAGGAACGCGCCGAGAAGATCATGGCCAATACCGAGGTTGAGGACGTCTCGGTTTTCCCGATGGCGATGCCGATGCTCGCAGGGCCCGGCTCGATCGCGACGATGATGCTGCTCACCTCGCGCGCCAAGGGCGACGGGCAGACGCTGGTGATCCTGGGCGCGATGCTGGCAGTGATGCTGCTGAGCTTCGCCGCGCTTGCCTCGGCCGGGCCACTGATGCGGGTGCTGGGCGACAAGGTGGAGGCGGTGATTACCCGCCTTCTTGGCGTTCTGCTGGCCGCGCTGGCGGCGCAATACGTCATCGACGGGGTCAAGTCGTCGCTGCTGCCGGGATGAACCGGCCTTGATGCCGGCTTTCGCGATATACGCCTGCGCGGCGCTGGCGGAGATTGCCGGGTGCTTTGCGTTCTGGGCGTGGCTGCGCCTGTCGAAAAGCGTGTGGTGGCTGGTCCCTGGCTGCGCCTCGCTGGTGCTGTTCGCCTATCTGCTGACGCTGGTGGACACCTCGCAGGCGGGCCGCGCCTATGCGGCCTATGGCGGTATCTACATCACTTCGGCCCTGATCTGGCTATGGCTGGCCGAGGGCGTGCGGCCTGACCGCTGGGACATGCTGGGCGCAGGCCT
Source organism: Novosphingobium sp. P6W (assembly GCF_000876675.2). Taxonomy (GTDB): domain Bacteria; phylum Pseudomonadota; class Alphaproteobacteria; order Sphingomonadales; family Sphingomonadaceae; genus Novosphingobium. Next base: position 777,990 of record NZ_CP030352.1, read on the forward strand.
GTGCCTCGCGGGCGCTGCAGTGATCCTGCTGGCACCGCACAGGGCGTAACTTGTTACTCTCCCAGTTGGGGGAGGGGATGCTCTACCCGTCGATCGGCGCTATCCGTCCGCCGGATAATGACCCGGCCAGTGACGGCTATCGGCGGACCTACCTTGCGGCGAGCCGTCATGGGTCAAGGCCGCCTGAAGGGCCAGGGCGGTGCCGATGAGCAGCATCCACAAGCCCAATGTAAGAGCCAAAATCGTCTTGAAATGAATTCGAGAACCCCGGACGCGCTTTTTCATGACGCAGTCTCCCTGCATCGCGCCTTCCCCAATTGCAGGCTATGTTGAGCCAGCCTCGTGCACCAGTGATTTTCCTGCGGGCCGAGGCAAAGGCGGGATGAAGCGTGCAGCGGCCACGGCTGGCCTGCGCCCGCCGAAGGCCCGGCCACAATCTGCCGCCTTACTGCAAGGTCGCGCCGTCTTCGTCGTCGTCGCCGCTGGTGCGGCCGAAGAACTGCATGAGCTGGACGAGCAGTTCGCACCTTGCGCCAAGGCCGGACGCTTCCAGCAAGGCCTGTTTGGCGGCCGGATCGAACGGCGCGATCTGCGAAACGCCGTTGATCAGCGAGAGGTCGTCGAGCCGCCCCACCTGATCCCAATCGACCACATAGCCCTGCGAATCCGCGAAGCGGCGGGCCTCGCGTTCGAAGCTGGCGCGCTCGATCGGGGCGAGGACTTCGTCGTTGTTCTCGGCCAGCAGTTCGGCCTCGACCTGCCGGAAGGGCGTTGTCACGGTCAGTTCGCGCAGCACCCTGAAGCGGGTCTCACCCTCCAGCACGATGTTGAAGCGCCCGTCTTCCAGCGCCTCCACATCGCCGATGCGGCCCAGGCAGCCCACGGTGTAGAGCGTGGAGCCTTCTGCGGGGCGCTGCGGCTGGATCATGCCGATGAGCCGGTCACGGGCCAGCGCATCGCTCACCATCGCGCGGTAGCGGGGCTCGAAGATGTGGAGCGGCAGCTGCAGTCCCGGATAGAGGACCGTACCGGCGAGGGGAAAGATCGTGACCCGTGGCAACTCTGGCTCAGCCGAAAAGCACGGTGGAAAGTTTGCGCCGGGTCGCCGACACCCAAGGATCTTCCAGCCCCACGGCCTCGAAGATCTCCAGCAGCTTCGTGCGTGCGGCGCTTTCGTTCCACTCGCGGTCGGCAGCGACCATGCTCAGCAGCGTCTCGGCGGCGGCGTCACGCTCTCCGGCTGCAAAAGCGGCGGCGGCGAAGGCGAACTGCGCCTCCATGTCGGCAGGGCGCTCGGCAGCGGCGGCGCGCAAGGCCGCCAGTTCGTTGTCCTCGGGCTTGTCCTGCACCAGCGCCAGCGCCTTGCGGGCGCGTTCGACATGGGGATCGGCAGTCAGCGGCTCGCCCAGCGAATCGAGGACCTGCGCGGCCTCTTCCAATCGCCCGGCGGCCACGAAGGAGCGGATCAGTCCGGCAATCACTTCGCCGTTGTCAGGCGCGACCTCGAGGATCTGCATGTAGATGCTGGCGGCACGCTCACCATCGCCGGCAGCCAGAGCTTCCTCGGCCATGGCGATCAGTGGGACGAGGTCCACTTGCGGCTCGGCGCCAGCAGGCTGCACGGGCAGCTTTTCCAGCAGCTGGTCGATCATCGTCTTGAGCTGCGATTCGCTGCGGGCATTGGTCAGATCCGCCACCGGCTGGCCCTGGAAGATCGCATAGACCGTTGGGATCGAGCGGACCTGGAACTGCGAGGCGATGAACTGTTCCTCGTCGACGTTGACCTTGGCGAGGATCACGCCCTTGTCGGCATATTCCGCGGCGACCTTTTCGAGCAGCGGGGTCAGCGCCTTGCACGGCCCGCACCACTCTGCCCAGAAGTCGAGAATCACGAGCTGGGTCATCGAAGGCTCGGCCACCGCCTGGCGAAACCGGTCCACTGCCTTCTGCTCGTCGAGATTAAGACCCATGCTGGCCAAGATTCGTGCTCCCGTAGTGGTTGAGGGCTGGATGTCAGCCCCCTAGATCGGGTTTCCAGCGCCGTTTGTGAAGGGTCAATGCAATGCTGCCCGTGGTAATTGCAGGTGTCTCGCAATGTCTTGCAGTTTTCTTGCACTTCTCTCTTGCGGGGGTTGGAAACCGCTGCTAGTGGCGCCCCTCCACACCGGACCCGGCCAACGCCGCCCGCATCGTGGTAACGCCAGAGCGGGCGTAGCTCAGTGGTAGAGCACAACCTTGCCAAGGTTGGGGTCGAGGGTTCGAATCCCTTCGCCCGCTCCAGTTTCTCCTGACATGTGGTAGAAATTGCCGTTCAACCCTCTTTGGGTCTGGGCGGTTTTCCTGCGTCCCCCATCCAGTTTTTCGACAAAACGTGGCGCATCGGCGCGCGATGACACAAGTTCAATTTGAATCCGCTGTGCTGCAGCGCGATAACGGCGTCATGCAAAGCATCTTCCGAATCGCTTTCTGGGCCGCCTTGGCCTTCGCCGTCACCATGGCGGTGCTGCCGCACCCGCCGCAGTTGGCGGGGGAGATGAACGACAAGTTCCAGCACATGATGGCCTTTGCCACGCTCGCGGTACTGGCCGTGCTGGCGTATCCGAGCATGTCGAAGATCAGGATCGCGCTGAGCCTGGTGGCGGTCGGCGCGGGCATCGAAATCGTCCAGATGATCCCAGTGCTGCACCGTGATGCGGAATGGATGGACCTTGCCGCCGATACCTGTGCGATCCTGTTGATGTTGGCAGTGGTGACGCTGGCGTTCGGCTGGCATCGCCGCACGCGTTAGGCGCGGTTTTCGGCGCGAATTGCGCTTCGGTCGTTTTTCCCATTTGCCCCTCTTGCCGAGGGGGCGAAGCGCTGCTAGTGGCCCCTCCACCCGGACGGAGCGCCTCGGCGAACCGGTCCTTAAAACGCCAGAGCGGGCGTAGCTCAGTGGTAGAGCACAACCTTGCCAAGGTTGGGGTCGAGGGTTCGAATCCCTTCGCCCGCTCCAGTTTTTGCGGTACTCCCAGATACATCGTCGGTCGAACACGGGTTGGTTCCCATCCCGCGTTCGTGCGCATTGTCAGGCCGCCGGACTGCGCGCCGTGACGATCCACGCCGCCGCATCGATCATGACCGAGCGTTCGCCCGGGCGCCGCGCAAAGGCGGCCCTGACTGCTGTCGCAGCGCGCCTGCGCAGGTCTTCGTCCTGGTCGGCCAAGGCGCGTGAGAGGGGACCTACCTCGAACGCCATCTCCAGCGCGTCGTCGACGGCGGCTTCGCGCGTCGCGCCTTGGCCGAAAGGAATGGCCTGTGTGAAAGGCGCGATATCGACCTGGGTGAAGCCGGCGCTCTCCAGAATCCGCGTGATTCGAGCCGGATCGCCGAACGAGAACGGGCCGGGCGCCTCGGGAGCGGGCGGCGGCGGGGGCGGAAGAAGATCGCGGATCGCGCCCATCGGCAGGCGGATCCAGTCGTTCTCGGCCGCACCTTGCCAGCATACGAAAGCCAGTCGTCCGCCGGGTTTCAGCGCGCCGCGCAATGCGGCGAATGCGCCGGCAGGATCGTCGAAGAACATCACCCCGAAACGCGAATAGAGCAGGTCGAAGCCTGCCAGGCCGAGATCGGCGGCCGCATCTGCCACGCGGAAATCGACCGGCACGTCTGCGCGGGCAAGTTCGCGAGCATGTGCGATCAAGGGAGCGGAGATGTCGAGGCCGATCACCCGGCCGTGCGCGCCAACCAGTTCTGCCAGCGCAAAGCTGGATGCGCCCGCACCGCAGCCGACATCCACCACCTTTTCGCCCTGCAAGGGCGCGGCGGCTGCGATTGCAGCTTTGCCGAAAACGTCCAGCATCGCGTCGAGGCGCTGCTGATTGGCTACCCAGCGTTCTCCGCTGCGGCCGTTCCAATCTGCAACCTGATAGGCATTCTGTGCGGTCATCGAACCTCCTAATTGCGAGATATTCGCAAGTAGGAGGTTCGCCAATTCAAGGCAAGTGCCGCTCCCGGCGCCTCAGTCTCCAGCGATGGTCATGCCGTCTACGCGCAAGGTCGGCACGTTGATGGCACGGTACCATTCGAGATCGCTGGCGGCAGTCATCTGCGCGAACATGCGCAGCAGGTTGCCGGCGATGGTAAATTCCGCGATCGGCCCGGCAAGCTGGCCGCCGACGATGCGGAAGCCCGCTGCGCCCCGGCTGTAATCGCCGGTGACACCGTTGACGCCTTGGCCGATCAGTTCCGTTACATAAACGCCGTCGGCGATGTCGGCCATCAACTCGGCCGGCGAGAGGGCGCCTGCCGCGAGGTGGATGTTGCCCGTCGTCACACCCGGAGCGCCGCCGCCGCTACGCGCGGCATGGCCCGTGGGCACGCCGCCAAGCTGGCGGGCGGAGGCCGAATCGAGCAGCCAGCCGGTGACCCGGCCGTCCTCGACGATATTGCGCGCGCGCGTCGCCAGCCCTTCGCCGTCGAACGGGCGCGAGCGCAGGCCACGCAGCGCATGGGGATCTTCCGCGATCAGAATGCCGGGGGCGAAGATTTGCTCGCCCAGCTTGTCGAGCAGGAAGCTGGAGCGCCGGGCGATGGCATTGCCGGTGATCGCGCCCAGCAGGTGGCCGACCAGCGTGGCGGAAACGCGCGGATCGAACACGACCGGCATCCCGCCGCTTTTCATCTTACCCGAGCCCAGTTTCGCTACCGTGCGTTCGCCCGCAAAGCGGCCGATCTCTGCGGGGGAGGGCAGGTCGGCGCCGTGATGCGCGCTGCGCCAGGCGTTGTCGCGCTGCTTGCCCGAACCTTCGCCGCCGACCACCGATGCGCTGATCGAGTGGTTGGTGGAGCCATAGGCGCCGGAAAAGCCATGGCTGGTCGCCAGCGCGAAGACGCCGAGGCCGGCGCTGGCGGTGGCGCCATCGGAATTGGTGACGCCGGCAACCGCGCGGGCGGCGTCCTCGGCTTCTTCGGCCATGGCGCGCAAGGCGGCGGGGGCTGGCTCGGCCGAGTCGATCAGGTCGAGTTCGGGCCAGGGGCCTCGGGTCAGCAGTTCTGCGGGCGCGAAGCCGGCGTAAGCATCCTCGGGCGCGGCGCGGGCCATGTCGATCGCGCGGGCGGCAAGTTCGTCCAGCGCGGCGGGCGAGAGGTCGGACGAGCCGATGCTGGCCGAGCGCGTGCCCGAAAACACCCGCAGAGCGATGTGCTCGCTTTCGGAGCGCTCGACATCCTCCAGCTTGCCCAGGCGCACCTGGATGCCTTCGGAGGAACTGGCGCCATAGACGGCGTCGGCGGCATCGGCCCCGGCGCGGCGCGCGCGGTCCACGAGATCGAGTGCGCGGTCCCTTGCCTGATCCGGGGTAAGCATGGTGGTTGTGAACTCCCGAGTGCCGATAATACGTGGCGCCCGCCCTAGTCGCCGCATGGACGAAGGGCAAACGGGAGTTGCGCGGATTGCCTGGGTGTAGTGCTGCGGGACCTATTTGAAAACGAGGGCGAGACCCTTGAACAGAGCAGTCAGCGCAAAAGGCAGCCCAATGGCGAGCGCCCACAGCGCCAGCCGGTCGCGCTTGTAGTAGGGAGCCAGAGACAGGTCATGGGCTTGCTCGTCGGTCAGGCGGTTCCAGCGCGATTCGAAACGGCGGCAGGCCGGAATGATCGCGACGACCAGGATCACCAGCGCGAAGTAGGGCAGCAGCGAACCGCCATGCGCCTTGAGCGCGCCGACCGTCACGAAAATCTGCAGGGTGGTATAGACGAGGAGGGCATAGGCGATGTGATCGCTCATCTTGCGGCGCCAGTCGATCATTCTTGCGCCACGCCCCTTTGCCTCCGAATCGTGAGAAAAAGCGCCTGCCTGGGGCGTGCCCGATGCGCCCGCGTTGGAACCGGGCGCCAATTGATGCGCTGCATGTTCCGATATCCTGTCCATGAGGGCAATTTTCCTCGTCGGTATGTGGGCCGCGTCCTTGTTCACGAGAGTACATCACCTAATGTCATTCAGGTCAAATTCACTTTTATTTTCTGCAACTGCGAAGGGCGTGATGCATTGCAGCAAGGTAGGCCTGGTATGAGACATGCACGAAACCTGCCAACCGGCACGACTATGCACAAATGCCTGCTTGCGGAGCCACGCCTGCCTGCGTTAGGTCCCGCGCGATGACTGCCAGCACCGATCTTCCGCAGGACCACGGCGCCGACCACGGCGCTACCGATGCCGCGCTTCTCGCTCAGAACGGCGGGCTCGAGGTTATTTCGATCGCCAAAAGCTATGACAAGCGCACTGTCCTGAGCGACATCTCGCTGTCGGTGGCGAAGGGTGAGGTTCTCGGCCTGCTCGGGCCCAATGGTGCGGGCAAGACCACCTGTTTCTATTCGATCATGGGGCTGGTGCGGCCTGATTCGGGCCGCATCCTGATGGACGGCGTCGATGTGACCCGTCTGCCGATGTACCGCCGCGCGATCCTGGGGCTGGGCTACCTGCCGCAGGAAACCTCGATCTTTCGGGGCCTGACGGTGGAACAGAACATCGGCGCCGTGCTCGAACTCAATGAGCCGGACAAGGACGTGCGCCAGGCCGAGCTGGACCGGCTGCTTGACGAATTCGGCCTCACCCGCCTGCGCTCCAGCGCGGCGATGGCGCTGTCGGGCGGTGAACGCCGCCGGTGCGAGATTGCCCGCGCATTGGCCGCCAAGCCTTCGATCATGCTGCTGGACGAACCGTTCGCGGGCATCGATCCACTGTCGATCTCGGACATCCGCGACCTTGTGCGCGACCTCAAGACCCGCGGTATCGGCGTGCTCATCACCGACCATAACGTGCGTGAAACGCTCGACATCGTTGACCGTGCCTGCATCATCTATGGCGGGCAGGTCCTCTTCGCGGGCAGCCCAGAGGCGCTGGTGGCGGACGAAAACGTGCGCAGGCTCTATCTGGGCGAAGGCTTTACGCTGTAATGGCTGGCCTGCGCGCCGTGGATACGTTCAGACAGGACGTCTGAGCCATGGCTCTGGGGCCACGCCTGGATATCAGGCAGAGCCAGTCGCTGGTGATGACGCCGCAGCTTCAGCAGGCGATCAAGCTGCTGGCGCTGTCCAATCTCGAAATCGAAACCTTTATCGGCGAGGCGCTCGACGCCAATCCGTTGCTGGACGTAGGCGCGGCGGCATCCGGCGATTCGGTCGAAATGCCTGGCGAGCCGCTGCCGGACGAACGGCGCACCACGCTGGAAGGTTCTTCGGTCGACCAGTTGATCGGTGAAGGCCGCGGTGCCGATGACCGTCCGCTAGACATCGATACAGGCGCACTTGACCGCGACCGCGACACCGGCGACGGGCAGCTGCGCGCCGATAGCGCCGACTGGGGCGCCGAAATACGCGGCGGCGGCGGTGAGGAAGGCCCCGGAATCGATGACCGCCCTGCACTGGGCTGGACGCTGGTCGAACATCTGGAAGCGCAGGTCGGCGCTGCCGCGCGTGATTCGCTGACCGCCGGGGTAGCGCATTACATCATCGGCCAGCTTGACGAGGCAGGGTATCTGCCGGTCAGCTTGTCGGAACTGGCGGGCGATCTCGGCCTCGAACTGGCCGAGATGGAGGCTGGCCTCGCGCTGGTACAGGCCCTCGATCCCACCGGTGTCGGCGCGCGCACGCTTGCGGAATGTATCGCGCTACAGGCCCGCGAGGCGGACCGCTACGATCCGCTGATGGCCAAGCTGATCGACAACCTCGACCTGCTGGCGCGCGGCGAACTGCCTCGGCTCAAGCGCCTTTGCGGGGTGGACGACGAGGACTTCGCCGACATGCTGGGCGAACTGCGGGGTTATGATCCCAAGCCGGGCCTGCGTTTCGGCGGAATGCCGAGCGCGGCGGTGACGCCCGATATCCTCGTCACGCCCCGCGTCGATAGCGGCTGGGACATTGCGCTCAACCAGGCGACGTTGCCCAGGCTTATCGTCAACCGCGGCTACTATGTCGAACTCAAGGGCAACTGCGCCGACAAGACCTCGCGCGCCTGGCTGTCTGACAAGCTGGCCGATGCCAACTGGCTGATAAAGGCGCTCGACCAGCGGCAGAAGACCATTCTCAAGGTCGCCGCCGAACTGGTGAAGCAGCAGGAGGGCTTTTTTCGCCACGGCGTCTCGCAGCTCAGGCCGCTGACGCTGCGTACGGTGGCCGAGGCGATCGGCATGCACGAATCGACGGTCAGCCGCGTCACGTCGAACAAATTCCTCAACTGTCCGCGCGGCACCTATGAGCTGAAATTCTTCTTCAGCTCGGGCGTTGCATCGGCGGACGGGGAGGGCGGGGCTTCGGCGGAAGCGGTCAAGGCTGCCATTCGCCAGCTGATCGACGCCGAGGATGCCAAGGCAATCCTGTCCGACGACGCGCTGGTGGACCTGCTCAAGGCCAAGGGTTTCGAGCTGGCCCGGCGCACGGTTGCCAAGTACCGCGAGGCGATCGGGCTGGGCAGTTCAGTGCAGCGCCGCCGCCATAAAGCTCTTGCCGCAGCCCGATAGTTATCGGGCGAATGCTGCGCCGCAATAGGAAGTAAGCATGGTGATAATAGCCATGCCTAATTAAACACTTGGTATCCTTAGTAAAAAACAATTCCCAAGTAAATTGGTCGTGATATCCTTCTTGCCATGAACGGTGCCGGGCCTGCGATGGGTCGCAGAACTTGGGCCGCATGAGGAGAGGATGCCGATGTCATTCAGAGAACCTTATGCTGACGGATATTCCGGTAATCGAAAAAAGGCGCTGACCGGCGGTATCGTGGCCCTGATCCAGGGTGGTCTCGCGGTCGCGCTGGTCAATGGCTTTGCCGTCAACCTGTTCGCGCCCGAACCTCCCAAACACTTGCCCAGCAACCTTTACCCGACGGCTCCCATGCAGCCCCAGCCTACGGAAACGCCCAAGGTCCTGCCTGAGAAGCCGGTGCAGACGGAGACGCCTGTCAGGGCGCCTGAGGCAAGGCTGCCGATCGTCCCCGATACTGCGCTGACGGTCCTGCCAATCGGCCCGGTGCAGCCGACCGGCGGGGCGATCGACAAGGGTGAAAGTTTCATCATCACCCCCGTGCCCAGCGATCCGCCTGCCCGCTTCGCACCGAAGACCGCCAAGCCGCGCGGTAACGTGGCGGGGTGGGTGACGACGGAAGACTATCCCACAACCGACATTCGCGCCGGGCATACCGGAACGGTACGCTTCCGCCTCGCCATCGACGGTGCCGGCCGGGTGACCGGCTGCACCATAACCCAGTCGAGCGGCTATACCGGGCTGGATGCCGCCACCTGCCGCAATGTGGCCAAGCGCGCCCGCTTCGATGCGGCCAGCGATGCGATGGGCGACAAGGTTGCCGGTACGTACGACGGGACCATCCGCTGGGTGATTCCGCAGGACTGATTGTAGCGAATTGCCTGGCGGCCCTGGGCCGACACGTTCGCCGTTTCGCGCCCGCTCTGGCTGAAGAGTCTGTTTGACGAACGCTGACAGGCTCTGACCCTTCCTTCCCGGCCATCACCATCGGCCGGGAAGGACCCTTCGGCATATGCGTAGAGGCGCTTTGGACGGCCTTCACCATGCCGCCCTAGCTTGCTGACCGGCGGCAGTCGGAGGCGCGAGCATGATCCCCAGGACTTTTCACTTCATCTGGGTGGGCGACGAAAGCAGACGCCCCGACAACTGCATCGCTACCTGGCGCGCCGCCCACCCCCAATGGCGTTTTCACCTATGGGGTAATGCCGAACTCGACGGCCGCGGCTGGATCAATGCAGACCACATGGCGCAGATGCGCACCCGCGAGTTGAACGGCGTAGCCGACATGATGCGCTGGGAGATACTCCTCGAACATGGCGGCGTGGTCTTCGATGCCGATTCGATCTGCGCCGCGCCTCTCGACGACTGGCTGCTGGACTGCGAGGCTTTCGCCTGCTGGGAAAGCGAGATCGCCCGGCCCGGCCTGATCGCTGCCGGATATTTCGGCTGCCAGCCCGGCAACCCCTTCGTCCGGCAGATCGTCGAGGATATCGCCGCCTTGCCCAGCGTGACGGATGCAATGGCATGGCAGACGGTAGGCCCGCAGCGCCTCACCGACAGCTACCGCGAGCACTGCTACACGCCGCTGCGCATCTACCCCAGCCATTACTTCATCCCGCGCCACTTCACCGGGGTGACGTACGAAGGATCGGACAAGGTCTATGCCCACCAGCTCTGGGGCTCGACGCTGGGCAGTTACGAGCGGATGTACGAAGCCGATGTTTCCGCCGTCGCAGCGCCTGTACCTTCGCCGCAGCCGCCGGAACCTGTGACCTCGCCGCTGGAGTCGATCCACGCGCCTTACTTTCTTCAGCGGGTGCAGGTGAGCGCGGAACTGGAGGGCCTTGGCCGGCTCGACGTACTGCGGGGCCTGTGCGCCGGGCAGCGAGTGCTTCATGTCGGCTGCGCGGACTGGCCGATCACCGATCCCGCCACTTCGCTGCATGTCGCCCTGGAACCGCATTGCGCGGCGCTCGACGGTCTCGATCCCCATGCCGAGGCGCTGGAGGCGTTGCGGCCCCATGTCTTGGGTGAACTGTTCACCGACTTCGCCCAGGTCACAGGCAGCTACGATGTCGTGCTGGTGCCGGAGGTGATGGAGCATGTGCCCGATGTCGCCGGCTTTCTGTCGCAGGTGGATGCGGTCGATGCGGGGCTGTTTCTGATTTCGGTGCCCGATGCCTTTCAATGCGGGCAGCGGCATTTCGACTACGTGGCGCAGACGGGCATATTTCTGGAGGCGGTCCACCCGGATCACAACCATTGGTATTCGCCCTATACTTTCGCCAATACGCTGGCGAAGTACACAGGGCTGGAACTGCAGCGGCTCTGGTTCTTCAACCGGATTTCGCTCCTCGCGCTGCTCAGCAGGCGGGAGCGTTGAGGCTCTAAAGCAGAGACAACTGCCCGTCTGCTGCGGGCCGTGTTTCTTCCTCCTGCTCCAGCGCCGAGAGGGTGAGGCCCATCAGCCGGATCGGCTGGGGCAGGGGCAGCTGGTCTTCCAGCAGGGCATGGCCGATGCCCGAGAACTCAGCCTTGTCGGTGACGAAATGGGTGAGCGAGCGGGCGCGGGTCAGGGTCTGGAAGTCGGCGTAGCGCAATTTCAGTGTGACTGTGCGGCCGCGTGTTTCGGCACGCTCGATGCGTTCCCATACCACGTCGATGATGTTGTCCATCGTTTCGCGAAGTGCCGCCGGGTCCTCGATGTTCTCGAAGAACGTGCGTTCGGCGCCCAATGACTTGCGCGGGCGATCGGCGCGGACCTGCCGCAGGTCCACGCCCCGCGCCGCGCGGAACAGATACTCGGCAAAGCTGCCGAAGTTGGCGCGCAGGAAGGCAAGGTCCTTGGTGGCAAGGTCTGCGCCGGTCTCGATGCCGAGCCGGGCCATCTTCTCGGCGCCGCGCGGCCCGACACCGTGGAAGCGGCGAACCGGCAGGCCCGCAACGAATTGCACGCCCTGCCCGGGGCGGATCACGCACAGCCCGTCGGGCTTGTTCTGGTCGCTGGCCAGCTTGGCGAGAAATTTGTTGTAGGAAACGCCGGCGCTGGCGGTCAGCTGCGTGTCGGCCTTGATGCGGCGGCGAATTTCCTGTGCGATGCGGGTTGCCGAGCCAATGCCCTTGAGATCGGCGGTGACGTCGAGATAGGCCTCGTCGAGGGAGAGCGGCTCGACGTGGGGGGTATAGTCCAGGAAGATGGCGCGAATCTGCCGGCTGACTTCGCGGTAGACCTCGAAGCGGGGCTTGCGAAACACGAGTTCGGGGCAAAGCCGCAGGGCGCGGACCGAGGGCATCGCCGAGCGCACGCCGAAGCGGCGCGCTTCATAGCTGGCAGCGGCGACCACCCCGCGTCCCGACGATCCGCCGACCGCCACCGGCAATCCTCGCAGCGATGGATCGTCTCGCTGTTCGACGCTGGCGTAGAAGGCGTCCATGTCGACGTGGATGATCTTGCGCAGGCCATCTGCTTCTTCCTCGCGATGTTCATCCTGCGGCGCCATAGAGCTTCATATAGCTCCGCCTGCCGGTAAAGCGCCATCGGCCTCGTTATTATGGCTGGCTTACTAGCGGCAAGTGCTGCAATGGCCATGCATGCATGCCCCCGATGCCAATCCGCCCCAGTTTCCAATGAAGGAACTGGAATTCGTGGCCATGATGGCTTCGCTGCAGGCTTTGCAGGCCTTGGCAATCGACGTCATGTTGCCTGCGCTCGGTGCGATCAGCAAGGACCTCCAGCTTGCCGACCCCAACCAGCGGCAGCTCATCATCGGTGTATTCCTGATCTGCGCGGGGCTGGGTTCGCTGTTTCCCGGTGCCCTGGCCGATCGCTTCGGGCGCCGTCCGGTGGTGCTGGCGGCGATCGCCGCCTACATGCTGCTTTCGCTGCTTTGCGCGATTTCCGGCAGCTTCGAACTGCTACTTGTCGCGCGCGGCGTGATGGGCGCGGTCACCTCTGCGATGATGGTCATGCCGATGACGATCCTTCGCGACAGGTTCGACGGGGACCGCATGGCGCGGACCCAGTCCCTGATCGCCATGACCTTCATGGTCGTGCCGATGATCGCGCCGATGATCGGGCAGTCGGTACTGCTGTTCGCCGGGTGGCGCTGGATTTTCGGGATCATGGGCGGGCTTGCCGGCGGCGTCTTCGCCTGGGCCTGGCTGCGCCTGCCCGAAACCCTGCACCCGGAATTCCGCCAGCCGGTGAACCTCAAGGTGATCACCGGCAACATGGGCCTGGCCCTGCGCGAGCGGGCGGCGCTGGGCTATTTCCTTGGCGCGGCGCTGACGCAGGGGGCGATGTTCGGCTATCTCAACAGCGCGCAGCAGTTGGTGGGCGAACACTTCGGCGCGGGCACCCTGTTTCCCGTGATGTTCGGCGGCATGGCGCTGGTCATGGCCTGCACCAACTTCGCCAATTCGCGCATTGTTGAGCGTTTCGGCGCGCGCCGGGTCAGCCACGCGGCGCTGCTGACCTACATCGGACTGGCTGCGGTGCACCTGTTTCTTGCCTTCCGGGGTGAGGGGCTGTGGACCTTCCTCATACTGATGACCCTCAGCATGTGCATGATGAGCTTCATGGGCGCCAACTTCCAGGCAATCGCCTTGCAGCCCTTCGCGCGGATCGCCGGCGCGGCGGCATCGGTGATGTCGTTCGTGCGCGTGGTGATCGGGGCCGTTCTGGGTTCGCTGATCGGGCAGGCTTACGACAACAGTGCCAGGCCGATTCTGGCGGCGATGGTGGTCTTCGGCCTCGGTGCGCTGGCGCTGGTGCTCTATTCCGAACACGGCCGCCTGTTCCGCCGCATCAATCCGCCCGGCTACTACAAGAACAAGCCGCCAGTGGAGCACTGATCGGCCGGAGAGCGGCGCGCCTACTCGAAATTGCGATCAAAACGAAACGACCCAAGGCAGCTTAGGCTACCCTGGGTCGTTTCGTTGTATCTTGAGGGAATTTGCGCTTCAGGGGTCAGAGCAGGGCCTATACCCCGCGGCGACCGCGGAACAGCTGGACCAGACCCACGACGATCGCGATTACCAGCAGCAGGTGGATCAGCGCACCCGATACCTTGAACACGACCAGCCCCAGCAGCCAGAGTACGATCAGAATGGCGGCGATGGTGAACAGCATGGGTGTTTCTCCTGAGAGGTTGTGTGCAGGAGGAACGCACGGAAGCGGGGCTGGCTCCCGGGATTATTTCCAGAATGTGAAGCGGTCGCGGCCCAGGTCGCACAAAGGCGAGGGCCGGGCCGTTTCAGCGCCGTGCCCGCGCCAGTGCCGACAGTTCGCGCCGGGACATGGCGGGCTTGTCCGCCACCGGCGCCGGTCCGCGCGCGGCCATGAACGCACGGGCGACGAAGGTCAGCTTGCGCGCCTTGCCGATGGTGACGCGGTGGTCCCAGGCATGAGCGCCCAGCCGCTTCACCTCACGCGCGATGCCGCCGTAAATGTTCGCAGCCGAAAGTACCGCCCAGCGCTGGCGGAAGGCCAGGCGCGCGGCGCCAACGCGGGCAGAGGCCTCGTAATACTGAGCCATCGCGCAGGCCCGCGCCACTTGAGGGACCAGGGAGCTGCGATAATGAGGCTTGGTCACTTCACCGGGCGGGATGTCCGCTTCGACTAGCCATTCGACGGGCAGGTAACAGCGCCCGTTGGCGTCGTCCTCCCACACGTCGCGCACGATGTTGCCAAGTTGGAAGGCGATGCCCAGGTCGCAGGCGCGGTCGAGGGTGTCTTCGTCCTCTGCCGGTACGCCCATCACGGCGGCCATCATTACCCCCACGGCGCCCGCTACGTGGTAGCAATAGCGCAGCATGTCGGCCTCGCTGCGCGGGCGCCAGTCGGCGGCGTCGAGCGCGAAGCCGGCCAGCACATCCTCGATCATGGCGCGGGTCACCGGGGTTTCGCGCATCAGCTGGCCCAGCGCGTCGAAGGCGGATGAGCCGGTTTCCTCGCCCGCCATCGCCAGTTCGGTGAGGGTGCGGATCGTGGCGAGGCGCGATTCGGGGTCGAGCCGGGTGCCCAGCAGAACCGGTGCGGCGGGGTGGCCGTGGTCCTGCTCGTCAGCGATGTCGTCGCAGGCGCGGCACCAGGCATAGAGCAGCCAGACCCGTTCGCGCGTGGTGCGATCGAACAGGCGGCTGGCGGCGGCGAAGCTCTTGGAACCCTTGCGGATGGAATCGTGGGCGGCGGTGACGAGGGCGGCGCGCCGGGCGCGCCCACCTTCGTGAACGACGGATTCGAGAAGGTTTTCAGTCGGCAACTGAAAATCTCACAACGTGTTCGGATCCATGTTGACGATCGGCACGATCGGTTCGTGCGCGCGCATCAGGTTCAGCAGCGGGTCCAGTTCCGTGCCGGAAAGGATGATGCCCTGGTGAGCGGGGCGTACGAAGCCCACGTCGGCCATGTGCCGGTTGAAGGCCAGCAGCCCGTCGTAGAACCCGAAGGCATTGAGCACGCCGACAGGCTTGTTGTGATAGCCCAGCTGCGACCAGCTTACCGCTTCCCACAGCTCGTCCATGGTGCCGACCCCGCCGGGCAGCACTAGGAAACCGTCGGACAGGCGGGTGAAGGCAGCCTTGCGCTCATGCATGTCGGCAACGATGGTCAGTTCGCAGTCGTAGTTGGCGACTTCGCCGCCGCGTCCATTGCCGCCCACAAGGGCTTCGGGGATCACGCCCAGGCATTCGCCGCCAGCGGCCAGCGCCGCGCCCGCGACTGCGCCCATCAGGCCCAGGCGTCCGCCGCCGTAAACGACGCCGATGCCCTGCTGGGCCAGAGCGGTGCCCACATCGCGGGCAAGTTCGACGTAACGCGGATCGGCGGGGGTGGCGGAACCGCAGTAGACGGCGAGGCGCTTCATTTCAGTCTTCAACTTTCAGATTGATGTGCGCACCGTCCGGCAGATCGCGTGTCTGCCGGGCGATGTCGCCGGAAAGATAGATCAGGTCGACGAGGTCGATCCTGATAAGGTTCTCATGGGCATAGTCCCCGGCAACGAGCGCCTGGGGTTTGAGGCTGAACACCTCGCCGATAACCGGAGCGCCGAGCCGCGCCAGGGCGGCATCGACCAGCTTGTCGGCGCGCCAGATGGCCTGGGTTTCATCCAACGCCATGTGCGCCTGCGCCGCCGCTTCGTCGCCCAGCAGCGTCACCGCGCCGAGGTCCGGGTCGAGGTAATAAAAAAGGCCTGCCGTGTCGATAACCAGCATATGGCCCATCAGGCTGTGCGCCACCACTTCGGCGAATTCCACGCCGGTCCAGCCCCAGGCGCTGCGCAGGGCATGGAGCTGGCGGCTCATCGCAATGCTTCCAGCATCAGCTTGGCGGTCGCCTTGGCGCTGCCGACTACACCGGGAATGCCCGCGCCGGGATGGGTGCCCGCGCCCACGAGGTAGAGGTTCTTCAGCTTGTCGTCGCGGTTGTGGCCCCGGAAGAACGCGCTCTGCGTCAGCAGCGGTTCGAGGCTGAAGGCATTGCCCTTCCACGCGCCGAGGTCCGCCTGGAAATCCGGCGGAGCGTAGTGGAAACTGGTGACGATGCGGTCTTCGATATCAGGGATCAGGCGGCGGCCCACTTCCGCGATCACGCGGGCCTCGAGGATCGGGCCGACCTCTGCCCAGTCGATCGGCAGCTTGCCCATGTGGGGCACGGGGACGAGCGCGTAGAACGTGCTCTTGCCTGCCGGCGCCATCGACGGGTCGGTAACGGTGGGGTGGTGCAGGTAGATCGAGAAGTCGTTCGGCAGCACGCCATGCTCGAAGATATCGTCGAGCAGGCCCTTGTAGCGCGGGCCGAACAGGATCGTGTGGTGCGGGATGCCGGGCCATGTGCCCTCCAGCCCGAAATGGACGACGAAAAGGCTGGGCGAGAAGTTCTTCCTGGCCAGTTTTTTCGACATTTCCTGGCCGCGCGCGGTGTCGGCCAGAAGCGTGCCGTAAGTGTGCATGAGGTCGCCATTGGACGCCACTGCATCGAAGCGTTCGCGCCAGCCGCTTTCGCATTCGACCTCGGTCACCTGATCGCCGATGGTGTGGACCTGCCGGACCTTGTCGCCCAGCCGCAGCGTGCCGCCAAGCCGTTCGAACAGCCGCGCCATGCCCTGCGCCAGCTTGTTGGTGCCGCCCCGGGTCCACCAGACGCCCCCGTCCTTTTCCAGCTTGTGGATCAGGGCGTAGATGGCGCTGGTCTTCATCGGATTGCCGCCGACCAGCAGGGTGTGGAACGAGAGCGCCTGGCGTAGATGCTCGTCCTTCACGTAATGCGAAACCATCGAATAGACCGACCGCCACGCCTGATAGCGCATCATGGCCGGCGCGGCCTTTATCATGCTGGAGAAGTCGAGAAACGCCTCGTGGCCCAGCTTGACGTAGCCTTCCTGCCAGACCCCGGCGGCATAGCGCTCGAACTCCTCATAGCCCGAGAGATCGGCGGGGGCGACGCGGGCGATTTCGCGGCGCAGGGCGCCTTCGTCGTTCGAGTAGTCGAACGTGACACCGTCGGTCCAGTTGAGGCGGTAGAAGGGCATGACCGGCATCAGCGACACATCGTCGGCGATGTCGCTGCCCGACAGGGCCCACAGTTCGCGCAGGCAATCGGGGTCGGTGACGACGGTGGGGCCGGCGTCGAAGGTGAAACCCTCGCGCTCCCACACGTAGGCGCGGCCGCCGACCTTGTCGCGGGCCTCGATCAGGGTGGTGGCGATGCCGGCGCTTTGCAGCCGCACCGCAAGGGCTAGGCCGCCGAAGCCGGCGCCTATGACGCAGGCTCGTTTCATAAAGATGCTCCCAGATCGGCCAGAGGGCGCCCGCGCCCGGCAAGGCTGGCCATTGCCGCGCCCACCGGCACGGGCGGCTTGCCCGCCAATACGCGCGCCATATCCAGCGCGGTGGAGCGGCCGGCGTAAAAACGCTCGATCAGCGGTTCGGGCAGGGTGTAGAAGCGCGCCAGCATCCGCCAGCGGTCAGGTCCATCGGACGCGCCGAAAAGCATACGGCTCAACATCCGGTAAAAGCGTCCTTCGCGCCAGTGCTGTGCGGCCCAGTCATGACTTGTCCCTACTAGGGCCTCGCCCGAGAGGTTGTCGAGGGTAGTCAGGTACAGGGCGAATCTTACTGCATCGGGAATCGAGTAGGATGTCAGCGGATGGCACAGCGCGGCGCGCGTGCCAGCGCGGGCCAGGGGGACTCCGGCCCGCCAGAATGCCTCGAAATCTCCGGCGGCGATGACCGGCAACACACCGGTTTCCTCATAGGCGACGGCGTCGATGCGCCAGCCGGCGGCGGCGGCATAATCGGCGATCCGCTGGCGCAGGGCTGGCAGGTCGAGGTGAGAGGTATCCGAGTAATAGGTGTCCTCGACGAAGACCTCGGTTTCGGAGAAGGGCAGGCAATAGACGAAGCGGTAGCCGTCGATCTGCTCGACGGCGGCGTCCATCACCACGGGGCGGGTCAAACCGTGCGGCGCGGCCAGGCGCAGGGTATGGCCCACGAACTTCTGCCAGCCGCCCGCCATATGGGCGAGGCCGTGCGCTCCGCGTGCGTCGATGACCGCCCCGGCGGTGAAGCGGCGGCCATCCGCAAGGGTGACGCTGGCAGTGTCGGCCTGCGCTACCTTCACGCCGGTCATGATACGATCGGCGGGCATTGCCGCGCGAACGGCGGCGTCGAGCTTTTCGCTGGTCGCGCTGCGATAGCGTGAAGACAGTTCGCGCGCCGCGCCTGGAAAGCGGACCGAATAACCTTCCCAACGCGCCGCGATCAGAGGTTCGACCAGTGCCGCTCCCTCAAGACCCACGTCGCTGGCGAAGAACGACCAGACGTGACGGCCGCCCAGCGTATCCCCCTGTTCGAAGATCATGACCGAAAGTTCGGGGCGACGCGCCGCCATCGCGAGCGCGATCAGGCCGCCGGCAAGGCCGCCGCCGAGTATCGCAAGGTCGCAGGAGGTCGGCTGTGCGCCCATGTCGCCGGAATTTTGCTGCATCGCGTCATGTTTAGGGGCTGCGAACGATTGCCGCAACTTGGCAGGCTCTATGCTTTGCTGCATGTTTCGAATTGATGACAGGGGAACTCACCATTTGCGATGCATCGCTGGACGATGCTGCCGCAGTAGCCGAAATCTACGCGCATTACGTGCTGGAAAGCACGGCGACGTTCGAAACCGTCCCGCCGGACGAGGCGGAATCGCGCCGCCGCATCCAGGAGCATGTCGAGGGCGGCTATCCCTTCCTCGTCACTCGTGACGATGCGGGGCGGGTACTGGGCTTTGGTTTCGCACACCGGTACGGCCCGCGCGCGGGGTATCGCTTCAGCGTGGAGACATCGATTTTCGTGCGGCGCGACAGCATCGGGCGCGGCATCGGCAGCGCGTTGCTGGCCGCCTTGCTGGACGAGTGCGAGAAGCGAGGCTTTCGCCAGGCTTTCGCAGTGATCGCCGCGTCGGAACCGACTTCGGTGGTGCTTCATGCGCGGGCCGGTTTCTTCCCGGTCGGCACGCTGGCGGCGGCAGGCTGGAAACATGGCCAGTGGCTTGATGTTTTCCTGATGCAGCGCAAGCTGGGCGATGGCGGCGACACCCTGCCGGAAGGCGATCCTGCCACCTGAGCGAAAGTGTTTGCCGCAATGCGGAAACACTCTGCCCGTCGGTGCGTTGCGCGCATAACGGTTTACAGGGAACACCCATGCGCTCACGCCTTAACATCACACTGCTTGCGGCTGGGGCCGCGCTTTTCGCCTCCCCTGTCTTCGCGCAGGAAGCGCCGGAAGAAAACGTTCTCGACGGCGATTATCTCACCGTGGGCGTTGGCGCGGTCTACGTGCCGACTTATCGTGGTTCGGACGATTACGTCATTTCGCCGGTCCCGCTGGTCAGGGGACACTTCAAGGGCGTGGACATCAATCCGCGCGTCGCGGGCGTGGCGCTGGATTTCATCCAGGATCCCAAGGACGCGAAGATCGGCTTTTCGCTGGGTCCGGTGGCGACTTATTCGGCCAACCGCGCCGGCCGGATCAAGGATCCGGTCGTCAGGGCAGCGGGCAAGCTGGATCCGGCGATTGAAGTGGGCTTCAACGCGGGCATCACCGCTTACAAGCTGCTAAGCGACTACGATGCGCTGACGGTCTCGGCCGACGTGAAGTGGGACGTCAACGGCGCTTACAAGGGCATGACGGTCAACCCGGCGATCAGCTACGCAACGCCGCTCAGCACGGCACTGGTCGGCGTGCTGGCCGTCAGCGCCCGCCGTGTCGACAACGATTTCGCCAGCTATTACTACTCGGTGACCCCGCTGCAGAGTGCGGCCAGCGGGCTTCCCGTCTACCGCGCCAAGGGTGGCTGGGACAGCGTGAACACTTCGTTGCTGCTGGCCTACGACCTGTCCGGCGACGTGCGCGACGGCGGGCTGTCGCTGTTCGGCGTGGCCAATTATTCGCGCATGCTGAATGATGCCAAGGACACGCCTTTCACCTCGATCCGGGGTGATGCCAACCAGTGGATCATCGGCGGCGGCGTGGCTTACACGTTCTGAGCAAGCGCGCTGCCCACCCGTTCGCGCAGGGCGGGTAGCAGCTCAGCCTCGAACCACGGGTGCTTCGCCATCCACAGACGGCTGCGCCATGCGGGGTGCGGGAGGGGGATCAGCCCCTCCGGTGCCTCGCGCCAGTTGCGTACCGCTTCGGTGAGATTCGGCGCGAAACGCTTGGGCAGATAGCGTTTCTGCGCATATTGCCCGACCAGCAGGGTCAGCTTCAGGTTAGGCAGCTGGGCCAGCAAAGGCCCATGCCAGCGCGGCGCGCATTCGGGCCGGGGCGGTTTGTCGCCGCCGCTGGCCTTGCCGGGATAGCAGAAGCCCGAGGGCATCTGCGCAATCCTGCCAGCATCATAGAACGCCTCCTTGTCCAGCCCCAGCCAGCCGCGCAGGCGGTCGCCGCTGTCGTCGTCCCAGCCAATGCCGCTGGCGTGAACCTTGCTGCCGGGAGCCTGCCCGATGATGAGCATTCGCGCGCTGGCCTGCGCCGCCACGAAAGGGCGCGGTTCGAAACCCAGATCATGCTCGCACAGGCGGCAGGCGCGGATTTCGCCGAGCAGGGTGTCGAGTGCGGTGGCCATGTTTGCGAGATGGCGCTGGATGTGATGACGCGCAAGGTGTGTGGCGGGGCTTCGACAAGCTCAGCCTGAGCGGGGTAGAGGGCTTTACGCTACTTCCGCTCACCCTGAGCTTGTCGAAGGGTCAGGCTGAGCTTGTCGAAGCCCCCCCGCCGCAACTCACCCCAGTTCGCGCATCGCCATCAGCGAGGACGAATAGGGCACCGCCATGCCGCGTACCCGGTCCCACCCGCCGTTCAGCCATAGCGCCCATGCTCCCGGATCGGGCGGCAGGATCACCGGCATGGTCTCGCGCCCCTGCGCTTTCAGCGCTGCATTCGCCTCGCAGGCCAGCAGCGCGAACGACGGGATTTCGCTGTCCTTCCACACCGCCGCCATCGCGAAGACCGGCTGGTCGGTGCAGGAAAACCAGGACTGGCGGCGCTTGCCATCGGTGGGAGAGGGGCGGCCCCATTCCATGAACATCGTAGCGGGCACCAGGCAGCGAAATTCGCTGTTGCGCAAGTTGCCGATCCAGAACGGACTGTCGAGATTGCGCACGCTCAGGATACCGTGGCGCGGGGCGTCATGCACCGTGGGCGGCGGCGGCACGCCCCACAGGCGCGGGATCATGCGGCGCGGCGCCTTGCCCTGAGGGCGCGGCCCGGCGATCGCCTCGCGCCCGGCGGTGATGACCGGGGCGAACTGGCCCGGCCCTACATGCCCGCCTGCCCAGGGATCGTCCCGCGCCTCGGCGCCGAAGTGGCGGGCGACGGCCAGTGCGGCGGCGTCCAGGCGATAGAGCATCGGCATCGCCGCCGCCTCTAGACCTGCCGGGCGCCTGCGTCTATCATCGCCCTACCCCGGGGAGCCTAGCAGGGTCCAAGCGGACTCTGGGCTGAGAGGTGTGGGTATGCTCCACACGACCCGTCGAACCTGAACCCGTTAATACGGGCGGAGGGAGTGGACGCGGTTTCGTGTAAGCATCTTTTGCGATGTATCGGGCCTGCAATCCGTCTCTTTTTCCGTCCCATGGAAGAAAAGAGGCATCCATGGCTGACATCAACTCCAAGCTGGAAATAGGCGTTACGACCGGTCCCATCCGCGGATCGAAGAAGATCCACGTCCCCGCGCAGAGCAACCCCGAGATCCGGGTCGCCATGCGTGAGATATACCTCGAACCGTCGAGCGGCGAGCCGCCGGTGCGGGTCTACGACACCTCGGGCCCGTACACCGACACTGATGCGGCAATCGACATTTCCGCAGGCCTGGCCCCGCTGCGCCGCGACTGGCAGTTGGCGCGCGGCGATGTCGAGGAATACGCCCCGCGTGAAGTGAAGCCGGAAGACAACGGCCAGCTCGGCCCGGATCGTTCCGGCGGCGTGCCCCCGTTCCCCGCCGCCTTGCGCCGTCCCCTGCGCGCCAAGCCCGGCATGAACCTCTCACAGATGCACTACGCGCGCCGGGGCATCATTACACCTGAGATGGAATACGTCGCGGAGCGGGAGAACCTGGGCCGCGCGCGGCTGGCGCGGTACGAGCGTTCGGGCGAGAGTTTCGGCGCCTCGATCCCCGATTACGTGACGCCTGAATTCGTGCGCAATGAAGTGGCGCGCGGCCGGGCGATCATTCCCAGCAACGTCAACCACCCCGAAGCCGAACCGATGGCGATCGGACGCAACTTCCTGGTCAAGATCAACGCCAACATCGGCAATTCCGCCGTCGCCTCCGACGTAGCATCCGAGGTCGACAAGATGGTCTGGTCGATCCGCTGGGGTGCGGACACCGTGATGGACCTGTCCACCGGCCGCAACATCCATGACACCCGCGAATGGATCATCCGCAATTCCCCGGTGCCGATCGGGACCGTGCCGATTTATCAGGCGCTGGAGAAGGTCGGCGGCATTGCCGAGGATCTCACCTGGGAAATCTTCGCCGACACGCTGATCGAACAGGCCGAACAGGGCGTGGACTACTTCACGATCCACGCCGGGGTGCGCCTGCCTTACGTGCCGCTGGCCGCCAAGCGCATGACCGGCATCGTCAGCCGGGGCGGTTCGATCATGGCCAAGTGGTGCCTGGCGCACCATAAGGAGAGCTTTCTCTACGAGCGTTTCGACGAGATCACCGAGATCATGAAGGCTTACGACGTGGCCTATTCGCTGGGTGACGGCCTGCGCCCCGGCTCGATCTACGACGCCAACGACGAGGCCCAGTTCGCCGAACTCTACACGCTTGGCGAACTGACCAAACGGGCCTGGGCGCAGGACGTCCAGGTCATGATCGAAGGCCCCGGCCACGTGCCGATGCACAAGATCAAGGAGAACATGGAAAAGCAGCTCGAGGCCTGCGGCGAGGCGCCGTTCTACACGCTTGGCCCGCTCACCACCGATATCGCGCCCGGTTACGATCACATCACCAGCGGCATCGGCGCCGCCCAGATCGGTTGGTACGGCACCGCGATGCTCTGCTACGTGACGCCCAAGGAGCACCTTGGCCTGCCTGACCGCGATGACGTGAAGGTGGGCGTGGTCACTTACAAGCTGGCCGCCCACGCCGCCGACCTTGCCAAGGGCCACCCCGCCGCGCAGGTCCGCGACGATGCGCTTTCGAAGGCCCGCTTCGAATTTCGCTGGCGCGACCAGTTCAACCTGAGCCTCGATCCCGATACGGCGGAGCAGTACCACGACCAGACGTTGCCGGCGGAAGGCGCCAAGTCCGCACACTTCTGCTCGATGTGCGGGCCGAAGTTCTGCTCGATGAAGATCAGCCAGGAAGTGCGCGATTTCGCCGCGAAGCAGAACCAGCCCAGCACCCGCTTCCTCGCCGCTGATCCTGAGCCTGCCGAAGGGGCCGCCGAGGAAGCCGAAGCGGGCATGATGGAGATGAGCAAGGTGTTCAAGGACACCGGCAGCGAACTCTACATGGGCGCCGGAGACCGCGAACACGATTGAGCGGCGTTGATGCTTTAATTCTTCGTCATTCCCGTACAGGCGGGAACCCATCTTCCGGCTTCGCGTGTTATGGCTTGGTCGGAAGGTGAATTCCTGCCTTCGCGTGAATGACGAGGGGTTTGGGCATGGCGCGCAGTTCCACGACCGACTGGTTCAAGCTGGCGAACGACAGTTACTGGCTATGGGCGGAATCCATGATGGTCATGGGGATGCGCACCACCGACATGATGACAGGCAAGGGAAGCGACCGCGAAAACCGGCTGATGGTGAACGAAAAGCTGAGGGCCGGCGCCGAAGTGGCGGCGATGCTGGCAACGTCGAGCCTGACTTCGCCGAAAAAGAGCGCGCAGAAGGCCGTCAGCCATTATCGCCGCAAGGTGACCGCCAACCGCAAGCGCCTGTCGCGCAAGAAATCATGAGCGCGCACATCGGCATCGGCGGCTGGACGTATGAACCGTGGCGCGGCCTGTTCTACCCCAAGGGCCTGGCCCAGGCACGAGAGCTTGCCTACGTGGGCGAACATCTGACCGCGACCGAAATCAACGCCACTTTCTACGGCCGTCAGAAACCTGCCAGCTTTGCGAAGTGGCGCGATGCGGTGCCGGACGGTTTCGTCTTCGCCCTCAAAGGCTCGCGCTACTGCACGAACCGCAAGAACCTCGGCGAAGCGGGGGAGAGCGTCGCAAATTTTCTGGGGCAGGGTCTGGTTGAACTGGGCGACCGGCTGGGGCCGATCAACTGGCAGCTTGCCGCTACCAAGAAGTTCGACGCCGACGAGATCGCCGCTTTCCTCGCCCTTCTGCCTGCCGCCCATGAAGGCATCGCGCTGCGCCACGCGATCGAGGCCCGGCATGAAAGTTTCGATGACCCCGCCTTTTACGCGCTGCTGGGCAAGGCAGGCGTCGCCGTGATCCTCGCCGATTCCCCCAAGTACGCTGTGCTGGATGCCGCCGACACGGCGCCTTTCGTCTACCTCCGCCTTCAGGACGCCCGCGCCGAACTTGAGCAGGGCTATGACGATGCCGCCCTCGACCATTGGGCCAGCCGCATCGGCGGATGGTCGGAGCAAGGCCGCGATGTCTTCGCGTTCTTCATAAACAGGGCCAAGGAACGCGCTCCGGCTGCGGCGCAGGCCCTGATCGGGCGACTGGCCGACGTCTGACTTTGCGAACTTCGCAGGCCAGTTCCGGCAATAAGTGACCATATCGCAAAGCAACGCGAAGATGATCTGCGAACAGGCCGTTAACCTTGTTCGCTTCATCATCTTAAATCTGCCACGCCCCATCGTACCGGTCACTTGCGGGGCCGTCGATTCGACTAAGCGGCGTCCAGGTCCGTAGATCACGTAGTGTGATTTGCGGTCCTATTTTATGTCAGATACGCCGACTGCTTAGGAAAGACCAGTATAACACACAAGATGTTATTGTTGTTTTTCCGATGTTTGGGTCGCAGCCGGAGTTATTGAACAATGATTGATCTACCACCGCTCTCCCGACGACAGATACTCGGGGCGATGGCCGTTGCGCCGTTTATTTCCAACCCCCTCATGGCGGCTACGTCCAGAATCGACCGAATCATGGTCCAGGGCAGGCCTCAGGATACCGGGTCGGTGTACAAGCTGGGCAATATCATGACCGCGCTCGACAAGCTCGGCGGCGTTCGCAAGATGCGCTGCCGCGAGCCTTTCACGGGAACCGCCGGCTGGGCCACCTACGTCGGACTGGCAAGGGCAGGCGTGAAGTTCTCCTTCACCCTGTCCGGGCGTGACATCGCCAGGACCATTGCCGATATGAAGGCGTTCCTGGCGGTCGTTCCGGGATCGATCTGGGCCATCGAAGGCCCCAACGAACCCGATCTCAACCCGATGACGTACCACGGTGTCACCGATCCCCGACTGGGCTTCCGTACCGGTAATGCGCCTGCCCTGATGGCCTTCCTGAAGGACTTCACGGCGGCGCAGGGTGTCGATCCGGTGCTGCGATCGATCCCCTTCATCGCCAGCAACGACTTCATGCAGCCGCAGCAGGCGCCTTTTTCGGACTATGGTAACACCCATATCTACCCGACGCCTGAATCCAAGATCCAGGACCGCCTGGCCAGCTTCAAGACCAGGATCGCCCAGGGCAAGAACAGCCAAGGGGTGATTACCGAATGGGGCCGCACGACGGGGGGCAGCTCCAAGAACGTGACCTCGCCGCCGGTAACTCTCGCGAAGCAGGCCGAACTTCTTTCGACCGACATCGCCGCTGCCCTGAGCAAGCCTTTCGTCCACACGATCAGCATCTACGAGCTGTTTTCGTGGTCGGGGACGAGCGAGATGAACAACTTCGGCCTGTTCAACGCCGATCTATCGCCCCGTCCTGCGGTGGCTGCCATCAAGGCGGTCATCACCTGACGCATGAAAGGTTCCCCCGGTGCGGCGCGCCGGGGGAACCCTCTCGCGGCTGGTTTCGTTTCACGTCGCATGAGAAACATTACCGCGTTCAGCGCCTCCGCTCTAATGGCCCTCTCGCTCGCCGCCTGCTCCGGCGCTGAACCGACTGCCGGTGCTTCGGCGACAGGGGCGGCCCAGGAAGAAAGCACAATGCCCGCTACGGACGCTATGCAGCCTGCGCCGACCGAGGCGGCTCCGGCGACGACCGCTTCGGCGAAAGTGATCGGACTGGAAGGCCTTGGCGATCTGAAGATCGGCCAGCCCGTGCCAAAGGGTAGTACGTGGGCCGAGCGCGGAGCACAGGCGGGCGATGCCTGCCGCACGGTCACATCGCCCGGCTATCCCGGTGTCTACGCCATCGTCGAACAGGACAAGGTCCGCCGTATCACCGTGGGCAAGCGCTCCGACGTGAAGCTGGTCGAGGGTATCGGCGTCGGCGCCACTGAAAAGGACGTGGCGAAGTGGTTCGCAGGCTTCCGCGAAGAGCCGCACAAATACGAGGACGCCCCTGCCAAATACCTCACCGCCCCCAATGCAGCGAGCGGCGACCCGGCGCTGCGCTTCGAGATCGGGCAGGACGGCAAGGTCAGCCTGATCCACGTCGGCACGATGCCGGTGCTGGGCTATGTCGAGGGCTGCCTTTGACCTGACCCCTTTCCAGCGCGGCCGATCCCCGGCAAGGACAGGGTATGAACCACTACCTGCTTACTTACACTCTGGCGGCCGATTATCTTGAACGCCGTCCGCAGTTTCGCGCCGATCACCTTGCGCTTGCGTGGGAGGCGGCCGATCGCGGCGAACTGGTCATGGGCGGCGCAGTGGAAGATCCGGTAGATACCGCGCTGCTTCTGTTTGCAGGCGAAAGCACCGATACCGCCGAGGCTTTCGCCCGCGCCGACCCTTACGTGGTGAATGGCCTTGTCCTGCGGTGGAGCGTGCGGCGATGGAATACCGTGGTCGGCGCCGGTGCTGCCAGCCCGGCGCGCCCATGAGCGCGGCCGAACTGGCCATCCGCACCCGTCGCGCTGCCTTCAACCGAGCCATTGCCGAGGGCGATGCGGCGGCGATCGGGCCGATTCTCGCGCGGGACTGCGTGATGATCACCGGCAGCGATAGCGCGGTGATCGCGGGCCGCATGGCGCAGGTAAAAGTCTGGCGGCGTGAATTCTCCCATGCCGGGCGGATGGTTTATCTGCGGACCAGCGAAAGCGTAACCGTCTCGCCGGTGGAGCCGATAGCCATGGAGCATGGCCGCTGGCAGGGCACCGCTGCGGACGGTGAAGCGGCGCTTGCCTCGGGCACTTATGCTGCGAAGTGGCGCGAAGTGGCCGGGGATTGGTTGATCGAGGCGGAAGTCTTCGTGACGCTTGGTTAGCTGTACATTGTAAGGGCTTGGGGCTGGCCGCTCGATAGGGTATGGGCCGGTCTGCAACCCGGCGCGGGGTCGCGCCGCCGGGTCGCCGTTGAGGATTCCCGAAAATGGCCGCTGCCCGCAAGTCGTATGCGCAATTCCTGCGCGTCGGCGGGCTGCAGGAGCCTGTATCGATGAGTTCAGAATCTGCCGCCCCCGAGGCTCTCATGCGCGACGCCGGCAAACTGATGGTCGAGGCAGGCTCGGTCATTGCCTTGCGCACCGTCCGTATCGGCCAGGGCGATCCCGGCGCGGGCGACGAAATGATGCGCATGGTCACCGAGAAGGTCTGGGCCGGCTGGGAATGGAGCATGGCACTGGCAAGCGGCCAGCTCGGCCACGATCCCGGCACCGTGTGCAGCCGCACGCTTACCTATTACCGCCGTGCCGTGCGGGCGAACCTGAACCGGCTCTCTAGCAACGACGAGTGACGGGCTGCCGCTCTCTCAGCGGACGTTGAGGCCGAGTTCGCCCAGTAGCTGACCGGCCTGTTCGCTGGAGATCGTCGCGCCGCGAAAGAGCCGCGCGTCGGCCAGCTTCAGGCCACCCAGATCCGCGCCGCGCAAATCCGCGCCATCGAAACGCGCGCCCTGGACGTGGGCGTCGCGCAGACTGCAACCGATGAAAGTCGCGTGGCGGAAGTCGCATTTGCCCAGGTCCGCCTGCGAGAAGTCTATCCGCTCCAGCCGCGCCTTGCGGAACGAGTGTCCGCCCAGCCGTGCATTGACCAGCAATGTCTCATCGAAAATCAGGTTGATCGCGCGCGCCTCGGTAAGGTCGGCGCCGGTCAGCTTGCATCGTTCGATCCGCGCAGAATCGAGTGTGGCACGGCGCAGCGAGGCATTGTTGAAGTCGCATGATATGAACTTCGCGTCGGCAAGGTCGCACTCCGTGAAGTCGGCGAAGGCGCCCCGGCACGAAGTCCAGAGGCTTGTCTCCAGCTTGGCACGGGCGAAGTCGGTGCGGCGCAGCGAGCAACGCTCGAACCTCCAGCCGGTAAGCTCCAGGCCGGAGAGGTTCGCGTCCTCCAGATCGCAGTCGATCAGGTGGCGCGGGTGTGCCAGCAAGCCCTCGATATCGGCCCGCGTCAGCGTCCTGTCGGTAATCGGTTCGTCCATGCGCGCCTGTTAGCGGCTGCCCGTCGGGGGTGACAGCGTCTAATTCGCGCTTTCGGCAGCCATTACGTCCTGCGCGGCGTCAGCAGCGCGCCGGGCCGCATCCGATGCAGTGTCGTTCTGGCGCCGGGGCGGGGCTGCCTGTTCCCACGCAGGTGCCGGACTATCGCCGCCCGGGCTTGCAGGCATGCGGTCGCCGCCGTAGCGGTCACCGGCATAGTCGTCGTAATTGCGCATATCCCGGCGGCCGGGAAGGTCGCCCCGGACCCAGCCTTCATCGTCGTAGCCGCCGTGCGGGGGATAGCCGTCGGCTGCATAGCCTTGCGGCGCGGCGTAGGGCGGAGCGGCATCTTCGCCTGACGATCCCGGCCCGAATGGCCAGGCAGGGGAGTCGATCAGGGACAGGCCCTCGTCGAGCCAGGACTGGCGAACCGGCGGCGCGGCGTACCCGTACCCGGCGTCATTGGCCGGGGCCGGATCACGGCGCGCAGTCTCGGCTCCGGCGCCATGATTGGCTGCATCACGATAGGGGCGCATTGCGCCCGTCGTCATCCCGGCGAACACTGCGCCGGCAAGGCCGCCAACAATCAGCAGCAGGACGAGTTTGCCCGCAGCCATCGAACCTCCAGAAGATCTCACTATTTTCCCGAGAGGGAGGCATAGACGGGCGCGGCTGTCGGCGTGCTGAACACAAAGAAAAAGGGCGCCGTCCCGCTCGAGGGGGACGGCGCCCTTGTTCGGGGCCGCTTCAACCGGGCATGGGAGAGAGGAAATTGCCCGGATGCGCAGCCGCGCGGATTAGTTGCCGATGTTCAGCTTGGCAGCTTCAGCGGTCGTGAACGACACGTAGCGGCTGTTGTAGGTGCCCGAAACGCGGTCGCCCTTGACGTAGAGGCGGAACGGCACGCCGGCAGAGGTGTTGCCGTCGATCACGGTGACCTTGCCCTTCTGCTGGGTGGTGTAGGCGTAGTTCACGCCCTCATGCGAAAATGCGCGGGCATCGTTGGCCTGGGCGACAGCCGGAACAGCCATGAGAGAGACAGCGGCGGTGGCGAGAATGGTCTTGAACATGGCAAAATCCCTAATTCGGAGAGGCAGGAACTTGCCTCGGCATCGTTGTTTCGGTTTGTCTTGTTGCGATGCAGCAAAAGCCGATGCCGCGCCGCCGCGCAATTTCAATACGGGAACTACCAGGTGCAAGTTTTGCAACATGCGGACTTTTTGCCTGATTTTTAAGCACATGCCGAGAACGCCGTGTCCGTAAAAAATCGACGAGCTGCGGCTATCAAGGCTGCGCGCGCTGTAATCGAGCGAAACGAGCCCATCGCATGACCGGTGATTCGGGCG
Organism: Novosphingobium sp. P6W; assembly: GCF_000876675.2. Lineage (GTDB taxonomy): Bacteria > Pseudomonadota > Alphaproteobacteria > Sphingomonadales > Sphingomonadaceae > Novosphingobium. The sequence goes on from NZ_CP030352.1 coordinate 807,856, forward strand.
CGGGTGCACTTGTTCGATTATCGGCAAGTGGGTTAGGTTCGACGGATGAACCGTTACTCTGCCTCCATGCTGGCGCCGATCATCGCCTTGTTCGCTCTTGCAGCATGTCATTCCGCAGGGGAGCAGGTGCCCGGTGATGCAAACGACCGCAATCCGTGGAACGGCATCGCTGCCGGGGAGGTCGTACACTTTCTGGGCACCGAGCCATTCTGGGGCGGCCAGGTAGGGCCCGATGGCCTTACCTACACCACGCCGGAGAACGAGAAGGGCGAGACCGTCTCGGCCAGTCGCTTTGCGGGGCGCGGCGGGGTTTCGTTCAGCGGGACGCTGGCCGGCGGCGCGGCGACGCTGATGGTGACGCCGGCGCCTTGCAGCGACGGTATGTCAGATGCGCGCTACCCCTTTATCGTCACCCTGCAGATCGGCGAGCAGACGCGTAGCGGCTGCGGCTGGACCGAAAAACAGCCGCGCACCGCTGGACAGTAGTTTCAGGCAGGCAGCGTATCAGCGCTTGCGCACGAATTCCGCGCGCAGGACGAGGCCTTTGATACCGGGAAACTTGCAGTCGATTTCCTGCGCGTCGCCGGTCAGTCGGATCGACTTAATGACGGTGCCCTGCTTCAGCGTCTGGCCCGCGCCCTTTACGTCGAGGTCCTTGATCAGCGTTACCTGGTCGCCATCGGCCAGGAGGTTGCCCACGGCGTCTCGCACTTCGATCCGGTCGGCAGCGGCGCGGCGAGCAGAAAGATCGGCGGCGGACATCCACTCACCGCTTTCCTCGTCATAGACGTAGTTTTCATCGTCACCGGGCATCGCCGCATCCTGTTCGGGCGCGGCGGATATCGCCGCGCCCGGATGCCTTGGCCGATAAAGGGCGTGAAATCCAGTCAGCCCGCCAGCGACTTCTCCAGCGTCACCTCGCAGTTCAGGAGCTTCGAGATCGGGCAGCCGGCCTTTGCTTCATCGGCGATGCGGGCGAAATCTTCGGGCGTAATGCCGGGGATCGAAGCGGTGAGGGTCAGCGCCGACTTTGTCACAGTGAACCCGTCGCCGTCCTTGTCGAGCGTCACGGTGCACTGCGTGTCCAGGGTGCCATCCGCGTGGCCGGCGCCTGCCAGGGCAAAGCTGGTCGCCATGGTGAAGCAGGCGGCGTGGGCGGCGGCGATCAGTTCTTCGGGGTTGGTGCCTGGCTTACCTTCGAAACGGGTGCCGAAGCCGTAGGGCTGCTCGCTAAGCACGCCGGACTTGGTGGTGATCGAGCCCTTGCCGTCCTTGCCAAGGCCTTCGTAGCGGGCGGAAGCGGTGTTCGTGGTCATGATCGGGGCCTTTCTGGAGGTGTATTCAAGTGCCGGTCCCTGCAACGCGGTGCTCGGGGCAGGGTTCCTGAACTGTGGGCGAGGGCGGTTCGGCGCAGTTTCGCCTGGTCGTCCGCATTTGCGCCTGCAGCATGGGTGCACCGTACCATCGGAGCCGTGAAGATGAAATGACAGCGCTTCAGGTCCGAAATTTCCACTCAAGTTAGCGGCAAATTCGGCCTGGTGCCTGGGTTCTCGCGAGAACAGCGTTCTTCACGCCCCGCTGTGCCGTGGCTGGACGTGCGTATGGAATGATGAAACCACCCGGTACACCTATCGTTTTGCAGTGCAAAAAGCGCAGGAATCCTAAGGTTCCTGAGGATTGTTCGCTTGGTGGGATGCCTCGCCGAGTGATACCAACTGTTCACTAGCTGACGGACCGCCAACCGGTACCGACACGGGAAGAGGATGGTCGTCATGAAGAGATTCCTGACAGCATTGCACACAGGCCTGGTCCTGTTTGCGATGGCGGTCACCGGTACAGGTTATGCGGCAGATACGCATGTGAAGCGGGCGTCATGACCAGCGCGTACTGCATGAGTGACACCCTTATCCCCGTACGGCCAATCTGGCGCTGAACCAGCGCAGGCTGGCCTGACGGGAATACGCTGCACCAAATACGACGAGATAAAAACAGAGCAACGCAGGGAGAGCAATCGCGAAGGTCGGCTGGGCTTTCGCGAAGAGCCGAGGGAAGGGGAGAAGCGCGAGGCGCGGCGGGGACACCATCGCCGCGCCTCGTTGCGCTGGATGCTCCGGTTCCGAGTGATCTCAGTCGGAAGTCTCCGTCATCCCCGACGAAGACTTTCCGGTCGTGCGTCCATAGCGGGTCTATAACCCCGTGCTATGGGACGCATAAGTGGGGTTACCGTTAACCCGCTTCTTCCGCCGAGAAGAACCGCTGGATCACATCCCTTGCCAGACGCGCTGGCCGCAGGGTTGAGGCATCGAGGCAGCACCAACTAGACTTCACTTCAGCCAGAACCTCTTCTCCGCGCCTAATCACCGTCTCGTAGAAGGCCCGGGCGCCCTGCACCTTTTCAAGAAGTACGGTAGCGATGACATCGTCTTCCAGAAACGCCGGTTTCCGGTATGTAATCTCGTGCTTTATCGCCACCCAGAGATGCTGATTGATCGCTTCCGCCGGGGCTAACGCGCGCCAATGATCGACCACCGCAGCCTGAACCCACTTCAGGTAGCTGGCGTTGTTGACATGACCCATGAAGTCGATGTCCTCGGGATCGATACCGATCGAAAACTGATGAGGGATGGCTTGGTTCACGTATACGTCAATAGCACTCCCAACGCGTCAAAGGAAGTGGATTGGCCCAATTCATCTTGCCGTCACGGCCGTGGATCCGGCATCTGCCAGCGGCCGGAAAAGCTCAGCCGCGTGCTTTTTGCCGGATGAGGCGCAGATACGTATCGGCAACCGCCTGGTTGATACGGTCCCAGCTGAATTCGCTGGCCCGCAGCGCGCCGGCTTGGCCGTGACTGCAGCGCAAGTCACTGTTCTCGATATAGCCCTTGAGTGCCTCGGCGAACTGGTGGACGGCTCCCGGCGGGATCAGCCGTCCCGAGACGCGGTCGTCGACGAGGCTTTGACTGCCGGTGGCAGCAGCGGCAACTACGGGAAGGCCGCAGGCCATGGCCTCCAGCGTGACGTTACCGAAGGTTTCGGTTACGGAGGGGTTGAAGAGGACGTCCATCGAGGCAACCGCGCGGCCCAGGTCCGATCCCCCCTGGAAACCGACGAAGGCAGCGCCAGGCAGGCGCTCCTCGAACCATTCGCGTGCCGGACCCTCGCCGATCACGAGCACCTTGTGGGCTACGCCGCGGCGGCGCAGCTCGTCCAGCGTGTCGGAGAAGACGTCGAGGCCCTTTTCCATGACCAGTCGGCCTAGGAAGCCTATCGCCACTTCATGATCGGCGATGCCGTGGCTGCGGCGCCATGCGAGGTCGCGGCGGCCGGGGTTGAACACTTCGTGATCGACCCCGCGCGACCAGATCGAGACATCGTAGTTCATCCGCTGCTCACGCAAGAGCTGCGCCATACTTTCGGACGGGGCGACAAGGGCGTCGCAGCGGCGGTAGAAGCGGCGCAGCATCGCCTCGATCAGCGGTTCGCCCCAGGCCATGTTGTAATAACGCAGGTACGTCTCGAAGCGGGTGTGGACCGAGGACAGCACCGGCAATTTGCGCCGGCGCGCCCAAGTCACAGCCTGATGTCCGACCGGATCAGGCGAGGAGACGTGGACGACGTTCGGCTGAAAGTTGGCGAGGTCGCGGCCGGCCTTCCCCCAGAAGGTCAGGGGGATGCGGTACTCGGGCCGGTTGGGGAAGGCGACGGAATGGACGCTCACAAGGTCGCCAGTAGGCTCGAACGCGGGATTGGGGACGGTAGGAGCGTAGACGCGCACTTGCGCACCCTGGCTCAGAAGGTAGCCGACAAGACGGTTGAGCGCCTGGTTGGCGCCGTCGCGGACGTAGTTGTAGTTGCCCGAAAAAAGGGCGATGCGCAGGTCGGCAGTATCCATGATGGGCTGGCCCATAGCCGCCCCCGCCGCGCTTGGCGAGGGCGGTTCATGGCAAGCCGGGAACTGCGCCGGCAAGTGCGGCTCGCGGGCAACGCTGTGCGTATCCGTGGTGATCGAATCCGGCCAGCCGCCGACCCGCGAGTCCATCTATTCGCCTGCGTCAGGATTTAACGGCGGCGCCAGTCGCGATCACGGCGGTCGTCGCGGCGATCCCAGCGGCGGTCGTCCCGGCGGTCATGACGATCCCAGCGGCGATCGTTGCCCCAATTGCGGCCCCGGTCCCAACCATTGCCCCAGCGATCGCCGCGGCTGTAGCGGTCGCGGTAATAGGGCGCATAATAGCGGTCGTAATACCGGTCGCGGTAATAGCGATTGGGGTTGCCGTCATAGTAATAGTAGCGATCGGGACGCCCGCGCACGGTGACGTAGCGGCGCGAATCGTATCGTCCACGGTCGTAGTAATCGCGGTCGCCGCGATCGGCGATGGCCGCGCCCACGGCAAGGCCGATCACGCCCGCGCCGATTGCTATGGCAGCATCGTTACCGCCGCCCCGGCCATAATAGCGGTCACGGGCCTGTGCCGGAGACGTCGCCAGCAACAGGGACGCTGCGAGCGCGGCCCCCATCGCCAACTTTTTTCCAAATGTTTTAAAAGAGGTATTCATGTCATTGGACTCCCTTTCCGGGCCAACCGGGTAACGGCGGTTGCGGTGGGCGCGTTGGTTGTAAAATGGTCCCCGAGGACTGAACCGCGAGTGAATTTGTCCAGAGGCGTATCGGAGCTGCGACGAGCCGATCGGTTTCGGCGGCGATTTGAAATCGCGGTGCAATGAAGGGCATTTGGGGAGGTCATGCATGCAAAGACGCCCGGCCAGGAGGTGGGGCCGGGCGTCTCGCGGGCCGGGTGAGGGGGATTACCCGGCCGCTTTCGCATCTGGATCAGTAACCGCGGCGATAGTCGTCCCGGCTGCGGTCGTAGCCGCGGCGATAATCGCCCTGCATGGAGCCACCCTGGCCGCGGTAATAGCGCTGGTACTCGTCCCGGTCATGGCGGCCGCCACCGCGATCCCAGTAGTATCCGTCGCGGTAGGACCAGTCGTTCACATACGCGGGACCGCTGTAGCGATTGTCGTAGCGCGCATCGTAACGATCGTTGTGGTTGTTCGACGAGGCGGCGATGGCGCCGACGGCGAGGCCGAGGATACCGGCGCCGATGGCGATTGCGGCGGTGTTGTCGCTTCCGCGATGATAGTCGCGCGCCATGGCCGGCGTGGTGCTGGCAAGGGCGGTTGCGGCGAGGCCGGCGGCAATGGCAGTCTTCTTGAACAGGTTCATGGCGAGAAACTCCTTTCGAGGGACGTCGGTCCAAGAAACCGTTGTCCCCGTGTTGAGATTGTTCTAGGCCTTGGCGCCTGAACCGGATCGAAGCGGATCTGGCAGAATTCGTTCATGGTTGTACGCAATTGTATGAACGTTTGCCTGTTGCGAATGGGCAATATTTCGTAACGCCTGCGCCCGAAAAGCGACATGTGCGGTCCCCAATCTGGCATCATCAATTTGTCAGACTGGATACAACCCATGATTTCCGCCGCTCTTTTCGCCCTGATTTCGCTTTCCAGCCCGTCCGCTGCTCCGGCTCAGGCCGCTTACGCCGGTGAAACCATCGCCGCCATGAAGGGCCACCCGACGCCTGCCCGCAGCTCGACCACTCGCTCGGCTGCTCCGGCTGTGTGCCATCCCGACCCTTCGAAGGGCCGCGCCTGCCGCCACGTAATCGTTCAGGCCGAGCAGGCAGAGCGCGCTACCCTTGCAGAGGTCGATGCCGGCGCTGCCCGCGAACACGCGCGCTGATATCCGCCGGGCGGTGCCTTTCTGCTTTGCGGCAGCGCGGGCATCGCTGGACGGTGAAAGTACGTTCGGCCGCCTTTCCTCCCCGGAACACCTAATGGCGGTGCGACATTTTCCAACCGGCGCGGCTATCTTCGCTGCGCCGGTTCCCTATATGGTAAAAGAGACAAGCACAGCACGATGACGGTCGCACCCCGCTACAGGCTCGCCCAGGAAACCATGACCACCCCTCCCACCATTCTGCTCGTCGAGGACGACGGCGCGCTTCGTACCCTGACGGCGCGGGCCCTGCGCCAGAGCGGGTTCAACGTCCTCACCGCAGCCACCGGCGCGGAAATGTGGGTCACGCTGCGCGAGGCCACGGTCAGCCTCGTCGTGCTCGACATCATGCTGCCGGGCACCAGCGGGTTCGATCTGTTCCGCCGCCTCCGCCGCGAAAGCGACGTGCCGATCATCTTCGTCAGCGCGCGCGGCAGCGAGGAAGACCGCGTACTCGGTCTTGAACTCGGCGCCGACGATTACCTCGCCAAGCCCTTCAGCACCCGCGAGCTGGCCGCTCGTGTCAGCGCCGTGCTGCGCCGGGGCGGCGGCCTAGATTCGGCCAGCGAGCCTGTGGCAGAGGCGCGCGGCCAGGATATGATCCATTTCGACAACTGGCAGGTTTCGATGGCCCGGCGCGAACTGCGTTCGCCCAGCGGTGCGATCGTCGACCTGACCGGGGCCGAATTCGACCTGCTCTCCACTTTTCTCGGTTATCCCCAGCGCGTCCTTGGCCGCGAACGACTGATGGAGCTGTCCCGTTCGCGCATCGGCGACAGTTCCGACCGCAGCATCGACGTCCTCGTCAGTCGCCTGCGCCGCAAGCTGCAGGCAGAAGATAGCGAGTCCCCGATCGTCACCGTTCGCGGCGTCGGCTACATGTTCAAGGCGGAAGTGACGCGCGCCTGATGCCTTGCGGGCCCATCTGATGCTGCATAAAGTCATTACCTTGTTCAGGCGGATGGGCCTGCCCGAACGGCTGTTCGCGGCTTTCGTGCTGGTCGTCGTCATCGAATTCGCGGCCAACTGCTTTCTGTTCGACCGGGTTAACTCGTTCGAACTGCGCCGCGACGACGCCGACCGGATCGCAGAAAACCTGGTGCTGGCCCAGCGCACGCTCGAACATGCCGACAAGGAAGAGCGCGGCGCCGTTGCCCAAGTGCTCAGCACCAAGCGTTTCACGCTGATACTGACAGCCCCGGACGACCGCCGTCGCGGCTCGCTGGGGCTTTCGAACTTGCGTTCGCAAGTGGTGGAAATCGAACCGGAACTGGCGGTGGCCGACCTTGAACTGCACCTTGAGGAGATGCCAGGTAAGGGCAACATCGGTGGTTCCTTTCGGCTGAAAGACCGCAGCGTGGTGCGTTTTCACACCCATGCCAGCGCTGCCTGGAAGCTGACTGCCGGGCGGGTTGCCAGCTTGATCCTGCCGACTCTGCTGCTGATCGCGCTAGCCTGGCTGCTGGTGCGAACGACCCTGCGTCCGCTTCGCAACCTGATTGGTGCGACACGGCATCTGGGTTCCGGCCCGCCGCAACCGGTTCCCGAACGCGGCCCTGACGAACTTCGCGAGTTGATCCGTGCTTTGAACGAAATGCAGGCGCGCATTCACCAGTCGTTGGTGGACCGCACCCAGACGATGCTGGCGATCGGCCACGACCTCAAGACACCGCTCTCGCGGATGCGGCTGCGCCTCGACGACGAAACCGTCGACCCCGAAGTGCGCGAGGGGCTCACGCACGACATCGACGAGATGCGTTTGTTGCTCGATTCGATCCAGGCCTATGTCGACAGCGATGGCAAATCGATCCCGCGCGAGCTTATCGACCTTGCCGTCATGGCCGAAACGCTGGTCGACACCGCTGCCGATCACGGCGCCGATGCGACGTATGTGGGGATTTCCAGCCTCACCCTGAAAGTCAGGCCAGTGCCGGTCCGCCGGGCTCTGTCGAACCTGATCGAGAACGCCATTCACTACGGGGGCAACGCCCGCGTCATCGTCCGGCGTTACGAAGGCGGGGCCGAGATTGTCGTCGAAGACGATGGCCCGGGCATCCCTGAGGACCGTATTGCCGATGCGCTCCAGCCCTTCGTCCGCCTCGATACTTCGCGCGCACGCGATACTGCGGGCATGGGGCTTGGCCTTGCGATCGTGCGCAAGGCGGTGCGTATGGAAAACGGCACGCTGGACTTGCGGAACCGGCCAGAAGGCGGTTTCAGCGCCATCATTCGTCTGCCGCTGACCACCGACTAATCCTATTATTGCTAGGTCAATGCCCAGCTGCTGCAGCGCAGCAAGCTTTCGTAACGTATGCGCACGACAGCCGAAAATATCGACACCTAGCCTTTCTCGCTAAGCCTGCGGCCTCGTGCTGGCGCGCATGTGATTTGAGAGAGGTGTCAAGATGAACGAACTCATCGGCCGTGTCTTCAACTTCGAGAAGACAACATTCCCCGCCAGCAGCGAACTTTTCGGCGAGCTGACCGCAAAAGGTCAGTTCCCCAAGGCGCTGATCATTTCATGCGCCGATTCGCGCGTCGTGCCCGAACATATCGTCCAGGCTGACCCCGGCGACCTTTTCGTGTGCCGCAATGCGGGCAACATCGTGCCCCCCTATTCGACCCAGAACGGCGGCGTAACCTCCACGGTCGAATATGCCGTCGCGGCGCTCGGCGTGCGTGACATCATCGTGTGCGGCCATTCGGACTGCGGCGCGATGAAGGCGCTGAGCGACCCGACCGGCCTCGAAGCGATGCCCAACGTCGCAGCCTGGCTCAAGCATGGCGCTGCGGCAGAACACATTGTCTCCACCTGCCACGCCGACCTCGAAGGCAAGGACCGCGTGCGCGCGATCAGCCTCGAGAACATCATCGCCCAGCTCAGCCACCTGCGTACCCACCCGGCGGTCGCCGCCGGCATCGCGCGCGGCGAGATCACCCTGCACGGCTGGTTCGTCGACATCCACGCCGGCCAGGTCCTGGGCCTGAACGGTGATACCGGCGAATTCATCACCCTGCGCGAAGACCGTGACCTGCCGGTCGCACTGGCCGCGCGCACCCGCTTCGCCACCGAATACGCAGAAGCAGCAGAATGAGCGCCGTCGTCGCCGCTAGTGAGGGGCGCCAAGGCCTCTTTTCACACTTCGGTCGGGATTTCACGGCGTCCATCGTCGTGTTCCTGGTCGCCATGCCGCTGTGCATGGGTATCGCCATCGCTTCAGGTGTTCCGCCGGAGAAGGGGCTGGTTACCGGTATTATCGGCGGCATCGTCGTCGGCATGATGGCAGGCTCGCCGCTACAGGTCAGCGGTCCGGCCGCCGGCCTCGCGGTTATCGTGTTCGAGTTCGTTCGTGAGAACGGGCTCGAGGCGCTCGGCCCGGTTTTGTTGCTGGCCGGCGTTCTGCAGCTGGTCGCCGGCGCGCTCAAGATGGGCGGTCTGTTCCGCGCCATCAGCCCCGCCGTGGTCCATGGCATGCTGGCCGGGATCGGTGCGCTGATCGTCATTGGCCAGTTCCACATCCTGTTCGACGAGAAACCCCTGGCAAGTGGCCTGCAGAATCTTTCAGCCATGCCTGCGCGTGTGTTCGGCCTCGATTTCTCCAACGCCGCCTCGACCGAGATGGCGCTGGGCATCGGATTACTGACCATCGCCATGATGCTGGGCTGGGAGAAGCTGCGGCCCAAGTCATTGACGCTGGTTCCGGGCGCGCTTCTCGGCGTCGTCGCCGCGACCGGGGCTGCTTGGAGCATGGGCCTGGACGTCGCACGCATTGAGGTTCCCGCTTCGATTGCCGCCGCCTTCACCTTTCCCACCAGTGCGTCGTGGTTCGCGCCGCTTGCCAACCCTTCGCTGGTGGTTGCTGCGCTTGCCATCGCCTTCATCGCCAGCGCTGAAACGCTGCTTTCGGCCGCTGCGGTGGACCGGATGCATGACGGCGTCCGCACGCAATACGACAAGGAACTGCGCGCTCAGGGCGTAGGCAACTTCCTGTGCGGCCTGTTCGGCGCGCTGCCGATGACCGGCGTCATCGTGCGCTCATCGGCCAATGTGCAGGCAGGCGGCAAGACCCGCCTCTCCACCATCATGCACGGTGCCTGGATCCTCGGGTTTGTCGCGCTACTGCCCTGGCTGCTGCGTGAAGTGCCGATGGCCGCGCTTGGCGGCGTCCTGGTCGTCACCGGCTGGCGTCTTGTCAGCGTGAAGCACGTCACCCACCTGTTCAAGGCACACGGCCCGTTGCCCGCCGCGATCTGGGCGGCGACTTTCGTGCTGGTGGTAACCACCGACCTGCTGACCGGCGTACTCGTTGGCCTCGCACTTTCGGTGGTCGAGCTGCTGCCGCACTACAAGCATCTGCGTCTGAAGGTGAACGAGCATGACGAGGGTGGAGCCACCCGGGTCGAGCTGAACGGAGCGGCGACGTTTGTCGGCCTTACCCGCCTTAACGCGGTGTTGGAAAAGCAGCCTGCCGATCGCCCGATCCATCTCGACATGGACCGTGTGAACGCGATCGACCACACTACTGCGGAGAGGCTGTCCGAATGGATCAGCCGCCGCCGACAGGGGGGGCAGAATGACCGGGTTACCGGGCCGGATGCCATCCTGAGGCCGCTGCCGCTGCCATCGGCAAGCTGACCTGAACACCTGATACCTGGCGGGCCGGGAACCCTCATACCCGGCCCCACTACCTTCCGGGCGGAACGCGTAATGCGTTTCCGCCCGGCTTTCTGTCCGGCTTCCAGGAATGCCATCTGTTGTCTGCGACGCACCGAGCCTTCTGTTGCATTGCAACCACACTTGCTGCGCTGCAGTATGTAGCAATATTTCGTCACGAAATCGCAAAGATGTGGACAATCCTGCTGCGTACCTCTGTTACATGCCGGTGTGAAACGGGCCCGCCAAGAAGCGAGGTCCGGCATGCTGGCCGCAGGACGGAACGTAATACAATCAGCAACATGAGGGTGTTCCGAACAATGAACTTTCGTTTTTTCGCCGGCGTCGCCGGTCTTGCCGCTGCTTTCGCTGCAACTGCGACCCCCGCGATCGCGCAGGAAGAAGCGCCCGGCGAATTCACCGTCGCCGGCACCGTTGCACTCGTCACCGACTACCGCTTCCGCGGCGTCTCGCAGAGCGACAAGGAACTGGCCGTGCAGGGCGGCGTTTCGGTCACCCACGCCAGCGGGTTCTACGTCGGCACCTGGGCTTCTAACCTTTCGGGCTGGGGCACTTTCGGCGGTTCGAACACTGAACTCGATATCTACGGCGGTTTCGCCACCGAAGTGACCAGCGGCGTGACCCTGGATGCCGGTCTGACCTGGTACATGTATCCGGGCGGTTCGGACATCACCGACTTCGCGGAACCCTATGTGAAGCTTTCGGGCGAAGTCGGCCCCGGCAAACTGCTCGTCGGCGTCGCCTATGCGCCCAAGCAGGAAGCACTGGGCCGCTGGTACCTCAGCGCCGATTCCTACGCCACGGGCATCCCCGATGCACCGGGCGCCAAGTCGGACAACCTCTATATCTGGGGCGACGCCAGCGCCAGCATCCCCACCACTCCGGTCACGCTCAAGGCACACGTGGGCTACTCCAACGGTAACTCCGGCCTTGGCCCGAACGGTACCAGCGTCGCGCCGACCGGCAGCTATGTGGACTGGATGCTGGGCGCGGACGTCGCTGTTGGTCCGGTAACCCTGGGCGTTGCCTATATCGACACCGACATCACCAAATCCGAGTCCGCCTATCTCAAGCCGAACTTCGCCTCGTCGAAGAACGGTTCGCAGATTTCCGGCTCGACCGTGGTGTTCTCGCTTTCGGCCGGTTTCTGATCGGTTGAGAATGGTTCCCGTCCGCGCGCTTTTTTTTAAGCGCCGGGCGGGTATCCCGCGCCAAATCGTGCAATCTGTGACTGTAATGTAACATATTGCGAATTTGGTACATTTGCGAAGGTGATTTGGAAACTTACGCCGCGCTCGATGTTTGAGCCTTCCGCAGGGTGATGAACCGCCCTTGTTTCAGGAAGGATCTTAATGTCTCACTTTAATCGCGCTCTGACGGTCGTCGCGCTTGCCGCCGCCGCCACTGCAACTCCTGCTTTCGCGCAGGATACCGGGCCTGCATCGGCCGGCCGCGACAGCCACTTCGATGGCGTCTATGTCCAGGGCTTCGGCGGTTACTCCATTCAGAACCAGGACGATAACGATCGTCTGAAGTTCGACACCGATGGCGACGGCAAGTACAACAACAACGTCAACACCGTCGCCGGCGCCAACGCTTTCTCGCCGGGCTTCTGCAGCGGCAAGGCACGCGGCGCTACCCCCGCAGCCGGTTGCCGCCAGGACCGTGACGGCGCCGAATACGGCGTGCGCATCGGCTACGATCGCCGCATGGGCAACATGGTCGTCGGCGGCCTGATCGAAGGCTCCAAGTCGGAAGCCAAGGATGCCGTCTCGGGCTACAGCACCACGCCCGCAAGCTATGCGATCCAGCGCGAGATCGACTACAGCGTGACGGCCCGCCTGCGCGCAGGTTACACGCCCGGCGGCGGCGCGCTGTTCTATGTCACCGGCGGCGGCGGCATGGCCAAGATCGACCACACGTTCACCACCACCAACACCGCCAATTCGTTCGACCCCGAGCGTAACAACAAGATGGTCTGGGGCTGGCAGGCTGGTGGCGGCACCGAGATCATGCTCACCGACCACATGAGCCTGGGTCTTGAGTACCTCTACAACCGCTACAGCGACAACAAGTACAACGTCGTTGTTGGCCAGGGCACCGCGCCTGCGACCAACCCGTTCCTGATCGATTCGGGTTCGACCCGTATCAAGGGCGGCGACAAGAACTTCGACTACCACTCGCTGCGCGCGACGGTAGGCTTCCAGTTCTGATCCAGCGTTAGTCCTCTCACGAGGATCTGAGCAAAGGCAACGGGCCGCGTCTGTTACAGATGCGGCCCGTTGTTTTGTCCGGGGTGCAGTCCGGAACTGCGCTGTCAGGCCATCAGGCGATGAAAACGCCGGACAATGAAAAGGGCGCGACGGATGACCGTCGCGCCCTTTTTGTCACGCTAGCGCTGCGTCAGCAGCGGCTTATGCGTTTTCCTTCTTGCGGCCGGCCTTCTTGCGGTCGTTCGGGTCAAGCAGGGCCTTGCGCAGACGTACCGACTTGGGGGTCACTTCAACCATCTCGTCGTCGTCGATGTAGGCGATGGCCTGCTCCAGCGTCATCACGCGGGGCGGGGTCAGGCGGATGGCGTCGTCCTTGCCGGTCGAACGGAAGTTCGTCAGCTGCTTCGACTTCATCGGATTCACTTCGAGATCGTCGGGCTTGGCGTTCTCGCCGATGATCATGCCTTCATACAGCGGCTCGCCCGAACCGACGAACAGGATGCCACGCTCTTCGAGCGGGCCCAGTGCGTAGGCAACGGCTTCGCCGGCGCCGTTCGAGATCAGCACGCCGTTCTTGCGGCCTTCGATCTTGCCCTTGTGGGGGCCGTACTTGTCGAACAGGCGGTTCATGATGCCGGTGCCGCGCGTGTCCGACAAGAACTCGCCGTGGTAGCCGATGAGGCCGCGCGACGGAGCCGTGAAGGTGATGCGGATCTTGCCGCCGCCCGAGGGGCGCATGTCGGTCATCTCGCCCTTGCGGATCGCCATCTTCTCGACGACGGTGCCCGAGAATTCCTCGTCCACGTCGATCACGACGGTTTCGTAAGGCTCGGTCTTCTTGCCGTTCTCGTCTTCGAGGAACAGCACGCGCGGGCGGCTGATGCCCAGCTCGAAGCCTTCGCGGCGCATCGTCTCGATGACGACGCCCAACTGAAGTTCGCCGCGGCCGGCCACTTCGAAGCTGTCCTTGTCGGCCGATTCGGTGACGCGGATGGCGACGTTGGTTTCGGCTTCGCGGGCCAGGCGGTCGCGGATCATGCGGCTGGTAACCTTGGAGCCTTCACGGCCGGCCATCGGCGAATCGTTGACGGCAAAGCGCATCGACAGCGTCGGCGGATCGATCGGCTGGGCCTGGAGCGGCTCGGAAACCGAGGGATCGGCAATCGTGTTCGCCACGGTGGCCGAGGTCAGGCCGGCGATCGAGATGATGTCGCCTGCCTTGGCCGATTCGACGGGAACGCGGTCAAGGCCGTGGAAGGCCAGCAGCTTGGAGGCGCGGCCGGTTTCAACGACGTTGCCTTCGCTGTCGAGGGCGCGAATCTGGTCGTTCAGCTTGACGGTGCCCGACTGGACCTTGCCGGTGAGGATGCGGCCAAGGAAGTTGTCGCGGTCGAGCAGGGTGACGAGGAACTTGAAGGGACCGTCGACGTCGGCTTCCGGAGCCGGCACGTGCTCGATGATCTTCTCGAACAGCGGGGTCAGCGTGCCTTCGCGCGCATCGGGATCTTCGCTGGCGTAGCCGTTACGGCCCGAAGCGTAGAGCGTGGGGAAGTCGAGCTGCTCGTCGTTGGCGTCGAGGCTGACGAAGAGGTCGAACACTTCGTCGAGCACTTCGGCGTGACGGCCATCGGGACGGTCGATCTTGTTGACGACGACGATGGGCTTGAGGCCCAGGCCCAGCGCCTTGCCGGTGACGAACTTGGTCTGCGGCATCGCGCCTTCCGAGCTGTCGACCAGCAGGATCACGCCGTCGACCATCGAGAGGATGCGCTCAACTTCGGCGCCGAAATCGGCGTGTCCGGGCGTGTCGACGATGTTGATGCGGTAGCCGTTCCACTCGATCGACGTAGGCTTCGCCAGAATGGTGATGCCGCGCTCTTTTTCGAGATCGTTGGAATCCATCGCGCGTTCTTCAACACGCTGGTTGTCACGGAAGGTGCCGGACTGGCGGAAGAGCTGATCCACAAGTGTGGTTTTGCCGTGGTCGACGTGCGCGATGATCGCGATGTTGCGCAAGGGAAGCGGGGCGGACATTCAGGTCTTCTTTCGAAAGGAGGGCCAGCGGGCAGATGCGTGTTGCACTGCAAAATTTGGGCGCCCTTACCCGATGCGAGCGTTTCCGGCAAGCGTGCTGCGATATGCCGGTCTGTGGCGCAGGTGTCACAATGGTGCGAATTGTCCGCATATATTCATCAAGTTCTGTTGTCGACATCCCGGTTCTTTCCTAAAAGAAGGCTCGAATACGCGACTACACAAGTGACGAGCCTTTCGCGCGCAAGACGCGGGCAGTTACATACAAGGACAGGGGATCGCCGATGAAGGGCAGTTCAGCAGGCATCGCCGCGCGAGTATCGCGCATGGCCATCGAAATCGCTCTGGGCAGGGCGGGGTTGGCGGCTGGGATCGCGGCGGCGGGGCTGGCTTCACCGCCAGCGCTGGCCCAGGACGGGGGGGCGCAGAACACGGCTGAGCAAGCAGGCGAGCAATACGCCGATACCATCATCGTCACCGCCACCAAGCGCGAGCAGACGCTGCAGGACGTGCCCGTGGCGGTTACCGTCACCACCGGGGCCACGCTGGAACGCGCGCAGATCCGTGATCTCAAAGACCTGCAATCGGTGGTTCCGTCGCTGCGCGTCAACCAGTTGCAGTCCAGCGCGAACACCAACTTCTATATCCGCGGCTTCGGCAACGGCGCTAACAACGCCGGCATCGAGCCTTCGGTCGGCCTGTTCGTGGACGGGGTCTACCGCTCGCGTTCAGCCTCGATGATCGCCGATTTCCCGGACGTGGAGCGGATCGAGGTGCTGCGCGGGCCGCAGTCCACGCTGTTCGGCAAGAACGCCTCGGCAGGGGTGATCTCGATCGTAACCCGAAAGCCGCAGTTCGAATTCGGCGGAAACGTTGAGGCGAGCTACGGCAATTACGATGCCGTGGTGGTGAAAGGCGTAGTCACCGGCCCGATCACAGAGAACATCGCTTTCAGCCTGGCCGGCGGGATCAACAGGCGCGACGGCATCGTCAAGGATCTGGCAGACACCGGCGCGCGCACCAACGAGCGGGACCGCTGGTTCACGCGCGGTCAGTTGCTGTTCGACAATCACGACGGCTTCGAAGTTCGTCTGATCGGCGATTACAGCAAGATCGACGAGAACTGCTGCGCCGTCGTCAACCTGCGGCAGGCCGCGCCCACGGCGGCGATCTTCGCGCTGGGCGGAGCGGTGAATCAGCCGGGCGAGAAGTACGACAATATTGGCTACAACAACTTCCAATCCTCGAACAACATCAAGAACTGGGGCGTCTCGGGCGAACTGAGCTACGACCTTGGCGATGTGAAGCTGACCTCGATCACATCCTACCGCCGCACCGATGCGGTGACCAACCAGGATTCGGACTTCTCCAGCGCGGACCTGCTGGGCCGCAACTGGCAGGACCTGCAGATCAAGACCTTCACCCAGGAACTGCGCGCCAGTTTCGAAGTGGGCGATCAGATCAGCGGCCTCATTGGCGGGTATTATTTCAACGAGAAGATCGACCAGAACAACCAGGTCCTGTGGGGCGACGACGCGCGCACTTACGCGGACTTGTTGGTGCGCAGCCTGTCTGGCGGCGCGCTCAACGTGCCGACGCTGGAGACCGTGTTCGGTGCGTCCGAGGGTAACCCGGCGAAATACACAAACCACTTCTTCGCCTCTGGGACTGGCCTGACCGAAGCGTATAAGCTCAAGAACGAGTCTTATTCCGGGTTCGGCCAGCTTGATTTCGAAGTGGCGCCGGGTCTGATCGTGACGGGCGGGATCAACTACACCCACGATACCAAGCGCTTCGCCACGGGTACGACCTCGAACGATGTCTTCGCGGGTATCGACTTCAATGACCGGCGTTATGCCGGCTTCCGCCAGACCTTGCTGTATCAGGGCGCGCTGTCGCAGACGGTCGGCAACCTGCTGGGTCTGGGTCGGTCGGCGACTGCGGCCGAGATCGGCGCTTTCGCAGGGGCCAACGGCGCGGCCTTCGCGCAGGTTAATGCCGGCGCTACCGCCTTCGCGGCGGGCAATGCCAACAACCCCTCGGCCAATCCGCTGAACGGTTTGCGCGCGCTTCAGTATTTCCCGCCGTTCATGAACCTGCCCAACGCGGTGGAGCCGGGCCGGGTCAGCGACGGCGATTTCAGCTACACCGCGCGCGTGGCCTGGGACGTGAACCCGGCGATCAACCTCTATGCCGCCTGGGCGACCGGCTACAAGGCGGCCTCGATCAACCTGTCGCGCGACAGCCGGCCTACCCCGGCCGACCTTGTGGCCTTGCGCGCACAGGGGCTGGCGGTGACAAATCTTACCTCCGGCAGCCGTTTCGCCAATGCCGAGAACGCGACGGTCTACGAGCTGGGCTTCAAGGGTAACTGGGGCATCGTCTCAGCCAACGTCGCGGTGTTCAAGCAGATCATCAAGAATTTCCAGTCGAACATCTTCACCGGCTCCGGCTTCTTCCTCGCCAATGCGGGCAAGCAGTCGGCCTTCGGGATCGAGTTCGAAGGCTCTGCCAAGCCGATCGATCCGCTGACGTTGACGCTTTCGTGGACTTACCTCGACCCCAAGTACGACACCTTCCAGCTCTCCGCTTTTGGGGACCTTTCGGGCACTACCCCGGCGGGGGTATCTCCGCTGTCGGTCACGTTCGGGGCGGAGTTCGTGCAGCCGGTGGGTTCAGGCGGCGACCGGGTGATCTTGCGCGGCGACTATCACTACGAAGCGCAGTTCAGGCTGGTCGAGGGCTTGCCCGGCCTGGTGACGCGCGATGCTGTCGGTAATGTCACCAGCGTTGCTGCCGCGCTGGCCGCCGCGCGCGAGTTCAAGCAGGACATCAACGACGTAAACGCATCGCTGACCTACGCGATGGCCAGCGGCATCGAGGTCTCCGTCTGGGGCCGCAACCTGCTGAACGACCGCACCATCCTGCAGATCTTCGACAGCCCGGCGCAGCCCGGCTCGATCTCGGGTTATCCAAACCAGCCGCGCACTTATGGCGTGGCGGCACGCTACCGGTTCTAAGCCGGAGCGCGAAACGCGCCGCTGCTTGTCCGTGGTTCTGGGAGGAGACGCGGGCAGGGATGGCGGCGCAAACTGAAACAAGGGCGCGAGGGCACTGCCTATCGCGCCCCTTTTTCTGTGCCTGCCCTGACAAGGAGAACTGCGGCGTTGCCCCTCAAGTCTTTGTCCTTATAGTCGATTTCCGCAAGGCAAGGCTCGATACGTGTATGCGTTTACTCAAAATAGGGGAAAGACATGCTTGATTATATGCTGATGCCGTTTCGGCGATATGCTGATTTCAAGGGGCGTTCGCGGCGGATGGAATTCTGGTCGTTCACACTGCTGAACGTAATTGTCTATGCCGTGATCCTGATCCTGGCGATGGCCATGGGCCTTTCTTTCAGCGCCTTCGAGAACCTTGAAAACGGGCAGGCTCCCTCGGCGGCGTTCGGCGGCGGTTTCATGGTGCTGGTGGGCCTTGGCGGCCTCTATGCGCTGGCTACGCTGGTCCCGAACATCGCGGTGGCCGTGCGCCGCCTGCATGACCGCGACATGAGCGGGTGGTGGTATCTCGGCTTCAGCGTTCTGGGCATGATCCCGCTCGTCGGCTGGATCGCCAGCATCGCTTTCCTGGTGATCCTGTTCCTGCCCGGTACGCCCGGCCACAACCGCTTCGGCCCCGACCCCAAAGACCCGAGCGGCGCGGAAGTGTTCGCCTAAAGCTCTCTGAGCGCCCGTGCCGGTTTCGCCCGCAGCAGCGGTAGCGAGCCGGCCAGCGCAAAGCCCAGGATCAGCACCAGACCGGCCCCCAGTACCGCAAGAATACGGAGCCAGTCTGGCAGCCAGATAAATTCGAACAGCTTCACGATCACCGCCCAGGCCATCGCGCTGCCTGCGGCGAGCGCCACGACCGCAAGAACGGCGGCGATGAGCCCGTATTCCGCCATCTGCAGCACCAGCAACTGACGCCGGCTGGCACCCAGCACGCGCAGGATCACGGTGTCGTAGGTCCGGCTGGCGCGCGCGGCGGCAATGGCGCCCAGCAGCACCGCCAGCCCCGACAGCACCGCTACCGACGCCGCCGCAAGGATCGCCGCCGACATCTGATCGAGCAGCGCGCGCGCATCGCGCAGCAAGCTGCCGGTCTCGATCACCGAACTCGACGGGAAGGCACGAACCAGTTTCGGCAACAGGCCGGTGGTCGCGGTGCCGGGCGGTACTTCGATGGTGGCGGCAAGGTTGTGCGGCGCGTCGGCCAGCGCATTGGGCGAGAAGACCAGCACGTAGTTGAAGCCCAGCGTATCCCAGTCGATCCGGCGCAGTGCGGCGATGCGGGCGGTCTTTTCGACGCCGAGCACGTTCACCGTGATATAGTCGCCCACCCTGAGGCCGATCGCCTCGGCCAGCTTTTCGTCGAGCGAAACCTGCGGCTCGCCGCGGTAGATCGCGGACCACCATCGGCCGGAGGTGACGGTGCTGCCCTGGGGTACGCCGACCGAGTAAGTGAGGCCGCGTTCGCCCTTCAGTGCCCAGGCGCCGTCGGGCAAATCCTTGCCCAGGCTCGACACCTTGGTCATGTGGCCTTTGGGGCCATAGGCCAGGATGCGACCGCGCAAGTTGGGCACCAGGTTGAGCCTGGCTCCGGGAACAGTCTGCGTCACCGCAGTGCGAAATTCGCCGGCCTTGTCCTTCGGCACGTCGAGCACAAAGAAGTCGGGCGCGCGGTCGGGCACCGTGCGGCGGATGTTGGCGTCGAGGCTGGTCTGTACGCCTGCGATCAGCACGAAGGCGGAGAGGCCGAACCCCAGCGCCGTGACCAGTGCGCCGGTCTGGGCGCCGGGGCGGTGCAGGTTGGCAAGGCCGGCTCGCAGCATGGGCGCACGCGGCCGGGGCAGGCGGGCGGCAAGGCGGCGGATGCCGGTGCCGATCAGCGCCAGCAGGCCCAGCATCGCTGCCGATCCGCCAAGGAAGCCCAGCGTCACCAACGGCTGCGCGGCATTGGCCAGCGCGAGGACCACGATCGCGGCAAGGCCAAGGCCGACCGGCAGGGCCAGCGCCTTGCGGTCCGAGCGCAGCGGCATCACGCCCGCGCGCATTAGCGCCATGGCCGGATAGCCGCGCGCCCGCACCAGCGGCGGCGCAGCGAAGATCAGCGCGACGAGCAATCCGTAGGCCGCCGCCGTCGCCAGCGCAGCGGGGGAAACGGTGAAGCCGGTGTCGACAGGCAGCAGGCTTTGTAGCGCAGAGGCCAGCATCGGCGTCACCAGCACCCCGGCGGCCAGCCCTGCCACGCTTCCCGCCAGCGCGGCCGCGCCGACCTGAAGCAGGTAGATGCGCGCGATGTCGCCGCTCGTCGCACCCAGAACCTTGAGCGTCGCGATCGAGCTGCGCCGGGCTTCCAGATAGGAGGATACGCCCCCGCCGATGCCGATCCCGGCGATCACCAGCGCGGCCAGCCCGACCAGCACGAGAAATTCCCCCATGCGGCTGACGAAGCGTTCGGTCGAAGGTGAAGCGGCCTTGCGGGTGCGCGCGTCGAAGGCACTTTCGCCGAAGCGAGCCTTGAGGGCATCGACGACTGGCTCGGGATCGCGCAGGCTGTCGGCGAAGCGTACACGAACTGCGCTGCGATACATCGCCCCCGGCGCGGTGAGCCCGGCCTTGGCGGGAAGGTCCAGCGGGGCGATGGCGACGTCGCCCAGCGCAAAGCCTTCGCTCATTTGCTCGGGGTCGGCCGTAATGATGCCGCCGACGGTGACCGGCACGCCGCCAAGGTCGATGCGCGTGCCCTTGGCGGCGCCCAGTCGGGCCGCGGTGCCCTTGGCGATCCATACCGTTCCGGGCGGCGGCGCGCCGACCTTGCGGCCGTCCACCAGTTCCAGCTTGCCATAAAGCGGCCATCCGCCGTCGACCGCTTTCAGGGCGACGGGCGCGGTGGCATCGCCCCGGCTGGCGATGGCTTGCATCCGGTAACCGCGCGACACTTTGCCCAGCCTGGCAAGCGCTCCGAGTTCGTCTGCGGAAAGGTCGCGCTGCCAGATCCTGAGTTCGACGTCGCCGCCCAAGATCTCACGCCCGCGTGATCCCAGTTCGCTTTCGATCGAGCCGGTCAGCGTTCCGATCGCGGCGATCGCGCCCACGCCCAGAAACAGGCAGACAAGGAGGAGCCGCAGGCCCTTGAAACGGGCGGACAGGTCGCGCCGCGCGATGGTCCACGCCATGCGCCAGGGCAGGGCGGTGTCAGGCAAGCGTATCGCTCGCGATGTTCGTTGCGAGCGTATCGCTTGCGATGTCCGTTGCAAGCGTGTCGCTTGCGATCATGCCGTCCGCCAGCGTCACCACGCGCTCACACTGGCGGGCGAGGTTTTCGTCGTGCGTGATGATGAGCAGGGTCGCGCCGGCTTCGGCGCGGCGAGCGAACAGGAGTTCGACGATCGCGGCGCCGGTGGCGGCATCGAGGTTGCCGGTCGGCTCGTCGGCGAAGACGAGCGCCGGGCGCGGGGCCAGCGCGCGGGCAATGGCCACGCGCTGCTGCTCTCCGCCCGAAAGCTGTGCGGGATAGTGCGAAAGGCGGTGGCCAAGGCCCACTGCGACCAGTTCCGCCTCGGCCCGTTCCCGCGCACCGGGCATTCCGGCCAGTTCCATGGGCGTGGCCACGTTTTCCAGTGCGGTCATCGTCGGCAGCAGATGGAACGCCTGTAGCACCACGCCGATGCGCCCGCGCCGTGCCCGCGCCAGATCGTCCTCGCTCATTCCGGCGAAGTCCTCGCCCGCGACCTGCAATGTGCCTGAACTGGCGCGCTCCAGCCCGCACAGCACCGCCATGAGCGACGACTTGCCCGAGCCCGAGGGCCCCAGCAGCGCCAGCGTCTGTCCTTGCGGTACGACAAGGTCGATGCCCTTGAGAATCTCCACCGCGCTCTCGCCCGAGCCCAGCGTCAGGCGCAGGTCAGTGGCAAGTATCGTCGGATTTGATTGCGTTTCGGGGCGGGCGAGGGAGTGGGCAGGGCTTGTCACGATCCCCATATGGGATAGCACCATGCGGTCCGACAAGTCGGGCCCCAAAAGGAGTTTGCCTTGCGCTTCGTTTCCCTTGCTCTCCTTGCCGCCTCAACTCTGGCCGTGACTGCCTGCGACAAGGCCCCGGCACCTGCCCCTACCGCCAGCGAAAGCGTTCTGGATACACCGCCGCAGATCCCGGTCATGGGGCCGGAGCGCGCGGTCCTGGCTTTCGGCGATTCGCTGCTGGCGGGCTACGGTCTGGAGGACGGCGAAAGCTATCCCGACCGGATGGAACAGGCCTTGCGCGCGCGCGGGGTGAACGCGAAGATCGCCAATGCCGGGGTTTCCGGTGACACTACCGCGGCGGGCCTGCAGCGGCTTGACTTCACCTTGAAAAGCCAGCCGGTGAAGCCCGAACTGGTAATCATCAGCCTGGGCGGCAATGACATGCTGCGCTCGCTCCCTCCGGCGCAGACGCGCACGAACATGGAGGCGATCCTCAAGCGGCTGAAGGAGGAGAAAATCCCGGTCGTGCTGCTGGGGATGCTGGCAGCGCCCAATCTGGGGCGTGATTATGCGCAGGGCTTCAACCCGATCTATCCGCAACTGGCCGAGAAATACGGCGCGGTGCTGGTGCCGTTCTTCCTCCAGCCGGTGATCGACAAGCCGGACCTTCTTCAGGGCGACCACGTACATCCCACGGCGATCGGTATCGACGCGATCGTCGCCGCGACAGTGGATGATGTGAAGGATGCGCTGCCGAAGAAGTCGGGGGCTTGAGGGAAGTTTAGCTTACCCGCCGCACCGCACCGCCGCTGACTTCCCAGACGGCGGCTTCCCCAGCGATGGCCTCGAACGGCGCTATCTCGGTTCCGGTCAGCCATACCTGCGCGCTGCCCGTGCGCAGGCGCTCGAACAGGGCCTCGCGGCGCAGGGGATCGAGATGGGCAGCCACTTCGTCCAGCAACAGCAGGCGGGGGCGAGCCTCGCCATACCCTTCCAGCAGCTGCGAATGCGCCAGGACGATAGCGATCAGCATCGCCTTCTGTTCTCCAGTGGAACAATCGGCTGCCGGCTGGCCCTTGCCTGCCATGGTCACGGCCAGTTCGTCGCGGTGGGGGCCGGTGAGGGTGCGCTGCGCCGCGCGTTCGCGCGGGCGCCCTTCGCGCAGCGCCGCCGCCAGCCCTTCGGCATCGAGCGGGCCGCCGGGCTGATAAGCCAGCGCCGGGCGCGCAAAAGGTGCCTCGGGAAGGGCGACCAGCGCCTCGTCAAGCCGGGCGACGAGGTCCGCGCGCGCGGCAGCGACCAGCGCGCCGGCCTCGGCGATCTGCAATTCGATGGCATCGAGCCAGCGCGGATCGGGCGCACGATCTTCGGAAAGCAGGCGATTGCGTTCGCGAAGCGCCGTTTCCACGCGCACGGTATTTCCGGCATGACCGGGGGCCAGGGCCAGCACCAGCCGGTCGAGGAACCGCCGCCGCGCGCCTGCGCCTTCCACGAAAAGCCGGTCCATCGCCGGGGTCAACCAGCCGATCGACAGCCACTCGGCGAGGCTGAGCGCCGAGCTTTGCGCGCCGTTGACCTGCACCAGCCGCCGTCCGGGCCGCTCTGCCGCGATTCCGGTGCCCAGCCGCACGGGGTCGCCGCCCGGCGCGGCCAGTTCCGCGCTCACCGCAAAGCCGCCGTCGCCCGCTTGCCCAGGCATGTCGGCCAACTGGGCGCGGCGCAGGCCCCGGCCGGGCGCCAGCAGGCTGATAGCCTCCAGCACATTGGTCTTGCCCGCGCCGTTTTCACCCACCAGCAGGTTGAACTGCGCCGTGCCTTCCACCGCAGTCTCGCGGTGGTTGCGGAAACGGGACAGGAGAATGCGGTCAAGGCTCATCGCGTGGCTGACTAGCCGTACTTCACCGTCAATGCGAGCGGCGACGGATCAAACGGCCCGTGTCTTGGCGAAAGGCGAGAAATCGACGTTCTCGTCGAACACCTCCACGCCTTCGCGCGCCTTGAGCCAGCCGACGGCGGCGTAAGTCACGGGCGTCAGCACCGCTTCCCAGGCGACCTTCATCGCCCAGTTGGTGACCATCACGGTCAGGACCTGCGCGGTGGTCCAGGTGCCAAGGAAGGCGATGGGGTAGAACAGCGCGCTGTCGATCGCCTGGCCGAACACCGTCGAACCGATGGTGCGGGTCCACAAGTGCTTGCCGCCGGTCATCAGCTTCATCTTGGCGAGGACGAAGGAATTGACGAATTCACCCGCCCAGAACGCGGTGACCGAGGCAAGCACGATGCGCCAGGTAGATCCGAACACGGCCTCGTAGGCGGACTGTCCGTCCCAGCCATCGGCGGGCGGCATGGCGACGACGGTGAAGCTCATGAAGGCCATGAACACCAGCGCAAAGAAGCCCGCCCACACGCAGCGTCGCGCATTGGCATAGCCATAGACCTCGGTCAGCACGTCGCCGATGACGTAGCTGACGGGGAAGAACAGGATGCCCGCGCCGAAGGTGACCCCGCCCAGCGAAGCCAGCTTGGACGCGCCGATCAGGTTGGACAGCAGCAGGATCGCCACGAAGGCGACCATGACATAATCGAAATAGCGAAAGTGCCGCCGGGCGCCTGCGCTGCCGTCGATTCGGGAAAGGTTGGCCGAAGGGGCGGGGCGTTCGTCCGGGCTGGCGTTCATGGCCTGTGCGTAACCTGCCTTTTCGACCGCGCAAAGCACAAGTTTGGGTCAGTGTCCCGGTTTGCCAAGCGACGCTTCCGCGCTATGGGGAACTCGCGCGCGCCCGTAGCTCAGCTGGATAGAGCACGAGCCTTCTAAGCTTGGGGTCACAGGTTCGAACCCTGTCGGGCGCGCCAATTTTCTGCAGCCTCAACCGTTGGCACGGGGGTTCCCTCGCCTGGCGATCTTCGCGCAAGCCGGGGATATGCGGTTTGGCCTCACGAACCCTGGGGGTTCGAAATCGGGCTCAACGCTGGCGATGTTTTTGGGGGAGTGGTTCGAATTTGCTTCGAACGGCGGGCTGTGTCGGCCCGCAACTCGGCGCAGCGGCGCCGAAAGTCGCAGGACCCGGTCCGGCCTTGGGCACGGACCGGGTCCCGACGAAGATTACATTGCTTCCGAAGCAGCCTCGGTCGGCGCGTCGGTGGCATCGCCAACCACTACGTCGTCCGATGCGCCGGTGGCGGTTTCGGTTGCCGCAGGAGCAGGCTCGCCGCCGCAAGCCGAGAGAGCCAGAACAGCAGCCGAGGCGAACGCGGCGAGAGCAATCTTCTTCATAGGTATTCCTTTGCGATGTCTGGTGCACAAGCCGCCGCTATCGAACAGGCCTGCGCTGGTGCCCATTTGCTGGACTTGGCGCCTCAGCGCAATGCACTTTGCTGCATTGCATTAAAACTCCTTGGTTTCTGCACAGATGTCGCAAGGGTTGCCGGAACGGTCGTCTTGCCGCCCGGATGCGAACTTTCGGGGGCTGCAATCGCTTGCCCTGCGCAGCAAAAGTGCGCAAAGACCCGCGTCTTGCCATGCCGGCTGTCCAGGTTCGGCCTTTCGGGAGAGACGGGAATGGCCGCGATGATGGATACCGGTAGCAAATCTGGCTCGGAATTCGGCGACGAAGTTCCCGGCGGCCATGTCGACGCACCGGAGCTTCGGTACTTCGTGATGGCGCTGTTCTTCATCTTCGGGGGCATCACCAGCCTCAACGACGTTATCATCCCCAAGCTGAAAGAGCTGTTCACGCTGACCTATACCGAGGCGATGCTGGTGCAGTTCTGCTTCTTCACCGCCTATGCGGTGATCGGCATTCCCGGCGCGATGCTGGTGCGCAAGGTTGGCTACATGCGGGGTGCGGCGGTGGGCCTCGGGATCATGATCCTGGGCTGCCTGGCCTTCATCCCGGCCTCGCAGACGGCGACCTACTGGCTGTTTCTGGCCGCCTACTTCGTGCTGGCGGCGGGCGTGGTGATCGTACAGGTCGTCTCCAATCCGCTCATCAGCCTGCTGGGCAAGCCCGAGACGACCAGTTCGCGCCTTACCTTTGCGCAGGCCTTCAACTCGCTGGGCACCACCATCTTCCCGATCGCCGGTTCGGTGCTGATCCTGGGCAGCCTTGCCTCGGTTTCGGCCAAGGAACTGACCGGCCCCGCACTGGACGCCTATCGCAGCGCCGAAAGCCAGGCCATCGTTCACGGCTACCTCGGCATAGCGGTCGCCCTTGCCCTCGTCGCGGCGGCGGTGTGGATGTTCCGCAATCGCCTCCCGCGCGAACAGCATGACGACAGCGCCGGTGGCGGCGCCGGATTTGCCGGGCTGGACCTGCTGAAGCGCGCGCGTTTCGGTTACGGCGCGCTGTGCATCTTCCTTTACGTCGGCGCGGAAGTCTCGATCGGTTCGCTGGTCGTCAGCTATCTGATGCAAGACCACGTCATGGCGCTGCCCGAGCAGTCTGCCGGCAAGCTGATCGGCGTGTACTGGGGCGGCGCGATGATCGGCCGCTTCATCGGCTCTGCCTTGCTGCGGGTGTTGAACCCGGGGCTGGTGCTGGCGTTCAATACCTGCGCGGCGATCGCGCTGATCGCGGTTTCGGTGACCACCACCGGCCAGGTATCGGGCTATGCATTGCTGGCGGTGGGGCTGATGAACTCGATCATGTTCCCGACGATCTTCAGCCTCGCCTGCGAGAAGCTGGGCACGCGGGCGGCGGATGGCTCGGGCATCATCAATGTCGCGATCTGCGGCGGTGCGATCGTGCCGCTGGCGACCGGAGCGCTGGCCGATGCGACCGGCGGCAACCTGGGTATCGCACTCGTGCTTCCGGCGCTGTGCTATGCGGTGATCGCCGGGTTCGGTATCTTCGCGCGTAAGCCAGCGGCGGCCTGATCTGCGGAATATGCGGCGCGGTTAAGCGATGTTAAATAGAATCGGCCTAGACATCACTTCATGACCCGCCGCATCCTCCCTCGACGTTCGCAGCGACGCTTCGTCGCGCTGGCCGTCCAGTGCCGCACGCAAAGCGGCTTGCGCGATGACGGCGAGATTTCCGACATCTCCACCGAAGGCTGCTGCCTGAGGATGCGCGGTCTTTATTTCCGGGTCGGCTCCCGGCTCATCATCCGCCCGAAAGGGTTGGAGGGAATGCCAGGCGTGGTGCGTTGGGTCAGCGGGGATCTTGCCGGGGTCGAATTCGACCGGCCGATCTACGGCCCGGTGCTGGACCATCTCGCCCGGGCGCATGCGGTTCCGCAGCAGGCCTGACTGCTTCAGCTTCACCTCAACCCGCTCTAATCCTTGACGGCCAACGCCGCAGGTGATGGAACGGCGTCCGTGAACGATAGCCCCACCGAATCCGAAACCAACGCACAGGCCCGGGCCGAAGCGAAGGCCGATGTCCGTGCCGCCGAGGCTGCGGCGATCCGGCGGCGCTGGGTCACGCTGGGCGAAGTGCTGGCGGTGATTGCCGTCGTCATTTCCGGCCTCACCTTGTGGAACAACTGGAGCCAGCGCAGCGACAGCGAGGCGGTGAAGACTGCCGAAGCGCAGCAGGCCTCCGCCCGCGCGGCGACGCTGGTGCTGATGGCGACAGGGTCCGGCGACCGGGAGTTGATCCTGAGACCTGCCGCAGCCGAGCAGTCCGTGCAAAGCCAGGAAGTATCCTTCCCCAGCGCATTGGGCGTGCCCCCCGCGCAAACCACGGGAGAGCCGCGGATCGAGGCGGCATGGTTCGAACGGGCGCTAAAGAAGGCCCGCGATACGGCCCGCTTGCCCGACGAAAGCCGCGGCGACGAGCGGTTGCCGGTGCTTGTTACCACGCGCTTTCTGGTCTCAGGCGAATCGCATGAAGATGTTGCGCTCTACGACGTCGGATACAGCATTTCAGGCCGTTGGCTCGGCGGGCACAGCGTCACCCTGCGCGGTGTCTCGCTGGTGTCGCGGGTGAAGCGCGCCAGCGGGCAGGCAAAGCTGGACGCCCGCTGGAACGCACTGCTTCCCGCGAAAACTGCGGGCCACAAGTGAAGGCCTAGCCGCGCCGCGCCGTCGCCTTGAGCTGACCTCGCACCGGATAACCGTGGCCTTCCGCAATGACGAGCCATTCGCCGTCTTCACGCTCCTCGATGCTGGGGTGAATCCGGGCGACCGGATGTGCCGCGATATCGGCCAGCGCCTCGGCGTGGCTGGCGTATTGCGCCAAGCGCTCCAGATTGCGCCGGGTCGGAAAGATCACCGAGATGTCGCCGCTGTCGGCCATATCCAGCGCCTCGGCGGCGCTGGTCCAGAACAGGCGGCTGTTTTCAGTGGCATCGACGGTGATGTCGACTGCTCCTGTGCCAAGGTCCGTGACGAAGAAGCGGGTGTCGAAGGCCTTGTCCCATAAAGGGCACCAGTGGGCGAAGAAGGTGAGGGCGCCCGGTTCCAGTTCCCAGCCGAACCGTGCCAGCACGGTGTCGAGGCGTCCGTCCTCCAGCAGCAGGGCGCGCGCCTGTGCCGCTTCCTGCGCGCCAACGGGCTGGCGGGTGGCGATCATCAGGCCGGTCTCTTCCAGCGTCTCGCGGATCGCGGCGATGCGGGCGGCGGCGATTTCCTCAGCCTCGTCCGGCAGAAGTCGGCGGGCGAGTTCACGGTCGGCGGGATCGACGCGGCCGCCGGGGAACACCGCTGCTCCCCCGGCGAAGCGCATCTCTTTCGCGCGCTGGACCATCAGCACGTCCGGAGCGCCGCCAGTGGCGGAGTGGCGGAAGATCACCACGGTTGCGGCGGGGACGACGGCGGGGCCCCCTGGGGGGATCGGCTGGTCGGAAGGCGTGCTGGACATATACCGGGTGTTGCCCGCGAGAAGGCGGGCGGCAAGGGGAAATTGCTTCGCCCGGCGGGAACATGTGTCGGCCTGCTTTACACTTCACCGTAAGGCTCCGCAGCGCGTCGGCGCGGAAATGGCCAATTTGCGCCGATTATTGAAAATGGCACGCCTTGTGCTTATAGTTGAGTACCCCGAGAAGCAGTCTCGATAGAGGCGGGGCCGATCAGTCTCACGGCCCCGCCTCCCCGAGAAGCTCTCCTCCCCCACATCGCCGAAATGCCTCGCCGCCATGAAGATGGACTGCCGTTTGCCGCGCCGTCAGGCGAAGGACAGCGTAGCTCCGATGCACGAAAGCCCGGGCGTTTCCACCCGGGCTTTTCAGTATTTGGCCCGATATCCGGCCATACCGGGGAGATCAGCCCTGCGCGGCGATCCCGGATTCGGTGATGAGCTGGTGCAGTTCGCCGGCCTCGTACATTTCCATCATGATGTCGCTGCCGCCGACGAATTCGCCCTTGATGTAGAGCTGCGGGATCGTCGGCCACTCGGAGTAGCCCTTGATGCCCTGGCGGATTTCCATGTCCTGCAGCACGTCCACGGTCTCGTAAGGGACCGCGAGATGTTCCAGGATCGCGATCGCGCGGCTGGAGAAGCCGCACTGCGGGAACAGCGGCGTTCCCTTCATGAACAGGACGATGTCGTTGCTGTTTACGATTTCGCCGATGCGGGCGTTGACGTCGGACATTTCAATGGAACCCTTAGTGTGTATGCGACGTCAGTTGGGGACGGCGGTGGTCAGTTGCAAGGCGTGGAGCACGCCGCCCATGCGTCCGCCCAGCGCTTCGTAGACCAGCTTGTGCTGGGCCACGCGGGGCTTGCCGGCAAAGGCGGAGGACACGACATGCGCGGAGTAGTGGTCGCCGTCGCCGGCGAGATCGGTGATCGTCACCTCTGCATCCGGCAGCGCGCCGCGGATGAGGGTTTCGATTTCTTCGGAAGACATTGCCATCGTAAAATTCCTTAGCCCAGAAACGCGCGGCGGGCTTCGACCTGCTTGGCCTCCAGCGCAGCACGGATTTCGCCTTCGCTGGTGTCGACACCGGCGGCGGTGATATCGCCCAGCAGCTTGCGGATCACGTCCTCGTCACCGGCTTCCTCGAAGTCGGCCTGGACGACGGCCTTGGCATAGGCGTCGGTTTCGGCAGGCGAAAGCTTCATACGCTCGGCCGCCCATTCGCCGAGAAGGCGGTTGCGGCGGGCCTGGATGCGGAACGCGGTATCGGCGTCGTGCGCGAACTTGGCTTCTTCGGCGCGCTCGCGATCCTGGAAACTGGTCATCGGACAACCTCGAATGATAGCGCCTTGCATATGCAGGGCGCGCTGCTTTGACCTTAGCCGATAGGGCGGGGAGGGTTCGGGTTCAATCCCGATTCGTCAGCGAGCGGCTCAGGGATGGAACAGCGGCGAATGCGGCACGCGGCGCGGCGGTATCCGACCGGTGGATAGGGGCAGGATGACAGATGGCGCTTTGCAGTGATTGGGAATGGATTGGGCCCAACAAAATAGGGGGAACTGCATGCCAAGCCTGCCACGCCTGCCGGATATGATCCGGCCCGACCGCCGCGATGCCCTGAAGCTGGGACTGGGACTGGCGGCATCGGCCGCCGTAGCGCCGGGAGTATCGGCAAGGGCGGCGCGCCGCACGCTGGACCCGGCCAATCCCGCCGACGCCGTGCAGATATATCGCAAGCTGCGCTACCGCACCGACGATGGCCTGATCTATTCGTGGATCAAGGGGCCGTACATGGCGGCGATCGGCGGCGACCTGATCCCGCTTTACGCGATCAACCTGGGCGCGATCCAGCGCGTCACCCTCAATCCCGATGGCGGTTTCGACCTGATCGACCTGGAGATCAGTTTCCGCGTCGACGTGGACACGGGCAAGCGCCTGACCCACATGCGCAATCCGCTGACCGGCGAGACGGTGCGCGTCGGCGGTCGGGGACCGGTGCCCACGCACGTCAAGGTGGGGCCGGACAATGAGGTTCACATTCCCGACGCCCCCGGCGCGCCGCGCTACGAGCATGTTCACTTCGGCGCTACGCCGCTGATGCTGGGGCGTGACGAGATCGCGATCCGCGACCGGTCGCACGCGAAGGTGACGGCGCCGGACGGGGGGGTATCCTATCTGAACGAGGTCAGCACGATCACCGCATTGCGCGCGCAGGTGCTGGATTCGGCGACCACGAACGTGCTGTCGCGGGTACAGTCCAACGATGTGCGAAGCTGGCAGGCATGGTTGAACATGGGGGACCGTGCGGGCACCCAGAACCTGTTCGGCAATGGCGGCAAAGTGGCGCGTTTCGCCGATCTTCCGGCGGACTGGCTGGCGATGCTGGAGGAATTCTATCCCGCAGTCGCCGCCGATCCGATCGCGGTTCTGGACGGCAAGGTCGTGGTCAAGCCCTGACCCTTAGCAGCCGGGAGACGGGCGCGGTGCCCGGCTCCCGGTGATCTATCAGGCGGCGATCGATCAGGCCGCGGTGCTCAGGGTATTCGCCAGGAAGGGTAGGCCTTCGCGCGCCTTGCTCTCGTAAGCCGAAATCGCGTCGCCCTGGGCCATCGTCAGGCCCACTTCGTCCAGACCGTTCAGCAGGCAGTGCTTGCGGAAGGCGTCGACGTCGAAGGTGAAGCGGTCCTGGAACCGGGTGGTGACGGTCTGCGTATCGAGGTCGATGTCGATGGGCTGGTCCTGCGCCACTTCCATCAGGCGGTCGATCGCCGCCTGCGGCAGGGCCACGGTCAAGATGCCGTTCTTGAACGCATTGCCCGAGAAGATGTCCGAGAAGCTGGGCGCGATCACGCAGGTGATGCCCATGTCGAGCAGTGCCCATGCGGCGTGTTCGCGGCTGGAACCGCAGCCGAAGTTGTCGCCCGCGATCAGGATCGGCGCGCCGGCCCAGCGCTCGTCGGTGAAGACGTTGCCTTCTTCCTTCTTCACCGCTTCGAATGCGCCTTGGCCCAGCCCATCACGGGTGACGGTCTTGAGCCAGTGGGCGGGGATGATGACGTCGGTGTCGACGTTCTTGCGGCCGAAGGGGATCGCCTTGCCGGCGACGTGGTTGATCGCCTGCATCAGTCGGTCTCGTTGGGGAAGTGCGGCGCGGTGTTGGTGGCGCCGGGCTTGCCGTCCACTTTCTTGCGGTCGTTGCGGCGCTTCACGAAGAGCAGCGCGGCAGCGATGGCGGCCGAACCGATGGCGGCACCGGCAGCAAGGGCGGCGCGGCCGGCCAGCGAATTGTCGTTGTTGTCGGACATGGAGGCTATCCTATCAGTTTGCCGGTGCGAGATCGCGCACGTCGGTCAGCTTGCCGGTGACGGCAGCGGCAGCGGCCATCGCCGGGCTCATCAGGTGGGTGCGCGCACCCGGACCCTGACGGCCGGTGAAGTTGCGGTTGCTGGTGGATGCGCAGCGCTCACCCGCCGGAACCTTGTCCGGGTTCATGGCGAGGCAGGCCGAGCAGCCCGGCTCGCGCCATTCCAGCCCTGCATCGGTGATGATCTTGTCCAGACCTTCCGCCTCGGCCTGTTCCTTGACCAGGCCCGAGCCGGGGACGACGATCGCCCACTTGACGTTATCGGCCTTGTGGCGGCCCTTCAGCACTTCGGCGGCGGCGCGGATATCTTCGATGCGGCTGTTGGTGCAGCTGCCGATGAAGACGTTCTGCACTTCCACGTCGGTCAGCTTCATGCCGGGGGTGAGGCCCATGTATTCAAGGCTGTGCTTCACCGCATCGCGCTTGGAAGCATCGGCGAAGTCTTCCGGCGCAGGAACCACGCCGCCGATGGCGGATGTGTCTTCCGGGCTGGTGCCCCAGGTGATGGTGGGCTGAATGTCCTCGGCGCGGATGAACACGGACTTGTCGTAAGTCGCGCCTTCGTCGGTCGCCAGGCTCTTCCACCAGGCCACGGCCTTGTCCCATTCCTCGCCCTTGGGGGCATAGGGGCGGCCTTTGACGTATTCGAAGGTGACATCGTCGGGCGCGACGAGGCCAGCGCGGGCGCCGCCCTCGATCGACATGTTGGACACCGTCAGGCGGCCTTCCACGGACATCTCGCGGAAGACGTTGCCGGTATATTCGATGACGTAACCAGTGCCGCCGGCAGTGCCGATCAGGCCGATGATATGCAGGATCACGTCCTTGGGCGTCACGCCGGCGGCCAGCGTACCCTCGACCCGGACCTCGAAGGTCTTCGACTGCTTGAGCAGCAGGGTCTGCGTGGCGAGCACATGCTCCACCTCGCTGGTGCCGATGCCGAACGCCAGCGCGCCCAGACCGCCGTTGCAGGCGGTATGACTGTCACCGCACACGATCGTGGCGCCGGGCAGCGAGAAGCCCTGTTCCGGGCCGACAACATGGACGATGCCCTGTTCGCGGTCGGCATCGCCGATATAGCGGATGCCGAAGGCGGGGGCGTTCTTTTCCAGCAGGTCGAGCTGCTGCGCGCTCTGCAGATCGGCGATGGCGATGCGGTTGCCGTTCGCATCGCGGCGCGCGGTGGTGGGCAGATTGTGGTCCGGCACGGCAAGCGTGAGGTCGGGACGGCGCACCGGGCGGCCGGCGGCGCGTAGGCTTTCGAAAGCCTGCGGGCTCGTCACTTCGTGAACGATATGCCGGTCGATGTAGATGAGGCAGGTGCCGTCGTCGCGTGTGTCGACGACATGGGCGTCCCAGATCTTCTGGTACAGGGTGCGCGGAGTGTTTGTCATGATAAGGCGCGATTAAGCCCGGAACCCGCGAAATTCAAGGGGCAGACCGGTCCGATTGCGGAGTTTGGCGAAACTTTCGTTCAAACAACAGCGATCGTATGATGCATCGTTGCTTGAAAGATGCATTCTATCCGCCACGCGAAACGCGCCCGGACGTATTGCCGGGCGCGCTGGTGGTGGGGGCTTCGCGAATCGTCAAGAGTCGGGGGTTGCCCGCCCGATCAGCGGTGATGGCGATCGTAAGCCGCGGCGCGGCGGTGGACCACATGATGCGAGTCGGCGCGGCGATGGTGCTTCACATGGCGCGGCGGGGTGTGGCGGGCGTGATGCACCGGCCTGTGATAGCGCGCGCGGCGATCGTGATGACCGCGCTGGTCGTAGTAACCGCGCTGATCGTGATGGCGCGGCGCGGCCTCGGCGATGGACGGGGCCAGCGTGGCGGCGCCCAGCAGGACGGCGAGGGCCGGCGCGATGATCTTAGTGAACTTGCCCATTGGGGGATCTCCTGTGAGAATTACAATTGTTGCTGGTTTACAACTGTGACCGGCGGAAAAGGCTGCCCCGGTTTCGGCTTGAATGGATCATGCCGTCCGAGGCGCCTCGCAGTCCGGCTCGATCAGCCGCGGCGGCCGTCATAGTCGCGGCGCTCCATGTGGAGGGCGGTGTAGACCTTGTTGACGCGGTTCTGGAGAGTGCGGGTCTCCTGCGCGCTCAGTCCGCCGCGAGCATAGCTGCTGTAGAGGCGCTGGACGTCGGCGGCATCGCGGCGCAGGCCGGTCGCCTCGCGCTGCGAGATCGTGCGGCGCGCTGCGGCGCGGTCGATCTGGGCGCGCAGGCCAGAGATGTCGGCGCGGATGTTGGCATTGCGGTTCGGGGTGTAGCGGGCCGCTTCGTGGCGCGGTGCGGCCTCGGCGATGGTCGGCGCGATGGCCGAAAGACCGAGAACGGCGACGAGGGCGGGGGCAACGAGCTTGGTGAACTTGCGCATGGGTGGCACTCCTTCTTGAAACCTTGGGGCGGAGGAGGCGGTTGACCTCGCTTCCGATGCATTCAGGTTTAGGTCTTTGAAGCTGAACGCCAGAGATATGACCCGTCGCAAGAAAGTCTGCGATTGTAAGAGAGTGTCGCAAGGTGCGGGTTTGGTGGCGGGGGGCTTCGACAAGCTCAGCCTGAGCGGAATTTAAAGCAGATCCCTAAATCCGCTCAGGCTGAGCTTGTCGAAGCCCCCAGTCAGTCACGAGGGTTTTGCCAGCCAGCGCTTCCCGCTATAAGGCGCGGCATGTCCCTTGCCGCCGTGATCCTGACCGTCCTTGCTTCCGTCGCCGCGATGGAGTTCGTCGCGTGGTCCAGCCACAAGTACATCATGCACGGGTTCGGCTGGGCCTGGCACCGCGACCATCACGAACCCCACGGCAACCTGCTGGAAAAGAACGACCTGTTCGCCCTGTTCGGCGCCGCGATCAGCATCGGCATGTTCGCGTTGGGCTCGCCGCTGGTGATGGGTGTCCATGCCTGGGAGCCGGGGACATGGATCGGGCTGGGCGTGCTGGTCTACGGCGTCATCTATACGCTGGTCCACGACGGGCTGGTCCACCAGCGCTACTTCAGGTGGGTGCCCAAGCGCGGCTACGCCAAGCGGCTGGTCCAGGCGCACAAGCTGCACCATGCGACGATCGGCAAGGAAGGCGGCGTCAGCTTCGGTTTCGTGGTTGCCCGCGATCCCGCGAGCCTGAAGCGCGAACTGCGTGAGCAGCGGGCCAAGGGCATCGCCGTGCTGCGCGAGGCGGTGGACGAACGCTAGGCGATCATCGCGGTGGGAGCCGCGCTACTCCGCCCGGGTCCAGATCCACGTTCCGATCGTCGCCAGCACTGCCACCGGAATCAGCGTCCACCAGCCCCCGGCGGTGAACCACACCGCGACCACGCTCAGGCTCATCGTCAGGATCGCGGCGATCTTACCCTTGCGGCTGACGGCCTTGCGGTCGCGCCATTCACGCAGGTGGTGGCCGTATTTCGGGTGCTGATAGAGCCGCTCCGCCCATTCCGGATGGCTTTTTGAAAAGCACGCGGCGGCCAGGATGTAGAAGATCGTCGTGGGCAGCAGGGGCACGAAGATGCCCAGCGTGCCGATGCCCACCAGGATCACCCCGCCGATAATCCAGAGCGCGCGCCTAGCGCGGTGCATGGGGGGCCTTATGCATAGCGCGCGGCGGTTTCCCGGATCAGCGCGATCATGTTGGGTATGCCCTGCGTGCGGTTCGAGGAAAGCTGGTTCTTCAGGTCGAAGGGGCCAAGCGCCTCGGTGATGTCGGTGGCGGCCACGGCGGCGGCGGGCTTGTCCTGCACGGCGGCGATCACCAGCGCGACGATGCCCTTGGTGATGCCGGCGTTGCTGTCCGCCAGGAAGTGCAGGGTGCCGTCATCGCGCGCGGTGGGATAGACCCACACGCTGGCCGAGCAGCCGCGCACCTTGGTGGCGTCGGTCTTGAGGGCGTCGGGCATGTCGTCCAGCTCGCGCCCCAGTTCGATGAGGAGGCGATAGCGTTCGTCGCCATCGAGGAATTCGTACTCTTCGCGGATATCGTCGAGGCTTCGCATGGGTTTCGCATTTAAGCCGGACGGCCGGCAGGGCAAGGGGAACGTTGCAAGGGAAGGGGCTTCCTGTCAGGGAAATGCGCATGAACGCAGATCGCAGCCACCCCTTCTTTGCGATGCATGAGCACGGCTTCGTGCGCGTCGCCACTTCCACCCCGCGCGTGCGCACGGCCGATGTCGCTTTCAACCGCGATGCGGTGCTGGCAGAGGCGCGGCGGGCGCACGATGCCCATGTCGACCTGCTGGTCTTCCCGGAGCTGTGCCTGTCCTCCTACGCGATCGACGACCTGCATTTGCAGTCCGCGATGATCGAGGCGGTGGAAGCGGCCATCGCCGATGTGGTCAAGGCCAGCGCCGATCTTTCGCCGGTGCTGCTGGTCGGCGCCGCGCTGATGAGCAAGGGGCGGCTGTATAACTGCGCGCTGGCCATCGCCGGGGGGCGGCTGCTGGGCGCGGTGCCCAAATCGTACCTGCCCAATTACCGCGAGTTCTATGAAAAGCGCTGGTTCGCCAGCGGCAAGGCGATTCGCGGCAGCACCATCACCGTGAACGGGCAGGAAGTGCCGTTCGGCGTCGACCTCGTATTCGCCAGTCAGGTGCTCCCGAACTTCCGCTTCTTCGCCGAGATCTGCGAGGATTTCTGGGCGCCCACGCCGCCCTCGTCGCTTGGCGCGATGGCCGGGGCGACGATCCTGTGCAACCTCTCGGCCTCCAACATCGTGATCGGCAAGTCGGATGAGCGCCACATGCTCTGCCGTGCGCAGTCGGCCCGCGCGGTGTCCGCTTATGTCTACTGCGCCGCCGGGCACGGCGAGAGCACCACCGACCTCGCGTGGGACGGGCAGGGCGTCATCTACGAACTGGGCGACCTACTGGCCGAATCGGAGCGCTTCTCGCTGGACCCGCAGCTGTGCGTGGCCGATGTCGACTGCGACCGCATCGTCATGGACCGGGTGCGGGTGCCCACCTTCAACGACGCCGCCGAACTGGCCGGGCTGCCGGAGGAAACCTTCCGCACCGTGCCGTTCCGTCATGCCCCGGCGGGCGGCGATATCGGCCTGACCCGCCCCGTCGGCCGCTTCCCCTTCGTGCCCGCACGCGCCGACAAGCTGGATGCGGACTGCTACGAGGCGTTCAACATCCAGGTCGATGGCCTGATGCGGCGGATCGAATCGACCGGCGCCAAGTCGCTGGTGATCGGCATCTCGGGCGGGCTCGATTCCACCCACGCCCTGATCGTCGCCGCGCACGCCTGCGACCGGCTGGGTCTGCCGCGAACGACGATCCGGGGCTATACCATGCCCGGCTTCGGCACCAGCGACGGCACCAAGGACAACGCCTGGAAGCTGATGAACGCGGTCGGCATCACGGCGGAGGAGATCGACATCCGCCCCGCCGCGACGACGATGCTGAACGACATCGGCCACGATTTCGCGGACGGCAAGCCGGTCTACGACGTGACCTTCGAGAACGTCCAGGCGGGCCTGCGCACCGATTACCTGTTCCGCCTTGCCAGCCAGCATTCGGGCTTCGTGGTCGGCACCGGCGACCTTTCGGAACTGGCGCTGGGCTGGTGCACTTACGGCGTCGGCGATCACATGAGCCACTACGCCGTCAACGCCGGTGTGCCCAAGACGCTGATCCAGTACCTGATCGGCTGGTGCGCGCGCGGCGACCGGTTCAGCGCCTCGACCGAGGAGATCCTGCTGGCGATCCTGGCTACGGAAATCTCGCCCGAACTGGTGCCGGCGGGCGCGGACGGCGCGATCCAGAGCACCGAGGCGAAGATCGGCCCTTACGAGCTGAACGACTTCTTCCTGCACCATGTGATGCGCTTCGGTCAGAAGCCGTCGAAGGTGGCTTTCCTTGCCTGGCATGCCTGGCGCGAGGCCGGGGTGGGCGTGTGGCCCGCCGGTTTCCCGGAAGCCAAGAAGAACGAATACGATCTGGCGACGATCCGCTCGTGGCTGGAGAAGTTCCTGCGGCGCTTCTTTGCCTTCAGCCAGTTCAAGCGTTCCGCGATCCCCAACGGGCCGAAGGTATCCTCGGGCGGCGCGCTGTCCCCGCGCGGAGACTGGCGCGCGCCGTCCGATGCCAGCGCGGCGGTGTGGCTGGCGGAACTGGACGCAAGGGTGCCGTAACAGGCACGGCTTTCCACCCGCCGGCGAGCGCGGGGTAACGCCAGGGAAATTCAGCGGACGGGCTGCGGCCGGCGCTGGGTTTGGTCGCCAGCATCAGGCGACTAGTGCTGGGCCCTGCCTTTTGATCGCGAACGGCTGGTAAGGGGCGTGACCTCGTGGGACTTCCAGCTCGACCCTGCGGTGCGTGGGGGTGAGGGGGCGGGTTCGCACTCTTGCCCCTCTTCCCTGAGGGCACACCCTCAAGTTCATCCACGCATCCGTGATTTGCGGCTTGTCCGGTCCGCACCGGACGCCGGCCGCGCCGGGAACATGGAGTGTCAGCTACACACCCCCGACCCGTCACGCTGCAGCATATAACCTATATGGTTATAAATGTCAAGGACGGGCGCGGGGTGAAGGCGTGTCAGCGCAGCTTTTCGATCTCGCGCGCCAGGTCGTTGCCGTGCTTTTCATCGGTGGCGATGCGTTCGAGGACGATGATGCGCTTGCGCATTTCCTCTACCTCACGCTCCAGTTCATGCTCGCGTGCGGTGTGGTCGTAGCCTTCGGCGCGGGGTCCTCGCTTGTCGCCCAGCGCCTGATAGCGCTGCGCTTTCAGCCAGGTGACGCACCCGATCGCGAAAAGCACGACGACGGCAGTCCAGAAACTCATTGCTTGGTCACCTCAAGTCCGCTCTCGCCGCGCAGCGCCTCGATCTGGAGGGCGATGTCGCGGCCGTTGCCGCCATCCGTAATGATCCTTTCAAGCACGCGCACGCGATTTTCGACATCGTTGTTGTGCGTGGCATATTGCGCGGCCTTTTCGGCGGTGGCGCCCAAGGTGATCTCCAGCTTGCGTTCGAGGAAGGCGAGGCGGCGCTTGTAGACGCCCGCAAAGATCGCGAACATCACGATCATGGCGATGAGGACGGCGCACAGGCCCATGAAATCGCCGGGGCTCATTGCTTGGTCTGCTCCGACATGCGGCCGGTCTCGACCGCCCGCTGGTCGCGCAGCGCCTCGATCTGCAGGGCGGTGTCGTAGCCGCCGTCAGTGATGATGCGTTCCAGCACGCGCACGCGCTCTTCCAACTCGCGGGAGTGCGAGGCGTATTGCGCGGCTTTTTCGGCCGTGGCCTCGATCTGAAGCTCGGCGAGTTTGCGCTGGTGCTTGGTCCAGATCGCGAAGCCGCCCATGATGAACGGAGCGAGCGGTATCAGCACCCAGATTGCGTCTTCCATCGAATGAGTCCCTTGTTGCCCGGAAAAAGGCGCTTAGCGCAAGTTGTCGATCTCAGCCGCGAGGCGCGAGTTGCTGGTGGAATAGTGCGCTTCCATGTCGGCGACCCGGCGGTCCATGTCGGACAGGTCGGTGCGCAGGCGGCTCGAGGGCTCCGAACCGCTCAGGTTCAGGCCCTTGCGGGCACGGCGGCGTTCCATGCGGCGCAGCAGGCGCATTTCTTCCTCTTCGCTGTAGAGCCCCATCGGCCGCTTGTCGGCCACCAGGGCGACCACGATGTAGACCGCGATGACCAGCGGGAACCCGAACAGGAGAAGCAGCACGGCTCCCACGCGCACCCACAGGCTGTCCACGCCGGTGTAATCGGCGATGCCCGAACATACGCCGGCGATCTTGGCATTCGACTTGTCGAGATAGAATTGTCCGCGTGACACTGGTTTTTCCTTTCCCTGTAGGCCGGCGTTACTGTTCGGTCGAAGTCTTGCCGGTCGAAGTACCGGCGGCGCTCTGGTCTTGGCCCATGGCGCGCTTCATCTCGGCCAGTTCGGCGTCGATGGTGTCGCCATCCGCCAGCGCGGCGATTTCTTCGGCAAGGCTGGGCTGGCGATGGTCGGAGAGGCTCATCGCCTCGGCGCGGCCTTCCGCATAGTCCACCCGGCGTTCCAGCTGGTCGAACCGGGCCATGGCTTCGTCCACGCGCTCGCTCGACAGCAAGGTCCGCAGTTTGACGCGATTCTCGGCGCTCTGCAAGCGGGCGGCGATGGACGACTGGCGGCTGCGGGCTTCACGCAGGCGGGTCTGCAGCTTCTCGATGTCCAGCTCGTAGGCGCGCAGCGCATCGTCGAGCACCAGCGTCTCGGCGGACAGCTGCTCGGCCATGTCGGCGGCCTTCTTGCGCTCCATCAGCGCAGCGCGGGCGAGGTCTTCGCGGCCCTTGGACAGCGCGAGCTGCGCCTTGTCGGCCCAGTCGGCCTGTAGCTTGTCCAGCTTGCCGACGTGACGGCGCAGTTCCTTCTGGTCGGCGATCGTGCGGGCGCTGCTGGTGCGCACCTCGACCAGCGTTTCCTCCATTTCCAGGATGATGAGGCGGATCATCTTCGCCGGATCTTCCGCCTTGTCGAGCAGGTCGTTGAAGTTGGCGGCGACGATGTCGCGGGTGCGGGAGAAGATGCCCATGGCGGTGGTTCCTCGGATGAAAGTCGGGCGGCGGGCCATAGTGGCATGGTCGCCGGCATATTCGAAAGCGTCGAAGCGGCGGGCCTGGTTCGGGCGGCCGCCCTCGCGTGGATTCTGGAGAATTTCGATCTCCGCGTCGAGCCTGCTCATGCGAGCGGCGCTCCGCAGGCATGGGTCTTCACCGGAGAGGCATAGGCCTTGGTGCCGAACTGGTCGGCCATGACATAGAGGTTGAACGCGCCCATCGCCAGGAGGCTGGCGATGATCGCCCAGTCCAGGCGGGTGCGTGCCAAAGTCGAACGCATCGGCGCGGGGCGGACCTGCTGGGGTGCGGTGCTGGCGGTATGCGATGACATGGCGGCGTTTCCTCGTGGACCTGAACTTGTCTTGCCAGGGCGTTCGCTCCGGCAGCGCAAAGCCTATCGCAACGACCGTGCCAAACTGCACAGACGGCATAAATCCGCGCTTCTTCCAGAATGTCGCGATGTTGCGACGAAAATGAATTGCCAATGAATGGGAAATTTCGCTAACTCTTGGGAATGGAGCGAGAAGCCCAATTCATCGGCCAGTCCACGGCCTTCCTCGACGCGGTGGAGCGGGCCAGCCGTGCCGCTGCCGTGCGCCGCCCCGTCCTCGTCATCGGGGAGCGGGGGACCGGCAAGGAACTGATCGCCCAGCGCCTGCACCACCTCAGTCCCCGTTGGGGCGAGCCGCTGGTCACTCTCAACTGCGCGGCGCTGCCTGAAACGCTGATCGAGGCCGAACTGTTTGGTCACGAGGCCGGCGCCTTCACCGGCGCCACCCGCGCGAGGGCGGGGCGCTTCGAGGAGGCGGATCGGGGCACGCTGTTCCTTGACGAACTGGGCAACCTGTCGATGGCGGCGCAGGAACGCCTGCTGCGCGCGGTTGAGTACGGCGAGGTCGTGCGCATCGGTTCTTCGCGCGCGGTGACCGTGGACGTGCGCATCGTTGCCGCCACCAATGCCAACCTGCCGCGCATGGCCGCCGAAGGCACCTTCCGCGCCGACCTGCTCGACCGGCTGAGTTTCGAGGTCATCACCCTGCCGCCACTGCGCGCCCGCGAAGGCGACGTCTACGAACTCGCCGATTTCTATGGCCGCCGCATGGCCAGCGAGCTTGAATGGAGCCGCTGGCCGGGCTTCTCGGCAGCGGCGATGGCGGCGCTGGAAACTTACGAATGGCCAGGCAACGTCCGGGAACTGCGCAACGTGGTGGAGCGCGCGGTCTACCGCTGGGGTGACGAGAACGGACCTGTAGGCGAGGTAGTCTTCGACCCTTTCGCAAGTGCCTGGGCCATGCAGGGCGCGGTCGAAGTGGCGGCGCTGCCTGGTCCGGAACCGGAATTGCCGCCGGCCCCGT
The DNA here is from genome assembly GCF_000876675.2 of Novosphingobium sp. P6W. Taxonomy (GTDB): domain Bacteria; phylum Pseudomonadota; class Alphaproteobacteria; order Sphingomonadales; family Sphingomonadaceae; genus Novosphingobium. The sequence continues at coordinate 849,633 of NZ_CP030352.1, forward strand.
CCGGGTCGCTACGCGATGCGGTGGACGCGCACGAGCGGGGCCTGCTGATGGAATCGCTGGAACGCCTGCGCTGGAACCAGCGCAAGGTCGCGGGCGCTTTGGGGCTCACGTACGATCAGCTTAGGCACTGCCTCAAGAAGCATGGATTGCATCAAGGGCGGGGCTGAGTTCGCCCGCACTGCTGGTCCGTGAAATTAAAACTCTGGCATCGGCCGGTGAATTTAGCGGTTTTTTCACTCGCTCGCGTCACTCATGCTTGCTATGATATCGAAACGATCCCGAGGCTGGCGGGCCTTTGCTGTTCTGGTGTTGATAATGGTGCTGCCATATGAATTTGGCGGCTTGTTCAAACATCCCACGTCCTTTGATGCTTTGCGCTATGGCATCGACACGCTCGCCGCGGTCGGTTTGACGGGCTATGCATTTGCGCGGCCAATGGGTCCGCATGGCTTCTGGCGATTTTTTGCGCCCGTGTTCATCCTGTTTTCGGCCGCCGTTTTCGTCAGGGGGCTTCCTCGTTTCCTGGTGCCATTTCAGGCGGGCTCCTATCCCCCCATGGTCCTGGCTGTCCTGGGCTTGATGCTGGCGATGATGATCTCGCTGATCTGGTTCATGTCCGTCGGCCTCATGCGTCATGGCGGCTGGATAGCGGACCCTGCCTGCAGGCCGGTCGATTTGGTGAAGACCTTCGATTAGGGGTATCGGCCGGGAAGGCTGCCGAAGTCGCAGACTTGTTTGCGTACCCCAACTCCCCCTTGCCTTTTTCCAGAATCGCGCCTATCTGCGCCTCATCCCGTCATTGGTGAAACAACGATCGGGCTGGCGCCGGTAGGGGCCGGCGCGAAACTGCGTTGTGGCAGCTCTGGCATTTCCCGGTTCGCTCAGGCGGGGCGGGCATAAGCAATTTGGAGTTTCGTTTGGTCGATATCGCGCGTCTTACCGAAGTGATCGAACCGGAGGTCAAGGCCTTGGGTCTGGACCTCGTGCGTGTGCGCGTCTTCGGCAAGAGCGAGGTCGGCGACGACGAGATCGCATTGCAGATCATGGCTGAGAACCCGGCAACCGGGCAGCTCCTGCTTGACGATTGCGCGGCACTTTCGCACCGCATCTCCGACCGGATGGACGTGTTGGAAGCCGCCGGTGAAATGCTGATCGAAGAGGCGTATCGCCTCGAAGTCAGCTCGCCGGGGATCGATCGTCCGCTGACCCGTCCCAAGGATTACGCCAACTGGGCCGGACACGAGATCAAGGTCAACCTGGCCGCCCCGATCGAAGGCAACCGCAAGGGCCTCCACGGCGATCTTGTCGGCATAGAGGGTGAAGCGGGCGCCGAGATCGTCACGGTTGCGGATAAAAAGTCCGGCACCGTCAGCTTCCCGCTGGAAAACGTACAATCGGCTCGGCTTATCCTTACCGACAAGCTGATCGCAGCAAGCCGCCCGCTGGATACCAGCGGCGCAGACGACATTCTTGAGGAACAGGAAGACTAAGCCATGGCCAGTGCGATTTCCGCCAACCGCGCCGAGCTTCTCGCGATCGCGAATTCCGTCGCATCGGAGAAGATGATCGACAAGTCGATCGTCATCGAGGCGATGGAAGAAGCCATCCAGAAGTCGGCTCGCAACCGTTACGGCGCCGAAAACGACATCCGCGCGAAGCTCGATCCGCGCACCGGCGACCTGCGCCTGTGGCGCGTCGTCGAGGTCGTCGAAGAGGTTGAGGACTACTTCAAGCAGGTCGACCTCAAGCAGGCCGAAAAGCTGCAGAAGGGCGCCGCCATCGGCGACTTCATCGTCGACCCGCTGCCTCCGGTGGACCTTGGCCGTATCGACGCGCAGTCGGCCAAGCAGGTGATCTTCCAGAAGGTCCGCGACGCCGAGCGTGACCGTCAGTTCGAAGAATTCAAGGACCGCGCCGGCGAAGTCATCACCGGCGTCATCAAGTCGGTCGAGTTCGGCCACGTGATCGTCAACCTCGGCCGCGCCGAGGGCGTGATCCGCCGCGACCAGCAGATCCCCCGCGAAGCCGCCCGCGTCGGCGAGCGCGTTCGCGCGCTGGTGATGCGTGTCGAGCGCCAGAACCGCGGTCCGCAGATCTTCCTTTCCCGCGCTCACCCGGACTTCATGAAGAAGCTCTTCGCGCAGGAAGTCCCTGAAATCTATGACGGCGTCATCGAGATCAAGGCCGCTGCCCGCGATCCGGGTTCGCGCGCCAAGATCGGCGTCATCAGCAACGACAGCTCGATCGATCCGGTCGGTGCCTGCGTCGGTATGAAGGGCAGCCGCGTTCAGGCCGTCGTGCAGGAACTGCAGGGCGAGAAGATCGACATCATCCCCTGGAGCGAGGACACCGCGACGTTCGTGGTCAACGCGCTCCAGCCCGCGACCGTCAGCCGCGTCGTCATCGACGAGGAAGAAAGCCGCATCGAAGTCGTCGTGCCCGATGACCAGCTTTCGCTGGCGATCGGCCGCCGCGGCCAGAACGTGCGTCTGGCCTCGCAGCTGACCGGCTCGCAGATCGACATCATGACCGAGGCGGAATCCTCGGAGAAGCGCCAGAAGGAATTCGTCGAGCGCTCGAAGATGTTCGAGGAAGAGCTGGACGTCGACGAGACCCTTTCGCAGCTGCTGGTGGCCGAAGGCTTCAGCGAGCTGGAGGAAGTGGCCTACATCGACATCAACGAGCTGGCCGCGATCGAAGGCTTCGACGAGGAACTCGGCGAGGAACTGCAGAGCCGTGCGCTCGAAGCGCTTGAGCGCCGCGAAGAAGCGAGCCGCGAGGCCCGCCGTGGTCTTGGCGTCGAAGACGCGCTGGCGGAACTGCCGCACCTCACCGAAGCCATGCTGGTCGTGCTGGGCAAGGCGGGCATCAAGACCCTCGACGACCTGGCCGATCTCGCCACCGACGAACTGATCGCCAAGAAGCGCACCGAGCAGCGCCGCCGTGACGGCACCGTCAATCGCCGCGCCGCGCGTGACGAAGACAAGGGCGGCGTTTTGGGCGAGTACGGCCTGAACGAAGAACAGGGCAACGAAATCATCATGGCCGCGCGCGCGCACTGGTTCGACGAAGAACCGCAAGCTGAGGAGGCCGCCGATGCGGATTCCTCGCAATGAACGCGTAAGCTCCGACATCGATGGCAACGCGGCGGAGCGGACTTGCATCCTCTCCGGCGGGAAAGCTGCGCGGGACGCATTCGTCCGTCTGGCGATTTCGCCGGACGGTCTGGTGCTCCCGGACGTCCACGCGCGTGCCCCCGGGCGCGGCGCGTGGATCGGCGTTTCTCGCGATGCTCTTGAAATTGCGCTCTCGAAGGGCAAACTTAAGGGAGCGTTGGCGCGCGCCTATAAAGGCGCATCGCTGTCCATTCCCGAAGACCTCGCCGACAGGATCGAAAACGCGCTGACGCGTTCGCTGACCGACCGGCTGGGGCTTGAACTCAAATCGGGCAGGCTGCTCATGGGCTCGGACCGCATCGCGCAAAATGCGCGTGAGGGCCGGGTCGAATGGCTTGCCCATGCCGCCGACGCCAGCGTCGACGGATCGCGCAAGCTCGACCAGGCATGGCGGGTCGGGCGCGACGAAGAAGGATCGGGTCTCAGGGGCACGCGCTTGCCACTGGACCGGGAGGCGCTGTCTGTGGCATTGGGCCGCGACAACGTCGTACACTTGGCGCTGAATGATCGCGGGGCAGCGACGCGAGTCGCATCGCAGCTCCAGCGCCTACTGCATTTCCAGGGTAAGGTTTCGGGCGAAGACATCGCCATGGAAACCGGCAGCCGGGAAACCCCTCAAGGGGACTTGAGCGCGACCGACATGGATGATGGCAGCGGAGCGGCACCGGCCGCCTCCGTTACGACGAACTGACCGAAGGGCGAAGACGAGAATTATGAGCGAGACCGACAACAAACCGACCCTGGGCCGCAAGCCGCTTGGGCTTAAGCGCTCGGTGGAAGCGGGTGAGGTCAAGCAGACCTTCAGCCACGGCCGCACCAACAAGGTGGTGGTCGAGGTGAAGCGCCGCAAGCTGATCGGCAAGCCCGGTGAAGGCGGCGCCGTCGAGGCGGCCGCGCCCGAGCCTGTGGCCGCAGCGCCTGCTCCTGCGCCGCAGCGTCCCGCGCCGCCGCCGGTGGTCAAGCGTTCGGTGCCTTCCAATGAGACCCCGCAGGAGCGCGTTGCCCGCCTCCAGCGCGAGGCCGAGGAAGATCGCCTGTCGTCGCAGGAAGAGAACAACCGCCGCGACCAGGAAAACCGCGTCCGCGCGATGGAAGAAGAGAAGCGCCGCGTCGAAGACGCGCGCCGCGCCGAGCAGGAAGCTTCGGCTCCTCCCGCCCCGGCTCCCGCTCCCGTCGCCGAAGCACCGGCTGAGCCGGTTGCTGCCGCGCCTGTCGCAGAAGCACCCGCCGCAGAGGCCGCTCCGGCACCTGCCGCCGAAACCGCTGCGCCCGTGGCCGAAGCAACTCCCGCTCCGGCGCCCGCCGAAGCAGCGCCTGCTGCCGAAGCTGCGCCTGTCGCCAAGGCTGCCGAGCCGGCCCCTGCCGTTGCCGCAGCGCCTGAGCCCACCCCGGTTCCGGCGCCCCGCGCGTTTACCCCGGTTGCCCGCCGCTTCACCCCGGTTGCCCGCCCCGAGCCGCGCAAGCCCGAGCCTGCCGCCGCCACGGCTGCTGCTGCCGGCCTGACCGCTGCCGCCGCGACGGGTTCGACCGCCGCCGCGACGACCGGTGCCGGTGCTGCCGCCAAGCGTCCCGACGCCAAGAAGGGCGCAGTTGCCGCTCCTGCCCGTCCGGCCCAGCCCGGCGAGCGCGGCAAGGCCGTCGGCGGCGATCGCCGGCAGTCCGGCAAGCTGACCGTCACCCGCGCCCTGAACGACGACGAGGGCGCCCGCGCCCGTTCGCTCGCCGCTCTGAAGCGTGCGCGTGAAAAGGAGCGCCGCGGCAGCTACGGCGGCCGCCAGCAGCAGCGCGAGAAACAGGTCCGCGACGTGATCGTGCCTGATGCGATCACCGTCCAGGAACTCGCCAACCGCATGGCCGAGAAGGGCGCCGACCTTGTGAAGTCGCTCTTCAAGCTGGGCATGATGGTCACCGTCAACCAGACGATCGACCATGACACGGCGGAGCTGCTGGTCGAGGAATTCGGCCACAACATCCAGCGCGTCTCGGAAAGCGATGTCGACATCGACACCACGACCGACGTCGACGCCGAGGAAACGCTGAAGCCGCGCGCTCCGGTGGTCACCATCATGGGCCACGTCGATCACGGCAAGACCAGCCTTCTGGACGCCCTTCGCGGCACCGACGTGGTGCGCGGCGAGGCCGGCGGCATCACCCAGCACATGGGCGCCTACCAGATCAAGACCAAGGGCGGCGACCTCGTCACCTTCCTGGATACCCCTGGCCACGCCGCCTTCACGCAGATGCGTATGCGCGGTGCCAACGTCACGGACATCGTGGTGCTGGTGGTTGCGGCCGATGACGGCATCATGCCGCAGACGGTCGAGGCCATCAATCACACCAAGGCCGCAGGCGTGCCGATGATCGTCGCGATCAACAAGTGCGACAAGCCCGAAGCGAACCCGCAGAAGGTGCGTGAGCGTCTGCTCGAGCACTCGATCGTGGTCGAGGACATGTCGGGCGACGTCCAGGACGTGGAAGTTTCGGCCAAGACCGGCAAGGGTCTGGACGAACTGATCGAGAAGATCCTGCTCCAGGCCGAAGTCATGGAACTGACCGCCAACCCCGATCGCGAGGCGGAAGCCACGGTGATCGAGGCCAAGCTCGACAAGGGCAAGGGTCCGCTGGCCAGCGTGCTGGTCAACCGCGGCACCTTGCGCGTCGGCGACATTCTCGTCGTCGGCACCGAGAGCGGCCGTGTTCGTGCCATGCTCGACGACAAGGGTCGTCAGGTGAAGGAAGCCCTGCCGTCCATGCCGGTCGAGGTCCTGGGCCTCAGCGGCGTGCCGATGGCGGGTGACATGCTCACCGTGGTCGAGAACGAGAGCCGTGCGCGCGAAGTCGCGTCCTACCGTCAGGAGCAGGCCACGGCCAAGCGCACCGCGACGGCGCCCACCAACATCGAGACGATGTTCTCGGCGCTGGCCGCCAAGCAGAGCGTCATCGAGTATCCGGTGGTCATCAAGGGCGACGTGCAGGGTTCGGTCGAGGCGATCAACGCCGCGCTCAACAACCTGTCGAACGACGAGATCAAGGTCCGTATCCTCAGCTCGGGCGTCGGTGCGATCACCGAATCCGACGTGACACTGGCGGCCGCCAGCGGCGCGCCGATCGTGGGCTTCAACGTCCGTCCGAACGCCAAGGCGCGCGGCCTGCTCGAGAAGACCAAGACGACGATGATGTACTACGACATCATCTATGAACTGACGGCGGAAGTCGCCAAGCAGATGGCCGGCATCTGGGGTCCGGAGCGGATCGAAACCGTTGTTGGCCGCGCCGAGGTCAAGCAGGTGTTCCCGGCGGGCAAGAAGGACAAGGCGGCTGGTCTGCTTTGCACCGACGGCTACATCCGCAAGGGCATCAACGCCCGTCTCACGCGCCAGGATGTCATCGTTTCCAAGACGGTCATCCAGTCGCTGCGCCGCTTCAAGGACGACGTGGACGAAGTCCGCGCCGGTCTGGAGTGCGGTGTGGTTCTGGCCGACACCAACGACATCAAGCCGGGCGACATGCTCGAAGTGTTCGAAGTCACGGAGCGCGAGCGCACCGTCGGCTGAGCCTTCCAGGCTTGACGCAGACACAAGGCGGCCATCGTCGGGGAGACCCGGCGGTGGTCGTTTTTTTGGATACCTCGGATGTGGGTAAAGTTTCACTCGGCACGGCTAACGTAGCCCGCCTATGCCTTTTCGGTCGCGACCTGCGACGGAGAGGCGGTGATGTTATGTGAATGTGCAGACTGTAGTGTTTCTGGTGCTGGGCGCGGTGACCTTCGTGGTCGCTCTGCTGCAACTGGTGGTCAAGCTCATCGAGCTAGGCCGCAAGTAACCGGTGAGGAGGCTGGTGCTGCAATACCAGCCTCCAATACGCGATGAGCCCGAACGCTGCAACGTCCGGGCTCAGGCAGTGATGTGAAAGTATCGACTGTAGTATCGCTTTTATACGGCCGATCAGCGCATTTTTCAAGACGCGCAGTTCGGAGCACATCGCGCCTTGCCGCCGCCGGGGCGCGGTGGTGTAACGAATTTAATCCGTGGCCACCATTTACCGGAACTTCAGATGACCCGTTACTGCGCCTTCTTCGCCTCGATCAATGTCGGCGGCAACCGCCTGACGATGGCCGACCTGCGCTATGCCTTCGAGCGGGAGGAATTCGAGAATGTCGAAACCGTGGTCGCCAGCGGTAACGTCCTGTTCGATTTCGACGAGCGGCCCACCGATGGGTTGGAGGACCTGTTCGCCCACATGATGCGCGATCGCTTTGACCTCGAAACGTTCGCGGCGGTGCGCAACCGGGACGAGGTTCGGGCAGCAGTCGACGAGAATCCCTTCACCGGGATCGGGCAGGATCACTACGTCCATACCCTGTTCCTGGAACGGCAGGCCGAACAGGGCGCTTTCGACAAGCTCGTAGCCGACCATTCGACGCGCGGGCCGGAAAAGATCGCGCTGGGGCCGCGCTCGCTCTATGTCGATTATGTCGACGGGGCGGGTTCGTCCAAGCTGACCGGGGCCTTCATCGAACGGCGGCTGGGCTGCCGGGCCACCGCGCGCAACGTGCGGTCGCTGGCGCGTATTCTCGCGAAGATGTAAAAGAAAGGCGGCCGCTCGGCAGAGCGGCCGCTTTCCGTTGCCTGTCCCGCCGCGCCGGGGGGCACGGGACCGGGATCAGGCGCGTGGGTATCAGCGGAACATGCCGGTCGTGACGGCCGAGATGATCCCGCTGGTGATGCCGACGAGCAGCAGGTCGTTGCCTGAGCGCACATAGTGATAGCCACGCGGCGGCGCCTTCACGTTGCGATACCGGCGATAATCGACCTGCTGATAATTGCGAGCCCGGTTGCGATCGAACCGCTCGCCCTTGCGGAAGGTCTTGTAGGTGACCTTCTTGGTCGCGACCGTCTTGCTGGAGCGATGGTCGTCATGGCGCATGGGCTGCGCCATCGCCGGTGCTGCGGCAAGGGTGGGGACAACCATGGCGGCTGCGATCAGGGCTGCGGCAAACTTCTTCATCAGGCACTCCTTTGACGTCTCGTTCCATTCCAGATAACGCCGAAGGGGCGGGGACGAGCCGTAATCAATTGTTGCAAATTGTCGCAACGCATCCAAATGGACCCAGAATATGGCACGCAATCCCAGCACTCCCGAACAGCACTCCGTCCGCGTCCTCAAGGTGGGCGAGCAAGTGCGCCACGTCATTTCCGAGATTCTGACCCGCCAGCAGGTCCACGATGCGACGCTGAGCACGCATACCGTCTCGGTCACCGAAGTGCGCATGACGCCCGACCTGCGTCAGGCGGCGGTCTTCGTGAAATCCTTGCTGGGCGAGGACGAGGAAGTCGTGCTCAAGGCCCTGCGCACGAATACGGCCTATTTCCAGCGCGAGGTCGCCCAGCGCCTCAAGCTCAAGTTCGCGGCGAAAATCCAGTTCCGCGCCGACGAAACCTTCGACGAGGCGAGCCGTATCGATGCACTGCTGAGCGATCCGCGCGTGAAGCGGGATCTCGCCGCACAGAGCGAAGCCGAAGCTGAACCGGACGCCGAGCCCGAGGACGACTGATCGGGGGTATCGTCAGGTCCGCTGCGCGGGCCCGGGCGATCAGTCGCTTTCGAAAGTCAGCGTCGCCGCGTTCCAGTTCCCGGCAGCCGCGTCCTCGGCGCTGATCCAGAACTGGTAGAGCCCGGCCTCGCTCCAGCACCATTCCATCATGTCGTCGTAGCCCAACTGCAGCAGCAGGAGGTCGCTGCGAGGGTGACTGCGCGCGCCGAGACGGCTGGCGGGAAGGCCGAACATCTGATGCTGGTCGACCGGGGGCAGGCGGTAATCGCGGTTGATGCGGGCCAGAACGTCGTCAGGCAAGGCCGCAAAGGTCTCGGGCGGGCCGGAGACCATGGCCCGTAGCGAAAGCGTGGCCAGTTGCGCCAACGATCCGGGCGCATGATAGCGCACCAGTTCGCCGAAGCGTTCATGCACTTCGGCCAGGATATCCGCGACGATGTCCAGTTCCGCCGGTTCAAGCTGCTGCCAGGGATCGCGCCCGGCGACGAACTGGTCCAGCGCCTCCACCATCTCGGGAAGCGCGGCGGATTGTTCCTCCATCGCGCCCAGTTCGTCGGCGAGATAGTCCGCCGCCTCCTGCGCATGTTCGAGCGCATCTGGCCCTGCCTGCGGATCGCGGCGCAGCTGTTCGAACGCCGCCCGCTTCTGGTCGAGCGCGGCGCGGTGGGCCGCCAGGGGCCGCGCGCAGGCCGCGAGCGCTTCGTGAAGCTGGTCGGCGAGGTGGATCACCGAATGCCACCACAGTGCTTCCACGGGCGCACCGACACCTGCGGCATAGAAGGGGTGATCGCGAAGCGGGGCGTGGCGGTCAAGCTGCACGGCCATGGCCTGCTCGATCGCAGCTTCGCGCAAGGTATCGTGATAATCGCGCAGGGTTTCGGGGAGATCGAGCGCGAGCAGCTGCACCGGCCAGAACGGGAAAAACCAGCGGGTCAGGCGGTTTACCGTGGCCGGGAAGGGATAGCCGCCCTCCTCGAAGGCGGGGGCCAGGTCATGCGGCGGATCGGTGAAGTCGTGCGCGCCCTCAGGCACCGGGACAACCGCGCCGGCGCCTAGGAAAAAGGCCAGCGAGCCGGTGCGCGGCAGCGGGGTGTCCGGGCAGGCGAAGGCCAGTTCGACCAGATCGATCTGGGCGATGAAGGGCAGCGGCAGTCCGTCCGTGCCGCGCGGCCAGGCCATGCCGCCGAGGCGGGGCAGGCCGCCCAGCCAGCTACTGTCGGCGAACCAGTCGCGGGTACGCTCGCGCGGCTTGCGCACGAGAATGACGGGGGCAGGCAGGGCCTGCGCCTGTTCCGGGAACGGGGAGGCCGGGAACGGAGAAACCGGGAACGGTGCGGGCGCTTCCGGCAAAGGCGCGGCTTCGGCAGGCGCCTGGCTGCCGGAGAAGGCGCGGCGGCGCAAATTGGCGATCCGGGCATCGGGGTGTGCCTCCGGCTCCGGCGCCGTAGCGAGGTTCCCGGAGGTGGGTAGCGGCTCAGGCGTCCAGGCGGGCGGGGCGCCGGGCTCACCCTCGCCCCCCGTGTGATCTTCGCGGCGGCGCAGGGCGAAAGCGGCGACCAAGGCCAGCACCAAGCCCAGTACCAGCAATGCCGGAATGACGTTGCTTTGCCCCAGCGCGGCGGAAATCCGCTCCGCACCCGCGTCGAGAGGGGACAGGGCCCCTCCGAACGGTGCCAGCGCCACATAGAAGGCCACGGCCGCAGGCATCGTGAAACAGGCCATCACCGCGATCAGTCTCTTCATGCCCACTCCCGCTTCATGCTCTCGGTACTCCTCCCGACTTTGGATTGTTAGGGGCAATCCAGCCGGGGAGAAGCCCATGTAAGACAGTGCGCGGTGTCCGGTGGGGTGTTATCCCCAGCGTCGATGGCCAAGCTCTACTTCTACTATGCCAGCATGAACGCAGGCAAATCCACCACGCTGCTGCAGGCGGACTTCAACTACCGCGAGCGCGGCATGCGTACCATGCTGTGGACCGCCGCGATCGACGACCGCAGCGCCGACCTCGGCACTGGACACGCGATCGAAAGCCGCATCGGTCTGCACGCCGGGGCGCACCGCTTCGTCGGTAGCACTGACTTGTGCGAGCAGGTGCGCAGCGCTCATGCCGCCCAGCCCTTGTCCTGCGTGCTGGTCGACGAGGCGCAGTTCCTCACGCCGGAGCAGGTGTGGCAATGCGCCGACATCGCCGACAAGGTGGGCATTCCCGTCCTGTGCTACGGTCTTCGCACCGATTTTCGGGGTGAACTGTTCCCCGGCGCCGCCGTGCTGCTGGGCATTGCCGACAGTCTCGTCGAACTGAAGGCGGTGTGTCACTGCGGCCGCAAGGCCTCGATGAACCTGCGCGTCGACGAAACCGGCCGCGCCGTCAGCGAAGGGGCCCAGACCGAGATTGGCGGCAACGACCGCTACGTCGCCCTGTGTCGCCGCCATTTCAGCGAGGCGCTGGGGCGATAGTTGTTTTTATCCGGGTGCATTGACTGTTTCATCCGGGTAAATATAAGCCGCGCGATGACCGTTACCGTATTCTACAAGGACGACGTGATCGCCCGTGGATCGCCCGCCGATTTCGCGGCGGCTTTGCGCGATCTCGGCCCGCTGGCCCGCAGCGGTGATCTGCTTGCTTTCGACGATGACACCGGCCGTCAGGTCGATCTCGACCTGGCAGAGCCCGTAGCGCCGCGCCCGCGCGGCCGCCCGGCACTTGGCGTCGAAGCGCGCGAGGTCACCTTGCTGCCCCGGCACTGGGAATGGCTGTCCGCGCAGCCCGGCGGTGCGTCCGTCACCTTGCGCAAGCTGGCCGAGGCGGCGATGCGCAGCGGCCGCAGTGAGCGCGAATGCCTCGACGCCGCCTGCCGCTTCCTCACCGTCATGGCGGGCGACCGCCCCGGCTATGAAGAAGCAACCCGCGCGCTCTACGCCGGGGACCGCGACAATTTCGATGCCCTGTGCGTGCTATGGCCCAGCGCCGTGGCAGAACATGCCCGCCGTCTGGCGTGGCCGAAGGATACCTTTTGATGCCGCATGGTTGGATCATTCTCGATAAGCCCATCGGCCTTGGCTCGACGCAGGCGGTGGCCGCCGTGAAGCGCAACCTGCGCGAGGCGGGGTATGGCAAGAAGGTCAAGGTGGGCCACGGCGGCACGCTGGACCCGCTGGCCTCGGGCGTGCTCCCCATTGCGCTGGGTGAGGCGACCAAGCTGGCCGGGCGAATGCTCGATGCCACAAAGACCTATCTGTTCACCGTCCGCTTCGGGACGCAGACCGATACCCTGGACCTTGAAGGCAAAGTCGTCGCCGAGAGCGACGTGCAGCCCTCGCAAGTTGAGGTCGAGGCCGTGCTGGCGCGCTTCACCGGACCGATCGAGCAGGTGCCGCCCGCCTATTCGGCGCTCAAGGTCGATGGCGAGCGTGCCTATGACCTGGCGCGGGCCGGTGTCGAGGTGGAGCTGAAATCGCGCAGCGTCACTATCCACGAACTGGGGATGGACGCCTTCGATGCGCAGGAGGGCGCGACCCTCAGGGCCAAAGTTTCCAAGGGGACTTACATCCGCAGCCTGGCGCGCGACATTGCGCTGGCGTTGGGATCGCGCGGCACGGTGACGATGCTGCGCCGCATCCAGGCCGGCCCGTTCGAGGGCTCTCAGGCGATTCCGCTGGACAAATTGAACGAAGTGGGTAAGGGCGCGCCTCTTGAGCAGATACTCTTGCCGCTGGAGGCGGGGCTGGACGACATCCCGGCCATCGACCTCGACCCGGAGCAGGCAAGGGCGGTCCGACAGGGCCGTGTTCTAACCGGAATGCCTCATGAAGATGGGCTTTACTGCGCGAAAGAGGGCACTGTCCCGGTCGCGCTGGTGGAGCTTTCGGACGGAAACGTCCGCGTTTCCAGGGGGTTTAATCTCATTGATGTCGCGGAGTGAATTGAAATGACGGTTACTGCTGAAAAGAAGCTGGACATCATCACCGACAACGCCCGCGCCACTGGCGACACGGGCAGCCCGGAAGTCCAGGTTGCGATCCTCACGGAGCGCATCAAGAACCTGACCGAGCACTTCAAGGCTCACCACAAGGATAACCACTCGCGTCGCGGTCTGCTGGCCATGGTCAACAAGCGCCGCTCGCTGCTGGATTATCTCAAGAAGAAGGATGTAGCGCGTTACAACTCGCTCATCCAGAAGCTGGGTCTGCGTAAGTAAGATCGAGTGACGGCCCGCTTCGGCGGGCCGTTTTGTATTTGTCGTCCAGGACGTGTATCCGGGCGACGTTGAAAATTCGGGTGTCCTTCGCAATTCGGCGAGGAAACCCAGGGGCGACGAAAAAGCCCCGCACCGGACCGGGACGGTACCCCGGCAGTAAGCCCCTCCGCGCAATAGGGCCGGTGGGTCAAGGAATTCGAAAATGTTCGACGTACAGACCGTAAGCATGGAGTGGGGCGGTAAGACCCTCACCCTGGAAACCGGCCGCATCGCCCGCCAGGCGAACGGCGCAGTCCTCGCCACCTACGGCGAAACCGTGGTGCTTTGCGCGGTTACCGCCGCCAAGTCGGTGAAGGAAGGCCAGGACTTCTTCCCGCTGACCGTTCACTACCAGGAAAAGTTCTCCTCGGCCGGCCGCATCCCCGGCGGCTTCTTCAAGCGTGAGCGCGGCGCGACCGAAAAGGAAACGCTGACCAGCCGCCTGATCGACCGTCCGATCCGCCCGCTGTTCCCCGAAGGTTTCTACAACGAAATCAACGTCATCGCCCAGGTTCTGAGCTATGACGGCGACACCGAAGCCGACGTCCTTGCGATGATCGCCGCCTCGGCTGCCCTGACGATTTCGGGCGTTCCCTTCATGGGCCCGATCGGCGCTGCGCGCGTCGGCTATGTCGACGGCGCATACACGCTGAACCCCAAGCAGGACGCCGCCCTCAAGGACGGTGAACTCGATCTGGTCGTAGCCGCCACCGGCGACGCCGTGATGATGGTGGAATCGGAAGCCAAGGAACTGACCGAAGAGGTCATGCTGGGCGCCGTCGTGTTCGCGCATGACGAAATCAAGAAGGTCGTGAACCTCATCATCGACCTGGCCGAAAAGGCCGCCAAGGAACCTTGGGACGTCGACCTGACGGACAACACCGCCGACATCAAGGCGAAGCTCAAGAAGGCCGTCGGCAAGGACATCACCGCAGCCTACAAGCTGACCGACAAGTCGGCCCGCTCCAACGCCCTGAACGCCGCGCGCGCCAAGGCGAAGGAAGCGTTCTCGGGCGAGACCCCGCAGACGCAGATGGTCGCCATCAAGACCATCAAGAAGCTGGAAGCGGAAATCGTTCGCGGCGCCATCCTCAAGGACGGCAAGCGCATTGACGGCCGCAAGCTCGACCAGGTTCGCCCGATCGAAGCGATCGTCGGCTTCCTGCCGCGCACCCACGGTTCGGCGCTGTTCACGCGCGGCGAAACGCAGTCGATCTGCACCACCACCCTTGGCACCAAGGAATCGGAGCAGATGATCGACGGCCTGGAAGGCCTGTCGTACTCGTCGTTCATGCTGCACTACAACTTCCCGCCCTACTCGGTCGGTGAAGTCGGCCGCTTCGGCGCCCCGGGCCGCCGCGAAGTCGGCCACGGCAAGCTGGCATGGCGCGCGCTGCACCCGGTGCTGCCCGCCAAGGAAGACTTCCCCTACACGATCCGCGTTCTCTCGGACATCACCGAGTCGAACGGTTCGTCCTCGATGGCCACCGTCTGCGGCGGTTCGCTCTCGATGATGGACGCCGGCGTGCCGCTGGTTCGCCCGGTTTCGGGCATCGCCATGGGCCTGATCCTGGAAGGCAAGGACTTCGCGGTTCTTTCCGACATCCTGGGTGACGAAGATCACCTCGGCGACATGGACTTCAAGGTCGCTGGCACCGAAGTCGGCATCACCACGATGCAGATGGACATCAAGATCGCGGGCATCACGCGCGAGATCATGGGCAAGGCGCTTGAGCAGGCCAAGGCCGGCCGCGCGCACATCCTGGGTGAGATGACCAAGGCACTCGGTTCTTCGCGTACCGAACTGTCGGCGCACGCCCCGCGCATCGAGACGATCCAGATCGACAAGTCGAAGATCCGTGACGTCATCGGCACCGGCGGCAAGGTCATCCGCGAGATCGTCGCCGAGACCGGCGCCAAGGTCGACATCGACGACGAGGGGATCATCAAGATCTCGTCCTCCGACACCGCACAGATCGAGGCCGCCAAGAAGTGGATCCTCGGCATCGTGGAAGAAGCGGAAGTCGGCAAGGTCTACCAGGGCAAGGTCGTCAACATCGTCGACTTCGGCGCTTTCGTGAACTTCATGGGCGGCAAGGACGGTCTCGTCCACGTTTCCGAAATGAAGAACGAGCGCGTTGAAAAGCCGACCGACGTCGTGAAGGAAGGCCAGGCGGTTTACGTCAAGGTCCTCGAGATCGACCCGCGCGGCAAGGTTCGCCTGTCGATGCGCGTCGTCGACCAGGAAACCGGCGCCGAGCTGGAAGACACCCGTCCTGCCCGTGAACCCCGCGAAGGCGGCGATCGCGGTCCGCGCAGCGGCGGCGGCGATCGCGACGGTGGGCGCGGCGGTGACCGTCGTGGTCCGCGCCGTGAAGGCGGCGGTCGCGGCGGCGATCGTGGTCCCCGCGGTGGCGGCGATCGCGGCCCGCGCGGCGGCAGCGAAGGCGGCAACCCGGATCACCTGCCGGCCTTCCTCAAGGAAGACTGATAGGGTCCGGTTCCGCAAGGAAACAGGAAAGGGGCTGCGCGAAAGCGCGGCCCCTTTTCGTTTGTGAGGAGCGCCGGGCGGCCAGCCCAGATCATCCTGCCGCCGACATCGGCTTGCAGTTGCGCCAACTTGCGCGGTAGGCAAGGATATGGGCGATCGCGATGGATCGTCTGGAGATAGCGACATGCCGACGATGGCAGGGATCGGCCTGGGGCTATTGTTGGGAAGCATGCATCTCAGTGCGGCAAGCGTTGGGCCCCCTGCCGCCGGTCCTGTCGAACCTGCGCACAACCGGGCTGACTTTGCTCGCCCTGTCATGCCGGATTGCACATTGCCCGAGGGTTGGGCCTCAATAGACCAGCGCAATCCGGACTTCGTGATTTTCGGTGAAATTCACGGCACTCGTCAGTCCCCGGCGTTCGTCGGGCGCGTGGCGTGTTCTCTTGCTGCGAGCGGTAAGAAGCTCTTGATCGGCGTGGAATTTGATGCGGGCGTGGATTCGCGGTTTCAGGCGGCTTGGGCGCTGCCGCATTCTCAGTTTGCAGATGCGCTGGGCGCGGCAGGCTGGAGCGGCCGACGTGATGGCGTTGCCAGCAAGGCGATGTTCCAGCTTTTGGTGGATCTTCATGCTTTAAAGGCAGCCGGCGCCGAAATCGGTATCGCCGCGTTCAATGGCGAAAAAGATGACGAGCAACGCCGCCGGTTTGCAAAGTTACCGGGGCAAGGCCCTCACGAAGCGGCTCAGGCTGAAAACATAGTGACCGCGTTCCATGCATCGAAATACGACATGGCTCTGATACTCGTCGGGGGACTTCATGCACGGAAACGCGCCGTCGAAGCCGTAGGGGTCATGTTCGAGCCCATGGCAATGCGCTTGGTCGATGCCGGAGCCGTCATTTCGCTGCGAATGAAATCTGCGGGCGGCGCCGCGTGGAATTGCGGGCTGAAGGCTGGCTATAAGCCGGAAGCTGGCAAGCCCATCCGCGATGATGCCATAGATTGCGCCGATCATCAGGTTTTGCCGGACCCGGATTTCCGGGGCGGTCCGCATGTCTCACTCGCTCCGGATGCGAAGCAAGGCGTCAGCAGCGACTACGATGGATATTTCTGGGTCGGGGAGGTCAGCGGCTCGCCGCCTGCGATCCCGGTCGGGAAATGAGCCTGTGATGGCTATCCGCTAGCCCGCATAGTCCGTGTTTCAAAGGTGAGCGCGGTTCCGGCAGGCTCAGCGCTCAGGGTGCCGGCGGTGCCTTGGTGCGGCGCGCGGTGATGATCTTCACCTCGTTTTCGAGGATCTGGCCCTTCATCACGCCCTGGCCCTTGGTGGGCGAGAGCTGGGCGTTCCAGATCTTCCTGACGACGTCCATGCCCGATACGACATGACCGAACGCGGCGAAGCCGGCGCCGGGGTCCTTGCCCTGGTTGCCTTCGTCGGCGTTGAGCGAGGTCATGTCGGTGAGCAGGATCAGGAAGTCGGCGGTGGCGCTGCCCGGGGCGAAGCGGGCCATCGAGACGGTGCCCGCGACGTGCTTGATGCCGGTCTTGCTGGTCGGTTCGTGGGCGACCGGGGGCAGCAGGTTAGCGGGGTTGCGCACCCCGCCTTGCAGCAGGCCCTGTTCGTGGTCGTAGTCGAAATGCATGGCGCGGTAGAAAACGGCGCCGTCCATCTTCTTCGAATCGACGTATTTCAGGTAATTAGCCGTGGTCAGCGGGGCATGGGTCTTGTCCAGCGCCAGCGTGACGACGCCTTGGGGCATCGTCAGCGCGACATAGACGTATTCGGCCGGAACCGGCGCGGGCGCGGCGGCAGGGGCTGCGGGAGCCTCCTGCGCCATGGCGGGCGAAACCGAAAGCGCCAGCGCCGCGATCAGCGGCGCCAGCTTCGAAACCCGCCTGCCCATCATCGGATCAGCGGACCCGCGGGCCGCCGAAGGGCAGCGGCGGGGGCGCGCGGCGGGCACCGCGCGGAAGCTGCGCCTGATAGGCGCGGCCGCAGTGATCGACGCAGTACGGGAAACCGGGGTTTACCTTGTCGCCGCAGAAGTGGAAGTCCGGCTCGCCCGGGTGGCCCATCGGCCAGCGGCAGACGCGGTCGTTGAGGTCGAGCAGGCTGGTCTTGCCGGCGATCTCGGCGCTGGGCTTGGCCGGGATCAGGCGGCGCGGCGGCGCGGGCGGGATCGGCTGCTGCTGATCGCCGGGGCCCTGGCGCAGGAAGCCGCCGGGGCCGACCGAGACGACGCGCGGACGGTCCGAAACCGGCGCGGGCGTATCGCTGGCAGGAGCGGCGGCCGGCTCAGCGGCGCGCGGTGCGGGCGCCTCGGGAGGGGCAGGCGGTGCGGCCCGCTGAAAAGCGGGTGCGGCGGGCGCTTCTGCTTCTGGCTCGGCCGGGCGCGGCGGCGTCGGCGCGGCTTCCACGGGCTTGACCTTCTTGGGTGCGGCCGGGCGGGGGGCGGCAGGCTTGTCGTTCGCCTTCACGGGAGAAGGGCGCGCCTTCAGGTCGAGGCGATGCGCCTTGCCGATCACCGCGTTGCGGCTGACACCACCAAGTTCTTCCGCGATCTGGCTGGCGGTTGCGCCGCCTTCCCACATCTTGGTCAGCTTCTCGATCCGCTCTTCCGTCCAGCTCATTCCAGTTCCATCATTCAAGAGGACCGTTCTTCAGGATTGCTCCCGGGAATCGGTCCAGATACCTAGGCGCCGCTTGCCTCGGAAGCGTTCAGCCGATAGTCGCCGGTGCATGGCCGATCAACCCCATTCGACTGAGCTGCCGGACAGCCCCGGGATTCTGGAACCCCATGGCAATCCGGCTCTATCGCTTCCTGGCCGGTTTCCGGCAAAGGGAGAGCCGGTGATCCACCAAGTGAACTGGGTGGGGCTCAAGACTCTCTATATGAAGGAGGTTCGCCGCTTCTTCAAGGTCCAGACCCAGACGATCTGGGCGCCGGCGATCACCACGATGCTGTTTCTGGTGATCTTCACGGTCGCACTGGGCAGGGGCGGGCGCGAAGTGCTGGGCGTGAATTTCGCGACCTTCGTGGCGCCGGGCCTGATCGTCATGGGAATGATGCAAAACGCCTTCGCCAATTCCAGCTTCTCGTTCCTGGCCGGCAAGATCCAGGGCACGATCATCGACTTCCTGATGCCGCCGCTTACCGAGGGCGAACTGATGCTGGCGATCGTGGGTGCCGCCGTCACCCGCGCCGTGCTGGTGGGGCTGGCGCTGACCGGCGCGATGCTGCTGTGGCCGGGCGTCGATCTGTCCATGGCGCACCCCTGGGCGGTCCTGTGGTTCGGCCTGTGCGGATCGGTATTCCTTGCGCTGCTGGGCTTTCTCTCGTCGATCTGGGCGGAGAAGTTCGATCACAACGCCGCCGTGACCAACTTCGTCATCGCCCCGCTCTCGCTGCTGTCGGGCACGTTCTACGTGATCGACAACCTGGCCCCCGCGTTCCAGGCGATCAGCCGCGCCAACCCGTTCTTCTATGTAATTTCAGGCTTCCGCTTCGGCTTCCTTGGGCAGAGCGACATCGGCGATACCAACATGGCCGTGCTGCACAGCGCGCTTGGCCTCGGCGTGCTGGACGCGGCGCTTGCCGGCGTGGTATTTCTCGTCCTGCGGTCAGGTTGGAAGTTAAAGGGATAAATAGCCGGGCCCAAGTGAAAAAACGCGTCTGTACACCGTTCGTTAACGGAAATTTATTCGCTCTGGTGCAGGCAACGAGATGTGCCGTTAAGCAAGGTCTCAAGCGAAAACCGTAGTAAAACTGTCGTGCGCTTCACTGCGCCGATCGTCTTGGCCGCGCTTTGCATCGCTGTATCGATCCTTGGCCTGCTCTACTGGTCTGGCCGCGAGGTGGACCGCATCGCTCGTGACCGCGACCGTGCAGTGGTATCACTGGTGCTGTCGCAAGGGGTGGAGCGGGTGGCCCATGCCCAGGAATCATCCACCGTCTGGGACGAGGCGGTGCGCCAGGTGCGCAAGGTCCCGCTCGACATGGGGTGGATGGACCTGAACCTCGGCATCTGGTTCCAGGGCTACGCCGGTATCGATGAGGTCTATATCCTCGATTCGCGGGATCGCCCAATCTATGCGATGCGCGACGGCAAGCGAACGAGGCCGGAAAGCTATATCGCGATCGAGGAGGTGGCTGGTCCGCTGGTCGCCAGATTGCGCGCTACGCGCACCATCCAGAAGCGCAACAATGCCCGCTCCGCCATGCTTTCGCCCGGGCAGGGGGATTTTGCAGTCGTGGGCGGCCGGCCCTCGATCATCAGTCTCAAGCCGATCGTCAGCGATAGCGGGCAATTGCCGCAGGTGCCGGGCACCGAAGCGGTGCACATCGGCGTCGTATACCTCGACGACAGCGTCTTCACCCGGGTCGGCAGGCAATACGGGCTGAACGATGCGCACTATGCGATCGCACCGGACAGCGATACCCGCACCCGGTCGGCAGCGCTGCATAACCGGCAGGGCGGCACGATCGGTTATCTGGTGTGGAAGCCCTTCGCGCCGGGTAGCCAGGTCACAGCGGCGCTGGGGCCGATGCTGCTGCTTGTGCTGCTGCTGTCGACGGGGGTGATCTACGTCCTTGCCAGCCGGCTTGCGCGGCGGACCATCGACCTTGAGGAGAGCCGCCTCCATGCCCAGCACCGGGCCATGCACGACGAACTCACCGGTCTGGGCAACCGCGCCATGTTCGAGCAGCGCCTTGATGAGGCGCTGTCGCGTGCGCGCCGGCACAAGTCGCTGCTGGCGCTGCTCTATATCGATCTCGACCGCTTCAAGCAGGTCAACGACACGCTGGGTCATCCCGCCGGCGATGCGCTGATCCGGCAGGTCGCCCGGCGTCTTATCGCGGAAGTGCGCGGCTACGACCTTGTCGCCCGGCTGGGCGGTGATGAATTCGCGATCCTTATCAGCGAACCCGAGGACCGGCTTGCGGTCGAGCGTATCTGCGCGCGCGTGGTTGCCGCGTTGGAACGTCCCTTCGACTTGTCCGGTTCTCAGGCCTTCATTGGCGCCAGTGTCGGCGTGGCCTTGGCCCCTGAACACGGGGTCGACCGCACCGAGCTTATCCGCAAAGCCGACATCGCTTTGTACAAGGCGAAGAACGAGGGGCGCAGCCGCTTCCTGTTCTTCACCCCGGTCATGGACGTGGATGTACGCTCACGCGAGGAGAGTTACCGGGAACTGCGCCTAGCCCTTGCCGACTGCGACCAGCAGTTGCGGGTTCACTACCAGCCGATCTATGCGATGGACGATGGGCGGATGGTCGGGGTGGAGGCACTGCTGCGCTGGCAACATCCCGAGCAGGGCCTTGTCGGTCCAGCCGACTTCATCCGCTCTGCAGAAGAATCGGGTTTGATCGAAGTGGTGGGCGAATGGGTGCTGCGCCAGGCGATCCGCGATGCGCGGGCATGGCCGGGGCTTCGCGTTGCGGTCAACGTCTCGCCGATCCAGCTACGCAGCCGCAAGTTCGTCGAAACCGTAAGCCAGGTGCTGGCCGAAAGCGGCGTATCGCCCGAACGGCTGGAGCTGGAAATGACCGAGACGGCGCTGATGGCCGCCTCGGGTGACGTCGCTCGCTCGTTGTCCGAACTGCGCCGCCTTGGCGTCGCCTGCGCCCTAGACGACTTCGGTACAGGCTATTCCTCGCTCAGTCACATCCGCGACTTTGCGGTGGACCGCATCAAGATCGACCGCTCCTTCGTCAATGCTGTCGCCACCGTGCCCGGTGCGGCGCTGGTGGAGGCGATCGTAAGCCTTGCCCGCGCCAACGGCCTGCGCCTTACCGCCGAGGGCGTCGAGGAGCAGGAGCAGTACGCGTTCTTGAAAAGGGTCGGCTGTCACGAAGTGCAGGGCTATCTGCTCTCGCGTCCGCTGCCCGCCGGGGAGGTCTCCAGCCTGCTGCGGGGGCCCAGGCCCGCAAGCCGAAGCATCGGCATACAAGCCGCCCCGCCGCTATAGGATCGGACGTTCCAGCTGCCGTAAACAGCTGGAAGGCGCCGTATCAGTGCGCCAGACCGTGCCGCAGCGGGTAATGCCCGTCGCTGTAATCCTCGAACATCTGCGATAGGGAGGGGTGGTCCACCGGCCCGCCTTCGGCGTCTTCCGTCAGGTTCTGCTGGCTGACATACGCAACGTAGCTGGATTCCTCGTTTTCGGCGAGAAGGTGGTAGAAGGGCTGGTCGCGGATCGGCCTCACCTCAAGCGGGATCGACTCGTACCATTCGTCGCTGTTGGCGAAGACCGGATCGATATCGAAAACGACGCCGCGAAAGTCGTGCAACTTGTGGCGAACCACGTCGCCGATTGCGAATCGCGCCCGGGTCTGCCGGGGAGCATCGATCATGCGTCCAGCCTGAGGGGAATAGAAGGACGCCTTGTTCATGCACCCGATATAGGTTTTGCGGCGGGGTGAAACAAGCGGGTGAAACGGGAGATGGACAAGTCATTCCCGAAAAAGTGCAATTCGGGGCTTGGCAAGGTCGATCAAGTGGGCTAGCGGCGCACTTCGCTTGACCCGGTGGGGCTTCCCCACTGTAGCACGATCTCTAGCGGAGAGGTGGCAGAGTGGTCGAATGCGCTGCACTCGAAATGCAGTGTACGGGAAACCGTACCGTGGGTTCGAATCCCACCCTCTCCGCCAAGAGCCCTTCCAGAACGGTCCACAAAGGACCACCTGGATGGACTTTTTCTCCCTGATTACCGACGTTTAGCAGGCCAGTTCGGCTCCGGCCGTCCGCACCCGTCCATGCCCTTCCAGCGCTCTGGAAGCACGCAAACGTGGTACGCGGCGTCCAAAAACGTGGTACTTTTTGGAGATCGCAGATGCTCACTGAAGCGAAGGTCCGCGCGGCAAGGCCGCGCCCAAAACCCTACAAGCTCACAGATACCAATCGACTGTTCCTGCTCGTCACGCCCAGCGGAGGAAAACTCTGGCGGTGGGGCTACACGTTCGATGGCAAGCAAAAGGGGATGGCATTCGGCGCCTATCCGCTGGTCACGCTTTCCGACGCGCGGGCAAAACGCGATGAAGCCTACACCACGCTGTGCGAGGGGCGAGATCCCACCATCGCGAAGAAACTGCGGGTCGAGGCCAACCTCGAGGCGGAGCGCCAGACATTCGAGCGGGTCGCCCGGGAATGGCACGCAAATGCGAAGGCCCAGTGGGCGGCTGTCCACGCCAGCGATATTTTCCGCAGCCTCGAGCGCGACGTTTTCCCCTTGATCGGCGAGTTCCCGATAGCGAGCCTGACACCGCCTCATGTGCTTGGCGTTCTTCGAG
Source organism: Novosphingobium sp. P6W (assembly GCF_000876675.2). Taxonomy (GTDB): domain Bacteria; phylum Pseudomonadota; class Alphaproteobacteria; order Sphingomonadales; family Sphingomonadaceae; genus Novosphingobium. The sequence continues at coordinate 872,381 of NZ_CP030352.1, forward strand.
CGATCGAGCAGCGCGGCGCGATCGAGACCGCCAGGCGTGTACGCCAACGCATATCCGCCGTTTGCATCTATGCGATCGCCCAGGGCATCGCGCAGAACGATCCAGCCGAAAAGCTCGGCGCTGTTCTCAAGCCGCTGCGAAAGGGCCGCCAACCGGCGATCACCCAGATCGAGCCCCTGCGCACGATGATCGTCGCCGCCGAAGGCGACTATGCTCGCCCCATCACCCGCCTGGCCCTGCGCCTGCTTGCACTCACCGCAGTGCGGCCGAGCGAGCTTCGCGGGGCGCTCTGGGCCGAGATGGAGGATCTCGATGGTCGCGAACCGCTGTGGCGCATCCCCGCGGCTCGGATGAAAGGCGATCTCGATCGCAAGGACGAGATCGACGGCGATCACCTCGTTCCCCTCACGCCCCAGGCGGTGGGCGTGCTCAGGGCGCTGTGGCCGCTCACCGGCGGGGGCAAGTTCGTGTTCCCCAGCACCCGCCATGCCCACAAGCCCATGAGCGAGAACGCAATCGGCTATCTCCTCAACCGGGCAGGCTATCACGGTCGCCATGTCCCGCACGGTTTTCGCGCAGCCTTCTCGACGATCATGAACGAGTGGGCGGAGCGGGAAGGAAAGAGCCATGATCGCAAGGTCATCGATTTGATGCTTGCCCATGTTCCCAAGGAAAGGGTCGAGAGCGCTTACAACCGGGCAGCCTACCTTCCTCGCCGCCGGGAATTGGCCGACGTGTGGGCCGAAATGCTGACCGATGGCTTGCCCGATCCGGCCTCGCTGCTCGCCGGGCCCGCAAAGGAAATAGGGTTGCACTCGCGTCGGCGCATGCTGCCGATCGTCGAGGCAGATTTTCGCTTCCCAGCGCGGACGTAGTTTATTCTCCGGCGCCTAAAACGTTGCTGGCTGAGCCGAGGGAAGGCAAGGATTCCTATCGACCCTTCCTTCGGCTAACCGGCCGTTTGCGACCAACATATACGCTTCAGCAGCGATGGAACGAACGCCAGCTTTTCCCAAGAGCGGTCGGCCGGCCTCGGGACCGCGGATAGGTTCATCTGCCATGCTCCAGCGAAGGAAGCTCAGTGATTTGTGGCGCCCAGAATGCCGCAAACGTTACGAAGACTGCAGGGTTAAGCGGATAACTGAATAGATACCCCTGCATGAGGTCGCAGCCGATATTCTGCAGGTTGGTCGCCTGTGAAGTAGTCTCGACCCCCTCTACGATGCAGACTAGTCCAAGCGAATTGCAAAGGCCGACGACCGCGTGGATGATCGATACGCTGTAGGCGTTATCAAGGTCATGGGCAAAGCTGCGATCGATCTTGACCTTGTCGAGCGGCAGGCGATGGAGATTGCTCAGGCTAGAATACCCGGTCCCGAAGTCGTCGAGCGCAACCTCCATGCCCAAGGCGCGAAACCGGCGGAGCGCATTGATTGCTGCGTCAAGGTTCCGCATTACTGCGGTCTCGGTCACTTCGATACAGAGACGGCCGGGATCGACCGGCGAGCGGCTGACCATGTCGAGGATCGCATTGACCGTGTCAGCGCAGTGCAGATCGCAAGCAGACACGTTTACGGAAAGGGTTCGGCCCGCCGGCAGAACTTCGAGCAGTTCCAGGGCGCGGCGCATCGCGTTTCGCGTGAGGACATGAATCGAAGTGCTGCGTTCCGCTATTTCGACAAAACGCTGAGGCTCGACGACCCCCAGTCGCGCGCTTGTCCAGCGCGCCAGGAGTTCGCCGCCCACTATCGCGCCGGTCCTCATCGAGACGATTGGCTGTACGTCAAACCTCAATTCGCTTTCAAATCCGCTGGATTGCAGTTCGGCTTCGATAATGTGGTCATCAGTTACACGCCGTTCAAGCTCCGGGCTGAATAGCACAGGGCGGCCAGTTCTCTCACGCTTTGCGTGGTAGAGCGCATGGTCCGCTCGCTTCGCCAGTGCAAGCGGGCTCAGCTCGGCATCAACAAACGCTCCCAGCCCTATGGACGCCCCGACGCTCACCTGGCGGTCGCAAATCAGCATCGGCGTCGCCACTACTGCGCACATCTTCTCGGCGAGCTGAAATGCTGCTTCCGCATCCAGCCACAGGATGATGGCGAACTCATCACCGCCGATGCGATAGAGCGTGGCAGCGGTATCTGCTGTGTCGCGAAATAGTTGAGCGACTTCCAACAGCAAGCGGTCTCCGACCAGGTGGCCAAAGGTATCATTGACTGCCTTGAAGCGATCTAGGTCCACCAATCCCACGGTTATCGCGTTGAGGTTCTCTGGCGTGGCCGCAGTCTCCAGATCGGCGTAGAATCGCCGCCGGTTGTAGAGTCCTGTAAGCTCGTCGCTGTCGGCTAACAAGCGCGCCTCGCGCTCCTGCCGGCCCGCTTCCGCGGCGGTGTAGGAGTGCTCCGCCAGTTGCACGTTGAGATGTCGAACCCGGCGCGCGATCATCGCCGCGATGGCGAGGAACAAGGCGATGCACAAGCAGATGATCGGCAGCGCTTCGCGAACTGCCAACGAACCCGGAGCGAGGCGCTTCCAAGCGATCGTGCCAATGTAAGCTCCCGACCAGTCGTGCACATCGGTCGAGGCTTCGTCGCGTGAGGGCTTGCCGTCAGGGAGCCATCGCAGATCTCGCAAGCCGAAGCCCTTCGCCCACTCTTCCAGCAATTTATGGTCGAGCAAACGTATGTCGACGAAAATGCGGTAGGACGACATGTCGAGCGTTGCGGGGCCTCGTTCCCGCACGATCGGGGAGAAGGCAATCAAGGCCGGCGTTCCCCCCGCCTTTCCAAGAAGAACGCCGGCGTCGCCCCGCCGTCTGACGGCGGCTTCGTTGACAGGAACTCTGGCAAGCAAAGCTTTCAGCGTGCGCGATCCGATCAATTCAGCAAGAGGCGGTTCGCGCCCTTCTGGAAGATGCGCAAACAATGTGTGCCCGTGTGCATCAATCACGTAACCCAGGCCGATGGGGGTCCCCCACTGCGATGCTATCCATGGATCCTGCATAGAGCCGTAAGCATGGGTGAACGCATCGTCCCAATGCGCGTTAATGTAGGCTTCGTTGCTGATACGCGAGCGTTCGCGGTCGATGGCCCCAGATATCGAGATCGCTGCCAGTTTATCGGCGTGGTCATCAGCATGAGAGACGAGAAAGCTTACGATGAGCGCTGAAGTCAGCACCGAGAGAAATATCAACACAGTCAACAGCGCAGTGTTAGACGAACTGCCGGCTCGCGATATGCGCAGCGCAACGCGGTATGCTTTCCCAAGCGCGGCGTACAATGTTGCCATCGACCTAAACTGGCTGAAACGCGTTAAGGGGCGGTAAAATTTCACTCCTAACTGCCCGCGTAAAAAAATAGTCCCAGGTGGAGTTCGTCTCTAGTCCAAATTCCTTCGCTTGGAGAGAGCCAGCTAACCCGTTCGCGCCAAGTTGCAAGGCTTGACGGTGCCGGCCCCGCCTCTCCTTCCCCGACGGCAGATCACTCGCCCAAAGCGTCACGTTGCTTCGACCAGCTTTGGAACACTGCTGGACGGCGACATAACCCGCCATCGGCCATTCAAGACAACGGCACAGATGGCGAAAATCTCCTACATCTCGTCGCATGAACGAAGAAGCAGTTTCAGGGAGCGGATTTGGGCTCGGGAACGTCCGCGATCAGGGCGGAATTCGTGCGAGGGCAGGGCGGTAGTGGTAGGTCGCGACCAAAGCAGGTCTTTCGTAGCTGCTGCGAAGAATGGCTGAATTTTCTCAAACCTGCCGCTACCGCATGTGGCTGCTACGATGATACTAAGTCCCTATGCCGTTGATCTAAGCACACAACGAAAGCCGATGTGCGAAGTGGAGCTGTCGATCATCTCGGGATGACGCGCGGCGGGGCGGTAGCGCTGGCAATAGTTCGCGGCGCACAGGTGCGACCCGCCCTTGAGCACCTTGCGGCCAATCCGGATCGCGGGCTGCGAAGGGTCGAAGCTGTCCTTGAGCTTCCCGCCGCGCGGGTTGCTGAGCGTGCAGCACGATCCGCCGGCCTTCTTCTTCGCGGTCTCGGGCGTGTCGGCCCACCAGTCGCTGGTCCATTCCCAGCTGTTGCCGATCATGTCGACGAGGCCGTAGCCGTTGGCGGGATAGGTGCCCACTGGCGAAGTCCGCTCCCACCCGTCCAGCATCTGGTTGGCGAAGGGGAACAGCCCCTGCCAGTAGTTGGCCATCATCGCGCCGTCCGGGGCCAGTTCGTCACCCCAGGCGTAGTCCGCGCCCTCCAGCCCGCCGCGCGCTGCGAATTCGAACTCGGCTTCGGTGGGCAGGTCCTTGCCGGCCCAGCGGGCATAGGCCTCGGCGTCGGCGTAGGCGATCTGGACGACCGGGTGATCCCATAGCCCCAGGCTCTCGACATCGCTGTCGGGGCCAAGCGGATAGTGCCAGTCCGCGCCGAATTCGAACGCCCACCAGTTGGCGGGGTTGGACGTGTCGACCGGGGTCCTGCTCTTGTGAAACACCAGCGAACCGGCGCGGTCCATGCCGGGCAGCATTCCGGGGTAGTCCCTCCGATCGGGGACGATCTCGGCGACGGTGGTGTAGCCGGTCGCTTCAACGAAAGCTGCGAACCGGCGGTTGGTGACGGGCGCGATGTCTATCCAGAAGCCGTCGACCGCCACACGGCGCAACGGCGCTTCCTCTGGATAAAAGCGTTCGGAGCCCATCGTAAAGGTGCCGCCCGGGATCCATGTCATGCCGTCCGGGGTTGTGTCCCGCTCCGGGGCGGTGCGCTGACCTGTATCCATCTTTCGTCCTACTCACCGCCGCCTTTGCGCATCTTAGCCAGAAGACCCTCCCAATCGAAGATCGGGGTCGACGGGGTGTAGCAATCCGTAAGTGTCAGGGCCAAATACTTCCCTGCGCTCTTGAGGTACTCGTTCTCACCGTTCATTGCCATGTGGGCAACCTCCAGTGCTGGCATCGCCGCCTTGCCTAAAAATGTCAGGGCGTTGATCGCATGCAGACGTATCTGCCAAGGTTGCGCGGGGGTGCACAGCGTCACCAGTGCCGGGACAGCGGCATCCGTCCGGCCCATCTTCGTAAGGGCCTCCGCCAACTGGATGCGCACGTGTGGGCGGGTTTCCCGAGTGAAGGCGTCCAGCATCTCCGCTTTGGCTGGCGCAGCCTTGTCGCCAAGGATCAGTAAGCCGATTGCGGCCCAGTAACGCAGCACTTCGACGGAGCTCGCCAGTGCGGCGCGCAGCGAAGGCAGGCCTTCGATCCTGCCTATCGCGGCAGTACGGGCGAGCGCCATGACGTCCTTGAGCGGATAGTCCGCCGGATCGCGGCTTTCCGCCCAGCCTTCGCCCGCCATGCCTTCGGGAATGAAGCCGTTGTCGTGGATCGCCATCATCTGTGCGTCCACGGCCGCGCTCAAGGTCTTGCGCACGGCGCGATGGGCCGGATCGGTTGCCAGATTGTGCAGCTCTTCGGGATCGGCCTTGAGGTCGTAGAGTTCCTCGAACGGCTTGGGCTGGAAGAAACGTGCCTGTACCTCGTTGAGTGTGCCGTCGCGGTATGCCTGCTCCCACTCCTGATAGCCCTTGGCCAGCCATTCGAAGGCCTGATGCTGACCCCAGGGGCGGTGCGGCATGTAGTTGCGGATATAGCGCCAGCGACCATCGGTGACGGTGCGCTGAAAGTCGATCCGCTCGTCCATGCGGTTGCGCATGCCAAAGGCGTACTGCTGCGGCTTCGCATGGGCGCCGAGGAAGGGCTTGCCGGTCATCTGTACCGGCTGCTTCGCCCCGGCCAGAGCCAGGACCGTGGGCGCCAGATCTATGAAGCTGACCGGCGAGGTGATCTCAGAGCCGGGTCGGCCGGGCATCAGGTGCTGCCACTTGGGCGGTACATAGACCACCATGGCGCAGCGCAGCCCTTCGTCGAAGCAGTAGCGCTTTGATCGGCCGAGCACGCCGCCGTTGTCCGAGTAGTAGAAGACGATGGTATCCTCGGCGAGGCCATCGGCCTCCAGTTCGGCAAGACGCGTGGCTAACTGGCCGTCCATCTTCTCCATCAGGTTGTAATAGCTGGCGAAGTCCTGACGCACGCCCGGTGTGTCTGGCAGGAAGCTGGGGAGCTTCACCATGTCCGGCATTACGCGCCCATTGGTCGGCTTGAAGATCTGGGACTCGTGCGTGGTCTCGTAGTTGAACACGGCCATGAACGGCTGGTTCTTGTCCTCGCGCGATCGCCAGTGGGCAGCTTTACCCTGACCATCCCAGATCGCTTGCGGATCGGCATCGCAGTTGTAGTCGGTCTTGGCGCTGTTGGTGCAGAAATAGCCTGCCGCGCGCATCAGTTCGGGATAGGTCTTGAACGCCTTGGGCAGCTTGCCGACAGCCCGCATCTGGTTCGCCGGAGCGCAGCTTTCTGGATAGACGCCGGTCAGGATACCGAAGCGCGAAGGTGCGCAGACCGGCGCGTTGGAGAAGGCATTGCGAAACAGCAGGCCCTTCTTCGCCAGTGCGTCGATCGTCGGCGTGTGCGCCAGCGGATCGCCATAGGCGCCGATGTACGGGTTGTTGTCCTCACTGACGATCCACAGGATATTGGGGCGACCGGCCGGCGCCGCTGCGCGTGCAGCGCCGGATGTAGCGGCGAGTGTACCGGCTCCGGCGATGGACCCCAGAACCGTGCGGCGGGACATGTCGGTGTGGCTCAGGTTCTTATGACTCACTTGGGGCTGCCTCCCACCTGACGCTTGAGCTCATCGACGAGCGGCGGCGTGAAGATGAGCGGCTTGCTTGCCGCATTGGCATTCAGCTTGGCGGGGCTGTCGGGAAGGATCGGGTCGAAGCGGTCCGTTGGATTGGGCTTCACGTACCAGTCGGCGGGAAAGTCGGCGGCACGGGCGCCGTTCACGTCGCGACGTACCGCGCCGATGGTGTCGCGCATGCCATAGGGGATCACGTGCCTGCCTTCGCTGTTGGCGAGCTGGTCGAACAGTGCCTCGCGCAATTCCTGCTTCTTCGCGGCCCACTTCGGATCGTTGACGAGGTTGTGCATCTCGTCCGGATCGGTCTTCAGGTCGTAGAGTTCGTCGGTGTCCCAGACGCCGTAATACGCGATATACTTCACCCGGTCGCGCTCGATAGCGAAGGTGCCCGGCGTCATCGGGAAGTTGAATTCCCAATAGTACTCGTATGTGAAATCGCCCGGCTTCCAGTCAGCCGGGGCGGTCTTTCCTTCCCACAGCTTCCATGCGCTGGTGCCTTCGAACTGCGCCGGACGCTGCGCCCTGGCAACGTCGAGGAAGGTAGGTGCAAAGTCGAGATTGCGGATGCGGCCTGGGTTGACCGTACCGGCGGGCACGGTGCCCGGTTCCCACACGACCAGCGGCACGCGGACCGATGCTTCATAGGCATTGCGTTTGTCGATCAGCCCGTGCTCGCCGATCTGGAAACCGTTGTCTGACGTGAACACGACCAGCGTGTCCTTCTCCAGATGGTTCTTGCGCAGATAGTCCATGACCCGGCCAAGGCTGTCGTCGATGGCGGAGAGCGTGCCGTAGTAGTACTTGAGGTACTCGGTCATCGGCACATCTGCGTTGTAAAAGAAGTCGATACCGTGCCACGAATTGCGCTGGTTGAGCACCCACATCGGCTTGCCCGCGTTGTTCTGGGGCGTGTTGGCGGCGCTGGCGGGGAGCGTGAACTTCGCGGTGTCGTACTGGTGGGCGTAGCGCGGCGGGGGCAGCGGGTCGGAGTGGACGCCCTTGTGGCTGAGGTAGAGGAAGAACGGCTTCTTTGGATCACGTTCCTTCGTCAGCCAGTTCATCGCATAATCGGTCAACTCGTCGGTCATGTAGCCTTCCTGGGGCACATGCTTGCCGTCCACGTTGAGGTTGGGCGACCCGTGCTCACTCTCTTCCTTCACCGGCCAGTAGCTGCCCTGCCCCTTGAAGCTGACCCATTTGTCGAAGCCGGGGCGGGGACCATCGGTGCTCTCGCCCATGTGCCACTTCCCGAAGAACGCAGTCTGGTATCCGGCCTGTTGCAGATACTTTGGGAAGAAGATTAGGCCGTTTTCCGAACTGTTGTTGTTGTCGACGACGCCGTGGTTGCGCGCGGTCTGGCCAGTCAGGATCGTGGCGCGACTTGGGCTGCACAGAGAGGATGTGACGACGGCGTTGGGAAAGTAGGTGCCTTCCTTGGCCATGCGATCGATGTTGGGCGTCTTGACGAGGCCCGGCTGGAGGAAGCCCATGCCGTCGTAACGAAGATCGTCCACTAGCACGAAGATCACGTTGCGCGGCCGTTCGCGCGGTGCTTCTGCCGGAGCCGGGGTCTTTGCCGTTGCCGAAGTAGTAGGCAAGACCATGGAGGCGAGGCAGGCAGCGCCCATCAGAGCCCGCGCGAGGATCGAGGTCTTGGTCTTCATCGGCATCCTCATCAGTAGACCATTTCGGTCTCGCGACCGTTGATCGTGATCTTGCGGGTCGTGTGGAGCTTCCACAGGGGGGCGGGCAGACTGGTGCGGAAACGCTCGATCTCGGCGGCGAGATCGGCTGCGGCCTTGGGCTCGCTGCCGCTCAGGTCGCGGCTCTCGTCCGGGTCGGCGGAAAGGTCGTAGAGGTGCGACTGCTTCCAGTCGCGCGATACCCATAGCTTCCGGCTGCCTTGCCGGGCCGCATAGACCGGCTCCTGTCCCCAGACCAGCAGGCGATCGGGATCGGGGTGCCGGGCAGTGTGCACGAGGTCACGCCCGTCCAGTTCGGCGGGCAGCGGGCGGGTCGGATCGGCGGCGTGGAGCACGGTTGCTGCGATGTCGACCGAGGAGACAGGGCTGTCGCTGATACCCTGCGGCTTCAGGCCCTTTGGCCACGACATCATGAACGGCACGCGCACGCCGCCCTCGATATAGGTGAACTTTCCTGCGCCCCACGGGTGGTTGGGATTGCAGAACCCGAAATGGACCGGGCAACCGTTGTCCGAAAGGAACACGACCATCGTGTTGTCGCGGAGGCCCCGTGCTTCCAGCGTGTCCAGAATGCGGCCCACGCCTTCGTCCATCGCAGCGATCATCGCGATATAGGTGCGGCGGACCGGGTCCTTGATCTGCGCGAAGCGATCATAATAGGTCCTGGGCACCTGCAACGGCCAGTGCGGCGCGTTGTAGGCGACATAGGCGAAGAACGGATCGTTGGGCTGCCGCGCCGAGCGGTCGATGAAATCTATCGCGCGATCGGTGATCTGACTGGTGAGATAGCCGGTGAAATCGTCGGCCGGGCGGGCGTCGGGCCCTTCGACCATGGCATGGTTGCCGGTGCGCGGGCGGATCGGATACTTGTCCGCCTTGGTGGGGGTGGTGACGATCCCCGGCGTTTCGGGATTTATATAGTTGGTTTCACCAGCAAGGAAGCCGAAGAACTCGTCGAAGCCACGGTTGGTCGGGTAGAACTGCTTCTCGGCGCCTTGATGCCATTTGCCGAAGGCGGCGGTGCGGTATCCCAGCGGACGCAGGCGTTCGGCCAGTGTCTTCTGGTCCACGGGCAGTCCCGCGCCTTCGTCGCCTTCGTCGTTGATGTTGTAGGTGAAGCCGAACCGCTGCGGCATCCGGCCGGTCAGCAGCCCGGCCCGGCTGACCGCGCAGACGGACGCCGCCACATAGCCGCTGGAGAAGGCAACGCCGCTCTTGGCGATCCGATCGATGTTGGGCGTGGGAACGTCCGAGCGCCCATATGTCGAAACGTCCGCCCAATCGAGATCATCGACGAGGATCACGACGACATTGGGCCTGGCGGCCGCCACCGGCCTTGCCGATTGCGCCGGAGCGTCCGCCTGCGTCGCCGTCGCAATGCAACCGGACAGGCCGATGGCGCAGGCTCCGGCCAGCAGCGAGGCGGTAAGGAGGCGGCGCATCATTCCTCGCCTCCGGGGAAGCGGCTGCAACCGGCGACGGTGGCGGGTTTGGCGGCATCAAGCGAGGGCTGTCCCTCGCACCAGGGGTAGCGTGTGGGGTCCAGCGGGCCGTCCTGCGTCTCGTCCATGACCTCGCGCAACGCGGCGTAGTGGCGCGCGGCCTCGCCCTTGCGCTGACCGGCGGGCACTTCGGTTTCGACGCCCGCGATCGGGTCCATCGCGACGAAGCGGCCATCGCCATAGAGCTTCCAGTTGGCGTCGAAGGCGAAGCGTTCGGGTTGGAATTGCCACACCGGCGCGTAGTGCATGAAGATCGAGCTGCGCGCGCTCTGCGCCTTGCCCCCGATCACCGGCCACTGGCTGACGCCGTCGATCTTGCCTGCAAGGGCAGGCTTGCCGGCGATGTCCGCGAATGTGGGCAGCAGGTCGGTGAAATCGACTAGCGCCTCGCTCACCTTGCCTTGCGGAACGCCGGGGCCCCAGGCGATGAAGGGGACGTGCGTGCCGTTGATGGTCGTCGTGCCCTTGCCGCCGCGGACGGGGTGCCCATTGCGCATCGAGGTGATCTGGCGGTTGGTGCCGTTGTCTCCGGTGAAGATGACGACGGTATTCTGGTCCAGCCCTTCGGCCTTGAGCTTTGCCATCAGGTCGCCGACGAGCCGGTCCATGTAGGATACCATGCCGTTGAAGCGATCCCTGGCACCCTCGGCGGTCATCGAATCCGGGGTCTGGACCCACGGGTTATGGACCAGCACCATGGGGTAATAGAGGAAGAACGGCTTCTTCTTGTTCTTCGCGATGAAATCGAGCGCTTTGGCGCTGTCGAAATCGGGGCCGAAGCCTTCCTCGCTGATCTTCGGCGTGCCGTTGTAGGCGCGGGTCGGACCCCAGTAGCGCGAGCCCTTGGGGGTCAGTGCCTGAAGCTGCCACAGATAGCTTTCGTCGAACCCGGCGGCTTTGGGGGTGATGCCGGTGCGGCCGTCGAACCCGTTGCCCATGAGCTGCCACTTGCCGAACATCCCGGTCACGTAACCGGCATCCTTCATCACGTTGCCGAACGTGCGCTGGCCCGGCGCGAGGTAACCGAACGCCTCGTAGTTGCGCCAGTTCTCCTGCCCCGTCATCAGCCGGACGCGCGATGGCGAACACAGCGGCATGGCGTGCGCGTTGTCGAAGCGGGTGCCTTCGCTGGCCAGTCTGTCGACATTGGGCGTGTGGTACTCGCCGCCATAGGCATTGATGCCCTCGACCCCGAAGTCGTCGGCAAGGATCAGGATGATGTTTGGCGGTCCCGAGGTCCGCGGTGCGGCGGTTGCGGCCGGAGCCGTTTCGGCGGCAACCGCCGGCACAGATGCGCCGGCCAGCATGGAGCTCAGGGCCAGGGCAGCCATGGTGCGGCGGATGATGCGCATTACTTCTCTCCCTCGTTCACCACCGGCTCTGTGCGATCGGGGCTGCCGTCGAACATCTCGCGATAGCGGAAGGCCTTGGGCGCTTCGGCGAGAGGCGGATTGGAGTACTTGCGCGCTTCAGACCACCAGAGCGCTTTCAGTTCCTTGACCTTGGCAGGCATCTGCGCTGCAAGGTCATGGTTCTCGGACGGGTCTGCGTCCGTGTCGTACAGCTGCCAGACGTCCTTCTCGAAATCGTCGTCGCGCGGATGGATCGCCAATGCGCGCCACTTGCCCTGCGTGATGGCGCGATTGCCGCGCAGTTCGAAATACTGGACGGTGCGAGCCGCCGGTGCCGCCGGGTTGCCGATCGTGGGCAGGATGGACGCGCCTGCGACCGGGATTTCGGCCTTGCCCTCCACGGTCTTGGGAAACGCCGTGCCCGCTGCGGCGGCAAGCGTCGGGGCAATATCGACCGCATCGACATACTGGGTGCGCACTTTGCCGCCGTCGTGGATTCGGTTGGGCCAGCTGACGACCATCGGGGTGCGCACCCCGCCCAGTTGCGGCCACAGCTTATAGCGCTTGTACGGGGTCGCGCCGAGATAGGCCCAGGGGCGCTGGTATTCGCTCTGGGTCTTGTCGGAACCCAGTTCGTCAAGGCGCGCCAGCATCTGCTCGGGCGTCAGGGTATTGGGCGCATAGAGGCGTTCGAAAGACCCTTTCTGTCCCGCTTCCGATGCGGCGCCGTTGTCAGTGACCAGGACGATCAGCGTGTTGTCGAAACGGCCGGTGTCCTTGAGATGCTGGACCAGCCGTCCGATTTGCTCGTCCGTATGCGTGATGAAACCCGCATAGGTCGCCATGAAACGGGCGAACACGGTCTTTTCGGTAGCCGTCAGGTCGCTCCATGCCCGGTCGCTGGCGGCGCGGGGGGTGAGTTCGGCCTGCGGCGGCATGATGCCCATCAGTTTCTGGCGCGCCAGCCTGTCCACCCGCAGCGCGTCCCAGCCCTTTTCAAACACGCCTGCATAGGCATCGATATAGGGCTTGGGCACCTGGATGGGGGCATGTGCGGCGCCGAAGGCGAGATAGACGAACTGCGGCTTGTCGCGGCCTTCGTCCAGCGCCTTGATGGCATGGTCGGTAATGTCGACAGAGAAGTGATAGCCCGGCGCGTTGGGCGAGGCGAGGCGACGGTTCCCCTCGATCAGCTTGGGGTGATACTGGTCCGACCAACCCAGGAAGAAGCCGTAGAAATCGTCGAACCCGCGCTGGAGTGGCCACGAACCGTTGTGGCCGGGCGAGCCGTCCTCGCTTTCCGGGGCGAGATGCCACTTGCCGTAACCATGTGTGGCATATCCGGCGCGATGCAGCACTTGCGCGATCGTGCTAGCGTTCTGCGGCAACTCGCCGCGATCGCGGGTGAGGTCGCTGGGGTCGAGCACGCGGGCGGGTAGGTCGGCCATGCGCACGGTCTGCGGGTTGCGCCCGGTCATCAGCGATGCGCGAGTGGGCGAACACACCGCCTTGCTGTCGAAATGGTTGTAGCGCAGGCCGCGTGCCGCCAGGGCGTCGATGTTCGGCGTGCGGATTTCCGAGCCGAAGGCGCCGAGATCGGAAAAGCCCGTATCGTCCAGAACGATAAGGATGATATCAGGCTTGGATGACTGGCTACCAAGCGGCGTTCCGAGCGCCTTGGCAAATGCGACCGGCGCGGCCAGTCCGGCCAACACCAGCACTGCGGCAGAACAGGCGAAACGTGCGCGACGCAAGCGTCGTGAAAGGTGGCTAACCATCGTCTCTCCTCACCCGGGGCCTGTCTTCGGCCTCTTGAATATTTGTACATATTGCTTGGATAATTGGGTAATCGTCCAGATGGACGATTATTGCAAGAGCGTTCGCAAGAAAGTTTCCCTGCCATCTTTTGTTACATCGAGGCGGCGTTAACTGTTTGCGCGATTTGCGGGCGCGTCGTAGCAGATTCTCTTTGCCGGTCCCTGGTGGGTGACCATGAGATGGAGCGCGCCATTCCGAAGAAAAGCCTGATAGTCGATGTCGACAGAGAAGCGGGTGTGCCGGGTTCCGGTGGCCGGGCCGGCCGCCGTCAATTGTCGCAGGCCCGCGCCGAGGAAACGCGCTCGCGCATCCTGCAATGTGCCCGCGATGCCTTTGCCGCTTATGGCTTCGCCGCTGCGAACGTGCGCGATATTGCGCGCGCCGCGGGCACGACCCATTCGATGATCACCTATCACTTTGGCAGCAAGGATGAGCTCTGGCGAGAATCGGTGCGCGACATGTTCGCCCTGTTGCAGCGAAGCGTCGTAGACATCGTCGACAGCGACCCCGGACTTACGCCGCGCGACCGTTTTCGCAAGCTTCTGCGTCGTTATACGCGATACAGTGCTGAACATCCCGAGCATGCGCGGATTACGGTCGCAGAATCGATTGCCGGTGGCGAGCGGCTGGAGTGGATGGTTGAGGAATTCGTCAAGAGCAACCATTCGGATACGATGCCCCAACTTGAAGCGCTCATAGCCGACGGCACGCTGCGTCCGATGCCGCTGCCTTCGCTGTTCTACGCCATGGTCGGCATGATCCAGCTGCCGTTCATGTTCCAGAAAGAGGCCCAGCTCGCAATGGGCTATGACTTTATGTCCGATGCTGCCATCGACGCTCATGCGGAGGCCGTGCTCGCCCTGTTGTTGCCTAACGAAAGCGCTCGCGGAACAAGCTGAGCTGAGGCCAAAAGGCCACACCGCTGACTGCGCAATAACCTATCTTTAAGTCTGGTGTTGACGATGCTTTTGTTCGCCTGCATTAAAAACCTTCCAAATGGACGATTATGATCCAGGGGGAGGAAATCATGCATAAGCTTACAGCGGCGCTGCTTGCGTCGTCGATTCTTGCCAGCGTCGCATCGCCGGCTCTCGCGCAAGCAACTGATGCTTCCGGGACGACTGAGGGTGCAGGCAACGAGATCATCGTCACTGCTCAAAAGCGTTCTGAGCGCCTCCAGGACGTGCCTCTGGCGATTACTGCGGTTACCGGCGACTCGCTGGCTGAACGCAATATCACCGACACCACCTCACTGCAGAAGGTCTCGCCGACGCTGACCTACACGCAGGGCACCAACCCTTCGAACTCCACCTTCCGCATCCGCGGCATCGGCACGCAGGTGTTCGGGCAGGGTAGTGAGCCTGCGGTCTCCACGGTGATCGATGGCGTCGTGATGGCGCGCCAAGCGCAGGGCTTTTCCGACCTTGCCGACATCGAGCGCGTCGAGGTTCTGCGCGGCCCGCAGGGCACGCTGTTCGGCAAGAACGCCAGCGGTGGCGTGATCTCGATCGTGACCGCGCGGCCCACCGATGTTCTCAGCGGAAAGGTGCAGGCAACGATTGCTGAAATGGGCGAGTACCACCTCAACGGAACGGTTTCCGGCCCAATCAACGATGCGGTCGGCGTGCGCCTGACCGGCTACTACAACAAGGACGACGGCTACATCCACAACGTCGTCCTGGGCGACAAGGTCAATGGCTACGAAAGCTGGGGCGTGCGCGGCAAGGTCGAGTTCAAGCTCGGTGACCTGAACCTGCTCGCTTCGGGCAGCTACAACAAGAATAACGCCGATTGCTGCCAGTCGGTGGCGATTCGCACCGACAACGCCAATCTTGCGAGCCTGATGGGCCCGGTCGTCGCCGGTCCGAAGAACGATGAGGTCAGCACCAATCTGTCGACCGTTTCGAAGACGAGCTCGCAGATCTACTCGCTGGAAGGCAGCTATGACCTGGGTGCGACCACGATCACGTCGATCACCGCATACCAGAAGTACAGCTTCTACAACAATCAGGACGTCGACGGCCTGAATACGCCGGTACCAATCTACACCGGCCTTAATGGCAATGCGCCTGCCTATGCCCAGTTCGACGTCAACGGCGGTCCGTTCACACTGAACCAGTGGACGCAGGAATTGCGGCTCGGTTCGAACGGCAACCATGATCTCAACTACGTGGTTGGCCTGTTCTATTCCGACCTGCACCTGGACCGTGCGTTCTCCCGCCGCATCGTCAGCTGCCCGACGAGCAACCCGCTCAATCAGGGTCTGGCGATCGGCGCCGCCTGTCCGGCACCGGTGGGCGCTTCGGGCTCACATGCCGCAGAGCTGGATAGCTCGCATATCGCGGCGTTCGGTCAGGCCGACTACCGCATCGTCGGTGGCCTGAAGGTGGTTGGCGGTATCCGCCTCCAGCGCGAAAAGCTGAAGGTTGACGGCCACCAGAACGCAGCCGCGCTCGTCGGAGGTGATACGCCTGCGTTCTCGGGCGCCACGCTCACCAGTGGCACGACCAAGGCCAGCGACGATGCGATCACCGGCAAAGCAGGCCTGCAGTATGAATTCAGCCGCAATGCGCAGGTCTATGCCTCGTACACCCGCGGCTACAAGGGCCAGAGCCTGGGCACCGAATACAACCAGACCTTCAACAACAACCCGGTCGTCGCGCCGGAGAAGGTCAACGCCTACGAAATCGGCTTCAAGGGCGCGACGTCCGACGGCAAGCTGCGTGTCGCGGCGGCAGCCTTCCTCGCCGACTACACTGACCTGCAGGTGCAGGCGAACCGTTCGGACCAGTCGACCGGCAATTTCCTGTTCGTCGTCACCAACGCGGGCAAGGCGCAGACCAAGGGTGTCGAGGTCGAGGCGACCTTCCAGCCGGACGATCACTTCTCGCTGGGCGTGAACATGGCCTACGTGAAGGGCACTTTCGATGCCGACGGCCTTGCCTGTCCGCTTTCGCAGCGGGTCGGAACGCCCATCATTGCGGTTGGTCAGGCCGTGCCGGCGAACACCTGCGCGCGCGTCCAGACGTCCAACGGAGCCGGCGGCACCGTCACCTCGGGTCCGCAGCAGAATATCCGGGGCGGCATGTTGCCCAACACTCCGCGCTGGCGCATCGGCTTCAACCCGCGCTACGAGCATGAGATCGGCGCCTATCTGGGCTACATCGACCTTTCGCTCGCCTACCAGAGCGACGTGACCTTCTCGCTCGAGCAGGACCCGTTGCTGAAGCAGGACGGCTACCCGATTGTCGATGCCACCATCGGCATCCGCGCGCAGGACAAGGGCTTCAACGCTTCGGTCTTCGTGAAGAACATGTTCAACCAGAACTACTACGCCAACGTCGCCAATGGCACGACGCTGACGTCGCAGATGCTGACGCCGAACAACCTCACCGCGTTCCGTCCCAAGGGCGCCTTCCGCTACTTCGGTGCAAGCATGGGCTACAAGTTCTGACCCTTTCGAGGCGGGTGTTCGCGACGCCTCTCCTCCTGTCGTGAATGCCCGCTTCGAGTCCCGATGAAGGGCTGTGCCAGCCATCGTCCTTCATCGGGAATCTCTCCCCTTCTTCTTCTCATTTCGGGATCACTTCCATGACTCTTCGCACTTCGCTTTTCCTTGCCGGCGCGTGCGCGGCGCTGGCTGCCGGGGCTTCCGGTGCGCAGGACAAGGCCACGCTGGACAAGGGTGGGCAAGCCGCATCGGCCAAGGCGGAAAAGACGCTGCAGGCGATGCAAACGGAAGAAAAGACGATCCTGACGCATGGCATCATGCCCCTCAAGCTGACGCCCGATGCGCCCGAACCGCCCGCAGTGGCGATCCCGGGGGCGGGCTACATTCCCGGCATTCCGCGCCTTGGCGTGCCGGCCCTGTTCGAAACCGATGCCAGCCTCGGCGTTTCCTACGTTTTCGGCGTTCGCAAGGACGGCGCCACCGCGCTGCCTTCCGGCCTGGCGCAGGCTGCCACCTGGAACCCGGCGCTGATCGAGGAAGGCGGCCGGATGATCGGCTCCGAAACTCGTGCCAAGGGTTTCAACGTACTGCTTGCCGGCGGCGTCAACCTGATGCGCGATCCGCGTAACGGTCGCAATTTCGAGTATCTGGGCGAAGATCCGCTGCTGGCCGGAACTCTCGCTGGTCATGCCATCCGCGGCATCCAGTCCAATCACATCATTTCCACCATCAAGCACTTCGCGCTCAACGGTCAGGAAACAGGCCGCAAGGTGGTGGACAGCAAGATCAGCGCCGCCAATGCGCATGAAAGCGATCTGCTGGCCTTCAAGATCGGCATCGAGATCGGCGATCCCGGCTCGGTCATGTGCGCCTACAATAAGGTCAACGGACATTCGGCCTGCGACAACGACTGGTTGCTCAACAAGGTGCTCAAGCAGGACTGGGGCTACAAGGGCTTCGTCATGTCCGACTGGGGCGCGGTGCCCTCGCTCGGCGCTGCGCTCAACGGGCTTGACCAGCAATCGGGAGAGCAGCTCGACAAGGAAGTATTCTTTGCCGACAAGCTGGCGGCTGCAGCCAAGGGGGACCCGGCCTATGCCAAGCGGTTGGACGACATGAACCGCCGTATCCTCTGGGCGATCTACGACAATGGCCTCGATGCGAACCCGGCCAAGCCCGGCGGTGCGATCGACTTCAAGACGCATGGCGACATCGCCGAACAAGTGGCGCGCCAGGGTATCGTCCTGCTGCGCAACGAGCGCGATGTCCTGCCCCTCGCCGCGTCGGCCAGGCGTATCGCAGTGATCGGCGGTTATGCCAATTCGGGTGTGCTGTCAGGCGCCGGGTCCAGTCAGGTGCAAGCCGAGGGCGGGCCTGCCGTCTATATCCCGGCAGGCAACGGCGATGAGAACTCGCCGTTCATCGCCGAATCCTATCACAGTTCGGTTCCGCTCAAGGCCTTGCGCGAAGCGGCCCCCCAGGCGGAAATCCACTATCGCAACGGCCGCTACATCGCCGAAGCCGTGGCGCAGGCGAAGAAATCCGACGTTGCGATCGTATTTGCCACCCAGTGGACCAGCGAAGGGTTCGACGTTCCCGACATGAGCTTGCCCAACGGTCAGGATGACCTGATCGCGGCGGTCGCCGCTGTCAATCCGAACACCATCGTGGTGCTGGAAACCGGCGGTCCCGTCATGATGCCATGGCTTGGCAGCACTGCGGCCGTGATCGAAGCATGGTATCCCGGCGCGCGCGGCGCAGAAGCTATCGCAGCGGTGCTGACCGGCAAGGTCAATCCCTCAGGCAAGCTGCCAATCACTTTCCCGGCGGGCAAGGAGCAACTGCCGCGCGCCGAAGTCGATGGACTGGACAGCACCGAACCCAGCTTCTTCGGCATGCCCGATATGAAGGGTCAGCCGCTGGTCGCTGACTACGACATCGAAGGGGCCAACGTCGGCTATCGCTGGAACGCGGTGAAGGGTCAGAAGGCGTTGTTCCCGTTCGGTTACGGGCTGTCTTATACCCGCTTCGCTGCCAGCGGTCTGAAGACCGACGGCACCCGGGCTAGCGCCCGTATGACTAACACCGGCAAGCGTGAGGGCGCCACGGTGGCCCAGCTCTATCTCGTCTCGCGCGGCGGCAAGCCGGTGCAGCGTTTGCTTGGCTTCCAGCGGGTGGAACTGACGGCCGGGCAGAGCAAGCCGGTGGCCATGACCATCGACCAGCGCCTGCTGGCCGACTGGCAGGACGGCAACTGGACCGTCGTGCCCGGCGATTACGGCTTTGCGCTGGGCGAGGATGCCGAACACCTCGGCCCGGTCATGACCGTGCGCCTCAAGGGCAAGACCTGGCAAGACTGATCCCTGACCTACCTTGACCGCCCCGTGCCTTGCGCGCGGGGCGGCATTTTTCATCTGCAAGCGGATACGAGGATCGATCGATGGCCATGGCACCCGGAAAAAGCACGGTCCCAGAGTTCGGAGAGGAAGTGCCCGGCGGCCATGTGGACGCGCCGGAACTGCGCTATTTCGTGATGGCGCTGTTCTTCATCTTCGGGGGCATCACCAGCCTCAACGACGTGATCATCCCCAAGCTCAAGGAACTGTTCACGCTCTCGTATACCGAGGCGATGCTGGTGCAGTTCTGCTTCTTCACCGCCTATGCTGTGATCGGCATTCCGGGCGCGATGCTGGTGTGCAAGGTCGGCTACATGCGCGGCGCCGCCGTGGGCCTGCTGATCATGATCGCAGGCTGCCTCGCCTTCATTCCCGCCTCGCAGACGGCGACGTACTGGCAGTTCCTCGCCGCCTACTTCGTGCTGGCGGCGGGCGTGGTCATCGTGCAGGTCGTCGCCAACCCGTTGATCAGCCTGCTCGGCAAGCCCGAGACGACCAGCTCGCGCCTGACTTTCGCGCAAGGCTTCAACTCGCTGGGCACCACGCTTTTCCCGATCGCGGGTTCGGTGCTGATCCTGGGCAGCCTCGCCAAGGTTTCGGCTAAGGACCTCGCAGGACCTGCTCTCGATGCCTACCGCCGAACCGAGAGCGCGGCCATCGTTCACGGCTACCTCGGCATCGCCGTGGCGCTGGCGTTGGTCGCTGGTGCCGTGTGGATGTTCCGCAACCGGCTTCCGGCCGAGAAGCATGACGCGGACCACTCCGCCGGTCTCGGCCTCGACCTGCTGACCCGTGCGCGGTTCGGCTATGGTGCGCTTTGCATTTTCCTCTACGTTGGCGCCGAAGTCTCGATCGGCTCGCTGATCGTCAGTTACCTGATGCAGGACCACGTGATGGCTCTGCCCGAGCAGTCGGCAGGCAAGCTGATCGGCCTGTACTGGGGCGGGGCGATGGTGGGCCGCTTCGTCGGCTCTGCCGTGCTGCGCAAGGTCAATCCCGGCGTGGTGCTGGCGTTCAACGCCTGCGCGGCGATCGGGCTGATCGCGGTCTCGGTCGGCACGCAGGGCCATGTGTCGGGCTATGCGCTGCTGCTGGTCGGCCTGATGAACTCGATCATGTTCCCGACGATCTTCTCTCTTGCGTGCGAGAAGCTGGGCGCCCGCGCGGCGGACGGTTCGGGCATCATCAACGTTGCGATCTGCGGCGGCGCGATCGTGCCGCTGGCGACCGGCGCGCTGGCCGATGTGGCAGGCGACAACCTGGGTATCGCGCTGGTGCTGCCCGCCGTGTGCTATGCTGTCATCGCAGGCTTCGGGCTCTTCGCAAGAAAGCCTGCGGTCGCCTGATCGGCGGATTTTAAGGGAGTTTGGCGATATGGAACGGCGTGACGTCATAAAGGGCATGATCGGGGCGGCAGCGCTTGGCATGGCTTCGGGCGCGGTTGCCGCCGCGTCGCGCCGCAAGCCCAACTTCGTGGTCATCTACTGCGACGATTTGGGTTATGGCGACATCGGCCCGATGGGCGGTGGCACCATTCCCACCCCGCACCTCGATCGCATGGCGAAGCAGGGCGTGACCCTGACGGACTATTACGCGCCTGCCAATGTCTGCACGCCGTCGCGAGCGGGCCTTCTGACCGGGCGCTACCCCGTGCGCACCGCGCTCTCGCGGGTTCTGCTCGAAGCCGACAAGGGCGGGCTCCCGCTGAGCGAAAAGACCCTGCCGCAGGCGCTGGAAGGCGACTACACCACCGCGCTGATCGGGAAGTGGCATCTGGGCCACGTCGAGCCCTACTGGCCACCTACGAAGTACGGCTTCGACCTGTTCTACGGCATTCCCTATAGCCATGACATCAGCCCGCTGAACCTGTTCGAATACGACGGAGCGGAAAAGCAGAAGAGCGACGTGGACTATCCACAGTTGCAGCAGCAATTTTGCGAACGGGCCGAACGCTTCATCGCCGACAACCGCGCGCGCCCGTTCTTCCTGGAACTTGCGCTCAGCGCCCCGCACCTGCCGAATTTCCCCGCACCCGGCTTCGCAGGCAAGTCGAAGGACGCTGCGGCCTACGGCGATTGCGTCATGGAGGTGGATTCGATCGTCGGCCGTGTGCTGGCTGCCCTTAAGACGCAGGGGCTGGATGAGGATACGCTGGTGATCTTCACTTCGGACAACGGCCCCTGGTTCGAAGGCTCAGCCGGCGGCATGCGCAACCGCAAGGGCGGTGCGGGCTATGACGGCGGCTACCGCGTGCCGTTCGTCGCCCGGTGGCCCGGCCGCATCCCGGCGGGAAAGCGCTGCAATTCGATCGCGATGGGCATCGACATCTTCCCGACCTTGTGCGCCTTTGCACAGATCGCGCCGCCTGCCGGTGTCGAACTCGACGGTAAAGACATTTCGGCGGTGCTGACCCAGGGTGCTCCCAGCCCGCACGATGCGCTGATCCTGTTCCAGAACGAGGAAGTCGTCGCCGTCCGGACACAGGACTGGAAGTACGTGAATTCCGACCTCTACATGTCGTATTTCGTGTATCTCGAAGGGCGCGGCTATCCGCAACTCTACGACATGCGCGACCGCAGCGAACAGTATTCGGTCGCCTCCCTGCATCCCGACGTGGTCAAGTCGATGCAGCAGCGGATTGCCCATGCCGAGGTGGAATTCGCGAAGTACCGCAGGCCCGGTGTGAAGGCGCTCAATCAAAGCGGGTTCAATCCGGAAGGACGGGTAGTTCCAGAAATCTGGAGGGATTGAACTGACAGTAGAAACACAGATCAGTGCCGTTTGTCGGGCCTACCGCGTCTTCACGTCGTTAACGGCAGATTTCGGGCAGGACTGCCGTTTCGCAGATCAGAATAGAACAGCGGCTTTGTCCCACTTCGAGCCACAGGGAAACACCTCCATTTCCACCGTTAACCGAACACGAATGGCAAGTGTCAGGTCGGTCCGCAACGGCAGCGGGGGCGGTGCCGATCAGGCTTCCATCCAGACCTGATTCAGGATTTGTGCGGCCAGCGCTGACTTATCCTGCGGCAGGAAACGCCCGTAATGCTTTGCCACCATATCCGGCGTGTCTTGGATCGCGTAGCTCGCGCGCTCGTACGAGCCTGTCTGTTTGAGAATATGCGTCGCCAGGACATCACGGATGTTGTGCGGCCCATGCGGCAACAGGCCCTTGATAACGCCGTTGCCGGTGTAAGGATTGTAGATTCCGTAGCGCTGGATGACGAGACGCCATGCCTCGTAAAACGTGTTCTGGTCGTACTCGGCCGAGCGGCTGGTCACCTTGACCGTCTTGACGAACAGGGTGCCGGGGTCCGCGACGGGTCCTAGGAGAACCTGTCGATGTCGGCGGACGTATTCGTCGATGTGGCGGTACAGGTCGGCGAGGTCAGGGAGTACCAAGCGAAACGGGCGACCATCGAAGAACGACGATCCCGCGTTTTTGAACGCGATGGCGGGTATAAAGACCTCCCAGCCATGGTCGCGTTCGCTCCACCGGATCTCTCCACGCTTCATGGTTTCGAGCTGCCGCTCCGAGCGCGGCAGCTGGCAGCGTGGGCAGACCATCAGCTGTCGCAGGTTCTTTTGTCGCAATCCTAGGTGCAGGCCAAGACGGATTAGCAGGAACGAACGCGCTGCTTCAGCGGCTGCGCGCGGATGGCGATCGGGGTTAGGCGCAAGCCGCAGGATTTCATCGGCGATCTTTCGGTACTCACCCACCGGGCTGTCGGCCTGCAGGACCGACAGAATCGGCTCGAAAGGGTCGCGATGAACGCGGGCGACCCGTTCAATTTCCTTGGCGCGCGCTGCGGCGTGCCCATGGAGACGATCGCAGGCCGCGCCCCAATCCACTCGCGCAGCGATGATCTCCGCTTCGCTGATCAGTCCCGCGATCGGTGTGAGGCGGATTGCAAGGTCCGGCATCTGACGCAGCCATCCGGTCTTCTTGCGGGTCAGCGCCGAGGCGAGGCGAAGCATGTCGACTTCCCAGCGCGTGAAGAAGCCGCGTCGCATCTCGCGCCATTGCACGTACCAGTCCCACAGCCGAGGAAAGACCAGCATCGCCAGCGTTAGGTGCCTTGCCGGAACGCTTAGGCCGACGACTGGCCCATCCCGAGCGGCTCGCATCGCCCCGAACATCAGCCCCAGGTGTTCGACCTTCTGGAGGATGGTCTCGTCGTTCCACACACCGGTGCGCTGGAACCCGATGTCCGTAAGCGTGCTTGATTTGAACCGGATGAGTTCCGCCATTTCGGCAGTGAGACGAGGTGGCGCCTCGATAGAGCCAACGATCCGGTCAATGTCGTCTTCCTCGATTACGAGATCGGCTTCTTCCATGCGCCTTTGGCGCTGGGCTTGAGGCTTGCGTCCGGTCAGGGACGGGAAGCGGAGACTATAGCGTATCTTGGATGCCTCGGCTTGATACCGACGAAATTCAGTCGATCCCGAAATCACCACGG
This sequence comes from Novosphingobium sp. P6W, assembly GCF_000876675.2. Lineage (GTDB taxonomy): Bacteria > Pseudomonadota > Alphaproteobacteria > Sphingomonadales > Sphingomonadaceae > Novosphingobium. The sequence continues at coordinate 895,815 of NZ_CP030352.1, forward strand.
TACGCACCCAGTTTAGGATTTCGGCTTGCTGCGCGCATGTACGTTTGCCGAAGTCGTCAGGAAGATGCCAAGCCAGCCGTCGTTGTTCCGCTGGCGTGATACCCGGCAATGATGGCATGGTCGTAGCGCGTCCCGGATGCGGCAATTTCGATTTGAAATAGCCTGACGGCAATCCGTATCGCTGCTCGATACGAGCTAGAACGTCCATACTGGCGGCGCTACGCGGCACTCTGCGGCCCAACGCCCACCCCTTCAGGGTGTCTCGGTGAAAGGGTTCGTCGGGTTGGATGATCGCACGGTGCAGCAGCAGGTAGGATTCTCCAAACCGCCTCGTGTGAAGTCGCAATGCCTCGCCGAACGTCGCAGGTTCTTCCCATTCGGTAGCGGAGGGAGCCGGATTTTCCATCGGCTGCTTCAGTTGTGGTCCCGGCTTTCCTTTTTCGAATTTGGGGCTGGATTTTGCGGTCGGCGTCGGCCGGGGCTTTCGTGGCATGTGCGGTCCGGAAGGAGTTTGTGATCGCGAAGGCATGTAGCCGGCTGCGAAGGGCGCGCGCCTATCTGCGAAACTCTCCGTCAAGTCACGACAATGGTGATAGAAAACAGCGGGTATCTTGTGCAGATGTTTCGATCGGCTTGACCACCGCAGACGACCCAACGCCGACGACGAGGAATTTGCATAGCTTTGGCATTTGCTTCGTCGGGTCGTTGTCAGTCTACCATCCCACAAATGCCGCTCCGGAAAGTTACTCGCTCGCCCCAGAATGCAATTGCTTCACTCAGCTTTAGCCAGGCTGCTGAACAATGGATTCCAGCGAAATAGACCTTTCAGGAGGTCGATAGATAATGCCAAGCGCGTCCCAGATTTTGCTTTCGGTTTTATGTGCGCGTTTTGGGCTTTGATACTGCATCAGGGTGGCCCGCCCTACCTACGCGGTTTCCACGTCGCCAACTGGATGATCCCATATATGCCCGGTTGGCGCAGGCTCCTGATCCGCACCGCCGCCGAAATCTGGACGGTCAAAAGTTCGAGCTTCCTTTCCGGGCTCCGCTCTATGACGGCCGTGCCTTCAGTGTGGCCTCGCGGGCGCGGACGAAGTTGCGATCGCTCTCCAGGAACGCCGCCAGCATCGCCGGGACAAGTTCCGCGACGGGCTCTTCCACGTCGTATCGCGCGGCGTAGAACGCGGCATAAGCTTGCAGCGCGTTTTGCAGGTCCGGCGTGATCATTATCGCCAGCTTCACTGGCGTGCGGTCGGGCAGCTTGCCCAGCTTCAGGTCCACCATGATTGCCTCCGTCGCTATTGCCAGGGTGCCAGGACCACGTCGCGGGTCACCAGCAGGCGCACCGGCGCGCCGGGCCTGACCGTGATCGTCGGCGGGATGTCGAGGTTGCGCTGGGTGATCTGGTCGCCGGCACGCGCGGTATTGGTCTGGGCGGATTCGCGGATCGCCTCGACTAAATCGCTTTCGCCATCAATTGTCAGTTCGGTACCGACGCCGAGCATCGTCGCGATGGCGACACCCTTCAGCAGCGTCCACGTGTGAAAGTCGACCTTGTCGGCCACGCCGGCAAAGCCCGATGGGTCGGTCGCCGGCATGTAGTCGAGCTGGACCGAACCGCCATTCGGCAGGATGAGCCGCTGCCATATGACGAGCGCGCGCCGCTGGCCGTAGGCTACCACGCTGTCATACTTCCCGATCAGCCGGGCGCCTTGCGGCACCAGCAGTATCCTGCCGGACACCGTATCGTAGGCGTTCTGCGTCACCTGCGCGATCACCACGCCGGGCAGGTCGGAATTCAAGCCCGTGATGAGGCTTGCCGAGATCACGCTGCCCGCCAGCAGCGTGTTGGGCGAGATCGGCGCGATCACGCCGTGCGAATTGGCCGTCGCGGCATCGCTGCGCCCATTAATGAATTGCTCCTTGTGCGTAGGCTTGGATTCCGGCGCGCCCGCATCCTTGCCCGCCTGCAGTTCTCCTTGCGTCATTGACGCGTTAGACGAACCTGCCTTCGAAGGACTTTGGCTGGACGCGATCTGGGCCAGCAGGCCGGACTCGCGGGCGGCCTTCGCTTCGGCCAGGCGCTGTTGCCGCCTGGCCTCGGCATTATCGTCGGTCCGGCCCGGCGCCGTCTCGCCCTCGGCGCGATTCCGCTGGGCGCTCAGGATCGGACGGCCCAAGTCACCGGGAAGCGCGGGCCCGAGCTTCGGGACATCTCCATAGCTGGAAGGCAGCCCGGCGAGCGTGTCCGAGGCTGGCTTCGCCAGTGGCTGGGACAGTTCGGTGTCCTGCGCCACCTGGCGGAACACCTGCGGCTTCAGCGCCATCCAGGCAATGCCCACCAGGCTCACCGAGCCAAGCGCGGCGGCCCCGATGATGACGCCGCGCCGGAAGCGGATCGCGCGGGGAGGGCGCGCGCGCAGCTGCAGCGTTTCCGGATCCACTTTCGGCGGGACGGCAGCGGTGACAGGATCGGTCATGCGCCCCTCCGCAGCTTGGGCGCGGCCACCCGCAGGATGCGGACCACCTGCTGCTTCTTGAGGCCCAGGCGAAGTTCCGCCGCATCGAAGAGCCGGTCGACCACGTAGTAGCGATCGCGCTGGCGGTAGTTGACCAGTTCGGCCTTGCCCTCGGCGCCTGTGACGAACAGCGGCGGCGCCTCGCCCTGGCCGAGCGAGGCCGGGAACTCGATGTAGGTTCGCGTCCCATCATCGAAAGCGCGCAGCGGCTTCCACGCCGGCCGGTCGCCCAGGATCGCGTAGTTGAAATGCAGCCGTTCGACGGCGATACCGGCGGCGACGGGCAGGGCGGCCTGCGCCGTATCGGCCTTGCGCTGTAAGGCTAGCAACTCGTCCTGCGGGTAGGTCCAGCGCATCGAGGAGATCGCGGTTCCGGGCGTGCTGACCAGGCGCACGTGATAGGCACGCCGATCAGTGGTGATCACGAGGTTGGTAATGAGCCCGGCCGCGAAGGGCTTGACCAGAACATGCGTCTGCCGGGTCTCGCCCGCCCCGCTGGTGGTATCGCCGATCACCCAGCGGGCGGTGTCGCCGCTGGCGACGGCAACCAGCGCCTCGCCCGGTTGGAGGGCAAGGTCGGTAACGAGCCCAGGAGCGACATAGCCTTCGAAGATCGCGCTCTCCGCATAAGCATAGACATGGGCACCGGCGACGAACCCGCCAGCGGTGGGGCGCACGGTGGCTGCGCCGGTGGCTGCGGCCACCTGCTGCACCGATGTCTGCGCTAGGGCGGGGCTCGCAAGCGCGAGGCCGGCGCATGCCGGCAAGAAGGCAAGGTTCATCGTTTCGTCTCCTGGCGGTTGGATGGCTGCACGCGGCCGGTCGGATCGAGCGGAGATCCGACCGGGATGTTGGCGGGCGATGGAGCCAGCGCAGGCGTTGTTGGCCGTGCCTGTGCCGGTGCGCGTTGGGGCTGGGTCGTGTCGAGTTCGCGGCTCCAGTCGATGGCATCGACGTAGATACCCAGCGGATTGCGGCGCACCACTTCGGCCGATGCGGGCGGCCGCGTTACGATCGTGAGGATTGCCGTCCAGCGGCTGGTGCCCGCTTCCGAACCGCGCTCATAGGCGGTCTCCGCCCATTTGACCTGGAACGAGGTATCGGACGCGCGCACGATGCTCGTCACCTGAACCGAGACCGAGCGCTCGCCGACTTGTGCGAACGGTGCCGCGCTGCGGGCATATTCGCCCAGGAACTGCGCGCCGCGCCGGGTCGTGAAATCGTAGGCCTCGAGCCAGTCGCGCCGCATGAGCACCGGGTCGAGCGACACCGAGCGCACGCTGGTGACGAAGCGGGCCAGCTGCCATGCGACCTGGGGATCGCTAGGATGGTAGGCCACCTCGGCCGGCTGGACCGCCCGGGCTTCGCCAAGCCGGTCGACTTCAACGACGTAAGGCGTGACCCGGCTCTGCACTGATTGCCAGGCGAGCGCGCCTGAGGTCCCCATGGTCAGCGCCAGGCAACCAAAGGCCATGAGCCGCCAGCTCCGCGCCTGGACCCGGGCCGAGCCGATCCGCTCGTCCCACAGTTGCCCGGCGCGTTGGTAGGGCGTTTCGGGCGGAGGCGTTCGCCCGTAGCGCTGGAGGCTGCGTTTGAAGAACATGGCTCAGTCGTTCCTTTCCTTGATGTCGGGCGTGGCGGAACCACCGCCGCGGTCGCCCTGCTGGAGCGCGTGGATCGCGACCTGGCGGCGGTGCCGGCTGGTTTGTTCGGCGCGCAGGGACCGGGCCCAGGCCGGAGCGCCGCCCTGGCTCGATCCACCGGACGGGTTCGCGGCTAGGGCTTGCTGGCCTGATGCGTCTGATGCCGCCTGTGCTTCGGGCGGGGCGGCTTGGCCGAGGCCCATCGCCCCGGCGGCGCGGCTTTTGGCCGCAGTCCCCGCCGCGCGGGCGACGCCTGCAAGGCCTGCGCCGACCGAGGGCTTTCCGGCCGCTTCCTGGCCCGCGCGATAGGAGCTGGACGCGGCCGAGCCCATCGCCGTGCCAGATCGCACGGCCCCGAGCGCGGTGCCGCCCGCGAGGCGTGCGCCTGCGACGGCCGCGCCACCTGCCATCATCGCGATGCCGCCAGCGCCGACCGAGGTGCCGATCGCGGCGCCGGCACCGAGCTGCGGCGCGCCCGACACCAGGCCCGAGGCGATCGTCGGCCCGAAGATGCCGAGGCCGAGCAGCGACAGGCTGGCCAGCACTAGGCTCATGGCCTCGCCGATGTCCGGCTCCTGCCCCTTGATCGCGCCGGTGAACTCGAAAAAGAAGTTCGAGCCGATCCCGACGATGACGGCGAGCACCATCACCTTGATGCCCGAACTCACGACGTTTCCGAGCACGCGCTCGGCGAGGAAGCTCGTGCGGTTCCACAGCGCGAAAGGCACAAGGATGAAGCCGGCGAGACTGGTGAGCTTGAACTCGAGGATGCACACGAACATCTGCACCGCGAGAATGAAGAAGGCGATGACGACGAGCGCCCAGGCGAACAGCAGCACAATGATCGTCAGGAAGTTGTCGAAGAACGTGGTGAAGCCGACCATGTCGCTGGCCTGGTCGAGGAGGGGCCACGCCGCTTCGAAGCCCGTGCCCGCGAGGCGCCCCGGCTTGAGCAGGTCGTCGGCGCTCAGCGTACCGCCACCCGCGGTCAGGCCGGCCTGGGCGAACGACTTGAAGATGATGTCGGCGAGCGTCGAGAAGCTGTTCAGGATATAGGCGAACGCACCGACATAAAGGATCTTGCGCAGGAAACGGCCGATGACGTTGTCCTCGCCGCCCATCGCCCAGAACAGCCCGGCCAAAGTTATGTCGATGCCGATCAGGGTGGCGGTCAGGAACCCGACATCGGGGCCGAGCAGGCCGAACCCGCTGTCGATGTAGGTGGTGAACGCCGTCAGGAAGCGGTCGATGACATTGAGGTCATTCAAGGCACATGTCCTCCTGGGGAAGTGATGGGGTGTCGCGAGGCGCGGCTGGGGAGCTGGGCCGCGCCTCGCGACGGCGGCGACGGGAGAGGTATCGTCACCGCCCTGCCGGATCGGGCCTCCAGGCCCGCAGGGGGCTACTGGGGCGTGTAGGCCGATCCGGAGCCGAGGAATTTCTTGGTGGCCGCGCGCGCTTCGGACGCCTGCGTGGCTTTGCGCGCCTGCTCGGTGGCGTCGCTGCGGAACTGCGCCGCCAGCAGTTGCTGGGTTTGGAGCTGTTGCTTCGCCGCCAGGGCCAGCAGTTGGTTAGTCGCTTGCTGCGCCTGCAGAGCGCCTTGTGCGCCCTGGCTCTTCTCGACGATCTGGCCGAGCACTTCCGCATCGTCATGGATGTTCTCGGCGACGCCGGCCTGCACGGTCATGGTTTGGCGGAACGCTGCCATGCTGGTCTCGAGGCGGGTGCGTGCATCGCGCACCCGCGCGTCCGTCGTGAGCGACGAGCTGAAATCCTGCGGGTAGAGCTTGGCGAACTTCTGGTCGAGTTGGTCGACCTTGAAGTCGATGTTCGTCGCGCGTCCCATCAGCGCGTCGATCGCGGCCAGCTTGCTCTTGATCGCGTCGAGCTGCGGGAAGTCGATGCGCGACAGGTTCTTGCCCTGGTTTACGAGCATCTGCGCTTCGTTCTGCAGCTGCTGGATTTGTTGGTTCACCTGTTGCAGCGTGCGCGCGGCGGTGAGGATATTCTGGGCGTAGTTGCTGGGATCGAAGACTGTGAGCTGGGCATTGGCCGGGCAGATCGGTGCGGCGATGCCCAGCGCCAGCGCGCCGCCGGCGCCCAGGCTGAAGACGGAGGCGCTCAGGCGCTTCGCGGTAGGGATACGCATCAGTGTTCTCCTTCAAGGCTGGGGGCAACAGAGTGGTTGGCGACGATGTCGGCGGCCCAATCGAGGCCGCTCGTGCGCAGGAAGGCCTCGGCGAAGCGCGAAGGGCCATGTTCGGCGAGGACGGCATCGATGCGCGCCTGGGCCGCAGGGTTCGACGAACCGCACAGCGCCAGCGCCACCGGGCCGAGCCCGAGCTCGAACAGGCGGTTCCCGCGTGCGGATTGAAGGTAGTAGTGCCGCTTGGGGGTGGCGCGCGCGATCAGCTCGATCTGCCGGTCGTTGAGGCCGAAGCTGCTGTAGATCGCGTGGCCCTGCGGCTCGATGGCGCGATCGTTGGGTAGCAGGATGCGCTGCGGGCAGCTCGCGATGATGGCAGGTGCGACGGCGGAGCCGGCTATGTCTGCAAGGCTCTGCGTCGCGAAGAGCACCGCGACGTTCTTCTTGCGCAGAACCTTGAGCCACTCGCGAATCCGTGCCGCGAACAGGGGGTGGTCGAGGAAGATCCAGGCCTCGTCGAGGACGAGCAATGTCGGCCGCCCGTCGAACCGCTCCTCGAGCCGGTGGAACAGATATGACAGGACCGGCGCGACCGCGCCCGTCCGGCCCATCAGCGCCTCGGTCTCGAAGCACTGGACGTCGGCGAGCGCCAGCTGCTGCTCGGCGGCATCCAGCAGCCGGCCATACGGGCCCTCCAGTGTATAGGGCTGGAGAGCTACGCGCAGGGCATTGGACTGAAGCAGGAGCGCAAGGCCGGTCAGGGTGCGTTCCGCGCGCGGGGCCGAGGCGAGGCTGCCGAGCGCGCTCCACACCGCGTCCTTCACCTGCGGATCGACCACCACCCCCTCGTGCGTGAGCAGCGCTGCGATCCATTCCGACGCCCAGCCGCGCTCGGCCATGTCGTCGATTCCCACCAAAGGCTGGAAGGCGAGCTCGCCGCCGTCGATGTCCGAGGAGCCGAGCGCGTGATGCGCGCCGCCCATCGCCAGCACGGCGGCCCGGGCGGAGTTGCCCTTGTCGAAGATATAGACCTGCGCCCCAGGATAGCGCCGAAACTGGAGCGCGATGAGCCCGAGCAGGACCGACTTGCCGGCGCCGGTAGGACCCACGACCATCATGTGGCCGACGTCGCCGACATGCGTCGAGACGCGAAAGGGCGTCGCGCCCGCGGTCTTGGCGACGAGCAGCGGCGGGCCACCCAGATGCGCGTTCTGCGCCGGGCCGGCCCAGACTGACGACAGCGGCATCAGGTGCGCAAGGTTGAGCGTATGGACGAGGGGCTGGCGGACGTTGGCATAGACATGGCCCGGCAGAGAGGACAGCCACGCCTCGACTGCATTGACGCCCTCGCGCATGCAAGTGAAGCCGAGGCCGTTGACGATGCGCTCGACGCTGCGGACCTTCTCCTCGACCGCTTCGCGGCGGTGATCGGTGACGGTGATCGTCATGGTCAGGTAGCCGAACGCGACATGGTCACCGCCGAGCTCCTGCAGTGCTTGGTCGGCGTCGACCACCTTGTTGTCCGCATCGCTGTCGAGCAGCTGGGCCGGCTGGTTGTACAGCACCTCGCGCAGCAGCGCTGTGATCGACTTTCGCTTGTTGAACCATTGTCGGCGCAGGCCGGTCAGCGTCTTGGTCGCTTGCGCCTTGTCGAGCGCGATGAAGCGCGTGACCCACCGGTAGCCGAAGTCCTGATGGTTGAGCGCGTCGAGAATACCTGGCCGGCTGAGGCTCGGAAATCCCAGGACCGTGAGCGTGCGAACATGCAGGGAGCCGAGGCGCGGCTCTAGGCCGCCGACAAGCGGGGTGTCGGTAAGGAGACCATCGAGATACATCGGCGTTTCGGGGGCGATGACTGGATGGCTGCGGTCGGAGACGGTCGCGTGGAGGAAGCCCAGCAGCGCGTCGTCGTCGAGCGCGTGGACCTCGGCCATGAACCCTGCGAGCAGGTCCATGACACGGTCGGTCTCGGCGATGAAGCGGGCCAGTGCCCCGCGCCAGTCGCGGCCCTTGAGCGTGCCTTGGTCGGCATCGGGCCGCTCGACCAGCGAGCGCCCGGCGCTGTCAGCCGCGTCGGCTGGCGGCAGCCATGTCAACGTCAGGTGATAGCGGCTCTCGTAGTGGACGCCCTCGGCCTCGAAGGCGGCGCGCCGTTCACGGTCGACCAGCCAGCTCGCCGCGTCGGGAAATTCGCTGACGGGGTAGGAATGGCTTTCGCGCCGCTCGGCATCGAAGAACAGCGCCCATCCGCTGCCCAGGCGTTTGAGCGCATTGTTCGCCCGCGCGCAGGCGGAGACCAGCTCCGCTTCGGTCGCCGATTCGAGGTCGGGGCCGCGAAAGCGCAGGACGCGCAGGAAGCTCGCGTCCTTGTTCAGCACGACGCCGGGCGCCACCAGCGCCGCCCAGGGCAGGTGGTCAGCCAGCCGGTCAAAGCGCGGGCGATATTCGCGCAGGTTCAGCATGCGAGAAACCCCTTCTGGCGCAAGTGGCGGATGAGGACCGGACCGAAGCTCGGGTCGCGGCGCGCGGCCATGACCGCGACGCTGTGCCCGAGCGCCCAAAGGCCAAGGCCGGCCAGCCATTGCTGGAGCCCGAGGCCGACCGCCGCCGCGAGCGTGCCATTGACGATGGCGATCCCGCGCGGCGCACCGCCCAGTAGCAGCGGGGATCCGAGCGAGCCGTGGATCGGCACTTCGAAACCCTCGGTGTGCTCGCCGCCGTTGGCGCCTGGACCGCTCACGAGACCAGCGCCCCACCGCCGAAGCTGAAGAAGGAAAGAAAGAAGCTCGATGCGGCAAACGCGATCGAGAGCCCGAAGACGATTTGGATCAGCCGGCGAAACCCGCCCGCGGTCTCGCCGAACGCGAGGGTAAGCCCGGTGACGATGATGATGATCACCGCGACAATCTTGGCGACCGGGCCCTGGACGGATTCGAGCACTTTTTGCAGCGGCTCTTCCCAAGGCATGCCCGAGCCCGACGCATGGGCCTGGGTTGACAGGACGAGCGCGAAGCCCAGGCCCGCGGCGCGCAGCAGGTGCCGGTGGGTGCGGGAGCGAGAGTGGGAAAGCGTCATGGGCAGTTCTCCTTGGGTCGGGGGTCGAGGATGTCGGTGAGCGTGTAGGTGCCGGTGTCGCGGGAAATCCCGGTCACCCGGGCGAGGGTCGAGACGCGGCGGTCGGTGCCGCGTCCGGCGATGAACACGACGATGTCGATGGCTTCGGCGATGAGCTGGCGCGGCACGGTGAGCACCGCTTCCTGCACGAGCTGCTCGACCCGGTAGAGCGCGGCGAGCGCGCTGTTGGCATGGATCGTCGCGATCCCGCCGGGATGGCCGGTGTTCCACGCCTTGAGCATGTCGAGCGCTTCGGGGCCGCGCACTTCGCCGACGATGATGCGGTCGGGGCGCAGCCGCATTGTCGAGCGGACCAACTGCGTCATCGTTACGTGCGGCGGCCGGGTGCGCAGCGCGACGGTATCGGGCAGGGGGCACTGCAATTCGCGCGTGTCCTCGATCAGGATGACCCGGGCATCGCACGCCGCCATCGCGGCGAGCAGCGCGTTGGCGAGCGTCGTCTTTCCCGAGCTCGTCCCGCCCGCGACGAGAATGTTGTCGCGCCGCGCGACGGCGCTGCGCAGCGCTGCGGCGACCGCGGGCGTCATCAGTCCATCCGTGACATAATCATCGAGCGTGTGGAGGCGCCCCGCCGGCTTACGGATCGAGAAGCAGGGCGCGCTGGACACCGGCGGCAGCACACCTTCGAAGCGCTCGCCGGCCTGGCCTTCGGCATGTGGCGGAAGTTCTGCCGAAATGATCGGAAGGTCGGCATGCACTTCGGCGCGGACGTGGGAGGCGACGAGGCGGATAATGCGCTCGGCCTGCTCCGGGCTCAGCCGCACGGTGGTATCGAGCCGACCCTCGCCGAGCCGGTCCAAGCGCAGCGCGCCGTCCGGGTTGACCATGATCTCGATAACGCGCGGATCGCGCATCGCCGCGGCGATGTCAGGCCCTAGCGCAGTGACCAGCATGCGGCGCTTTCTTTGGGCCGCGGCTGCGGCGGGGCGCTCGGCAGAGGAATAGGTAGCGGTGGCGTCGGCGCTCATGGCCGCTGCTCCGGCAAGGAACCCAGCGAGCGGCGGCCGGCGGCCACCTGGCGCCCGACCTGCTGGACGAACGCCTCGAAGCGCTTGGCGGCCAGGGCGCGCCCGGCCTGGTCGTTCTCAGCAAGCGGTGCCTGGATCGACAGCTCGAAGCGGATGAACAGCGCGATCGTCTCCAGGGTCACATGCGTGTCGCGCTCGACGCGGCCAACCGCTTGGGTCATCCGGTCGAGCCGGATCGCGAACCGGTCTTCGAGTTCGGAGGCACCGCGGCGATTGAGCCAAGCCGTGACCGCGTCGGTCAGGATCGCGGACTTCGACGCGCCGGGCTTGGCGGCGAGCGCTTCGAGCCGATCGCTGAGCGGCTTGGGGAGGAACAGCTGGTGGCGTACTTTTTCCGCCATGGTCAGAAGTCCAGCTGCAGGTCGTCGGGGCGACCGGTACCGGCATCGAGCCCGTAAACGGACCGGGCAACGCTGGCTGCCTGCACCCGGTCCATCGCGCGGCGTTCGGCTGCCCCGTCGCTGTTGTCTTCGGCAAGGCCCAGCAGATCGGCAGGCTCGGGCTCTGGGCGCAGGACAGGCTCGACCTCGTGTGCGGGATGGCGCGCCTGCTCGAGGCCGCCGGTCTCCGCGTCGCCGTCACCCTCGACGTCGGGCGCGAGCCGCGCATCGGCGCTGCGGACCTCGGCGCCCCAGTCATCGGTGCGCGCGGGAGGCACGTCGCGGTAGCACGTGTCGTCGAGGGCGGGCGCGCGAAGGACACGCGCGGCGAATGCGGGGTCGTCGTAGTAGCGCAGTTTTCTCGCCCGGATTGGCGGCTGCCCCGAGACGAGCACCAGTTCATCGGCTGGACTAAGCTGCATCACCTCGCCCGGCGTCAGGAGCGCGCGGGCGGTTTCCTGGCGGCTGACCATGACATGGGCAAGCCAGGGGGCGAGCCGGTGCCCGGCATAGTTGCGCATCGCGCGCTGCTCGGTCGCTGTCCCGAGCGCATCCGAAATGCGCTTGGCGGTACGCTCGTCGTTGCTCGCGAACGCGACGCGAACATGGCAGTTGTCGAGGATGGCGTTGTGCTCGCCGTAAGCCTTCTCGATCTGGTTCAGGCTCTGTGCGATCAGGAAAGCGCGCACCCCGTAGCCGGCAAGGAAGGCGAGACTGGTCTCGAAGAAGTCCAGGCGGCCTAGCGCTGGGAATTCGTCGAGCATGAGCAGCAGGCGGTGGCGATGGGTGTCGCCGGAGGCCGCGGGCGCCATCGCCTGGAGCCGTTCGGTGAGCCGCCGGCCGATCTGGTTGAGGATCAGCCGGATGAGCGGCTTGGTGCGGCTGATGTCCGAGGGCGGCACGACGAGGTAGAGCGACGTCGGATGCTTAGCCTCGACGAGGTCCACGATCCGCCAGTCCGATCGCGCGGTGACTGCAGCGATGGTCGGGTCGCGATAAAGCCCGAGGAAGGACATCGCGGTCGAGAGCACGCCCGAGCGTTCATTCTCGCTCTTGTTCAGCAGTTCGCGTGCAGCGGACGCGACCACCGGATGCACGCGAGGCGCCTCCGCAGTGCCCAGGTGGTTGGTCGTCATCATCCGGCGCAGGGCGGCGGCGAACGAACGCTGCGGGTCCGACAGAAAGGTCGCGACGCGAGCGAGTGTCTTCTCCTCCTCGGCATAGAGGACGTGGAGGATCGCGCCGACCAGCAGAGAATGGCTGGTCTTTTCCCAGTGGCTGCGCCGTTCCAGCGCGCCTTCCGGGTCGACGAGGATGTCGGCGATGTTCTGGACGTCGCGGACCTCGCCGTCGCCGCGGCGCACTTCGAGCAGGGGATTGTAGCGCGCGGACCGGGCATCAGTCGGGTTGAACAGCAGGCAATGCGAGAAGCGCGCGCGCCAGCCAGCGGTCAACTGCCAGTTCTCGCCCTTGATGTCGTGGACGACTGTGGAACCGGTCCAAGAGAGCAGGGTCGGCACGACCAGGCCAACGCCTTTGCCTGAGCGGGTCGGGGCGAACGCCATGACGTGTTCAGGGCCGTCGTGACGAAGATACCGGGCGCCGATCCGGCCCAAGGCGACACCGTCATTTCCGAACAGTCCGGCAGTTGCTACGTCCTTGCTCGTTGCCCAGCGGGCCGAACCGTAGGTGGTGACCGTGCCTGACTGGCGCGCGCGCCATACCGAGCCGAAGATAGCTGCGCCGCAGCCTAGGAATCCCCCAGCCGCAGCGATCGCGCCCGCTTCATCGAAGATAGCCGGAGCATACGCTTCGAATGAGAACCACCACGAGAAAATCGACCACGGATGGTAGACACGCGCGCCGAACAAATGGAACCAGGGAGGCCCGAGTTCTGGTTGGTGGGCCAGACTCGCCGCTGCCCATTGCGTGGACGTCCAGATACTCGCGATGATGATCCCGAGCACCACGAGGATTTGTCCGATTAGCAGCTTGGTAGGTGTCATGCGTGTCTCCGACCGCGCTCGTTCCTAAGAGGGCGGTCACGAGCCAAGAATCACACAAGTGACTGATCGGGGTGAGATGCTCGCTGAGGTCCTCACGTATCGATTGGAGGTCTTCCGTGTCTCGGAGGTCACGGCGTTTGGCTTGCCCAGCCTATCCCAAGATCGCTGACGGCAACTCGGGAAAGGATCGGACCATGAGCCACACCATCAGTCTGCGCCGGCAGACGCGACCCGTTGAACTCGTCGTTACCGAGCCGCTTCGCCGGCCGCACGCACGGAAGAAGGTGGTTGCGGAAGCAGCTAATTGTTGTGTGAGGGAAGTTACGCGCTTCTCGGCCCACCGGCCCATTGGCTGGATTGTCGGAATTTGGCATGATGTGGCCCGGAACAGCATGTGGAGACTTGACCGATGCCAGACCATGACCATGGAAGCGGCGAAGCGTGGGCCGACATTCTGGCGCGCCGTTCGCCCGAAGGTCGCGCAGTCGCCGAGCAATTGCGCCAGGCCGAAGAAGCAGCGTTCGCCATCCAGCAGCGGATCGTGGCGGCAATTACGGAGAAGCGCGACTTCGCCGAGGATTTTAAAGCGTTCGAAGCTGCGATCGCGGAAGTCGATCGCATGCGATCAGAGGTCCATCGCATGGCAATACAGTGATGCCGGCATTCGCCGTTCGCTGGCTATGGATTCCAGCGGCGCCCTAGCGGCTTTGGCCGATCGCTCAGCCCGATGGCGCCCTGATGCGGCGATGGACGACATTGTTCCAGTGCCGTCCCTCTCGGTGGCTTCTTTCATCAGATCGGTGCGTCGATCACTGGAGCGTCCTCTCGCCCGGCGAATCCGGCTGTAAGTCGCGTCAGCCTGTTGTGTTCGACGTTGTTTGATCGCCCCGATCACCGGCGCTGGAGAGCCAAGATCCAGTACTGCGTGAAACACTTGCCCCTGCTTTGCATCCTCGATGCCGATGAGCAGCCCGTCTCCGACACGCAGGGGATCGAGATCAGCTTCCCTGGCGATGCGATTCCAACCCTTGAGGACCGGGTAAACACGAGTACGGGAGCCGGAAACGCCAAGATCATCTGGGGCGACCTGGCGATCTGCGGCGTATTTCGTTGATGAGCGAAACAGCGATCCGCCCAAATTCGCCGCGCGTCACTATCGCCGCGACATCTCACCACGGCCTCATCGTACAGATCGACCGCGAAAAGCTTGAACTCCCGTGGACGGGGGTGCGAGTGGTCAGTGCGGGACATGTTCCTGCAGCGGCAGGCGCCTGGCATCTCGCTCTCGCTCTCGAGGTCGAAGCGGACTCCCTCGAACATCTGCTGATCGCCACCGAAGCCGATCGGGTCTGGGCGGCGCTCACCGCCATGTTACCCCTGGTTTTTCAAGATATGCCTCCTATCGACGCATGGGCGCCCGTGGTGCTCGCAAGTTCAGCGCCTTTATCGCTTTTAGATCAGCCCTCCGGCAAAAGGAGTTTCCGCTCTCCATTGAAAGCCGAGCATAATGCGTACAGCGACAGGTCTTCTTGGGCGGTGTCCGGCCTGAAATTACCGCGATCAGTGCCCGCCGATTAAAATTTTGCAAGGCCCTCGGTGGGGGCAACAGTTCGCCATATTCCGATTGAAATGCTTCGCGAAACATGCGAGCAATTATCAATAGGGGTATTGGGGTATTTTATGACGTTCAGGTTTTGCGACCGCAGCGCTGCGATAGCGCTGTTTCGCGCCCGCCGTGTCAGCCGTCAGCGTTTGCTCGACGGATAGCGAGGCCATAAGCGGCGCCCGTAACGGCGTTCTCCTCTATGCTCAGGCGGATGCGACCACGCGCCTGAGCTACCTTATCGTGGTTTGCTCGACTTGGCGGATGGGCAGTCCTCGCTACATGCATTTTCCTGTTCAGGGCAAACTTGCGTTTGCCACACTTCTGCTTGCACCGGTTCAGGGCCTCTACGCGGCTTCTGGGCGCAGCGAAGCTGTAACTATCCCCTCCGCGGATCGATCGCTGCCTTCTGCTCCTGAAGGGGCGAAAGCGATCGAGCCGGTGCCGAACGACAGCCTGGCGGCTGCGGTGGTGCAGGCCTATGTCTCCAATCCCTCGCTTGCCGCGGCGCGTTACGACCTGCGCGCCACGGACGACGAGCTTGGCCTCGCCCTGGCCCGCGCCCGCACCACGGTCGATCTCCAGGTCTCGGGCCAGTACGACCTGACCTTGCCCGGGCGTACCACCCAGGCATCCCGGCCGCTGGTTGATCGGCTCAATGATCCCCACATCGAGCGCAACAGCCTCGCCTCCAGCCTGATCGCCGACCAGCCCCTTTATGCCGGGGGGCGTATCAGTAGCGCGATCGCCAGTGCCCGCGCGGGCATCGAAGCCGGGCGCGAAGCCCTGCGCGGCGATGAAGGCGACATGCTGGTCAACCTGATCGCCGCCTATAGCGATGTACGCCGGGGCAGCCGGGTCGTGGCCATTCGCGAGACCAACGTCCGTGTTCTTGAGAAAATGCTGGATGAAGTTGCCGCGCGCCGTGAGGCGGGGGAACTGACCCGCACCGACATCGCGCAGGCCGAAACCCAGCTCCAGGCAGCCCAGGTCCAACTCGACGGCTCGCGCGCCGAACTGGAATCCAGTCGAGCGACATTTGCGGCGATCGTCGGCCGCGAGCCAGGCACCCTCGCGCAGCCCCCCGCGCTGCCTGGGTTACCGGGGACCATTGATGATGCCTTTGCGAGCGCGGAACACGCCAACCCCGATCTGAGGCAGGCGATCGCGCAGGACAGGGTGTCGCGAGGACAGATCGCCGTAGCCAGGGCTGAAGGTCGTCCGAGCCTGTCGATTCAGGGCGTTGCCGGGACAAACGGTGAGGCCATTCCCTTCCACCGTCGGGATCAGGATGTGACTTTCACCGGCCGGGCAACCCTGACGATTCCGCTGATCGCCGGCGGCCGTATTCGCTCGATGGTCGCGCAGGCCGAGAACCGTGAAAGCGCGGATCGGCTCCGGATCGTCGCCACGCGGCGGCAGGTCGTGCAGACGATCATCAATGCCTGGAACCAGTGGGTCACGGCCGAGCGCAATGTCGCCACCCAGAACGTTCAGCTCAAGGCTGCACGAGTCTATTACGACGGCACCTTCGAAGAATACCGCGAGGGCCTGCGTTCGACCTTCGACGTGCTCTATGCCCAGAACTCGCTGCGTGAAACCGAGATCGCGGTATTGTCCAGCGAGCGCGACAGCTATGTTGCGCAGGCCTACCTGCTGCGCCAACTCGGCCAGCTGGAAGCCGGCCGCCTGGTCCAGGGAGCCAGCACCTACGATCCGGCCATCTACACCCGAAAGGCAGAGACCCGCAGCGGCGTGCCATGGGGCGCGGCAGTGCGCGCGCTCGACGGCCTGGCTGCACCGAGCGGCAAGCCACAGCCCATCACTCAGCCACACAGCGCGGAGCCGGCGTCCGTCGTAGTCCCGCCGGTCTATGCCCGGGAGCACCCGCTGGCCACGAGCGGACCATCGAACCCCGCCATCACTCCGCTCCGGGGTGCAACCGATGAATGACATGCATAATCCCGAGCTGACAGAAACACTGCCCCCGCGAGACGATAGCGGTCTTTTCGCGTTCGCGACGGTTCTCGCGCTGCACCGCATTGCCGTCGATCCACAACAGCTGCGCCACGGCCTTGGGCATGACCGCGCGATCGATGCCGACGATCTCAAGCGTCTCGCCAAGCGTCAGGACGAGGTCCGCGCCAAATCGTCGCGAGGCAGTTTCGACAAGCTGCGCCAGATGCCGCTACCCGCGCTCGCCAATGGCCCCGCGGGCTGGTTCGTCATCGCCCGGGTGGCGGACGACGAAGTTCTGATCCAACCGCCGTGCCACTCAGTTGACGGCGTGCAGCCGCAGATCATGAAGATCGGTCGTGACGCGCTCGAGGCAATGTGGTCGGGCGAGCTGCTACTGGTGACCACCCGCGAAGGCGTTGGCGGGGTCAGCCGGGCCTTTGACGTCAGCTGGTTCATTCCGCAGATCGTCAAGTACCGGCGTCTGATCGGCGAGGTCCTGCTTATTACGCTGGGGATCAATCTTCTCGGGCTCGCCTCACCGCTATTCTTCCAGAATGTCATCGACAAGGTGCTCGTCCACAATACCCTCGACACCCTGACCATCCTGGTGATCGGGTTCGGCGTCGTGTCCGTCTGGGAAACGGCCTTCGGATGGCTGCGTACCCGGCTCTATTCCGAGACGAGCCAGAAGATCGATGTCGAGCTCGGGGCAAAGCTGTTCCGCCACCTGCTCGGCCTCAACCTCTCCTACTTCGAGGCGCGCCGGGTCGGCGACATCGCCATGCGCGTTCGCCAACTCGAGACGATCCGGGAGTTTCTCACTAACGCATCGTTGACCGTACTGGTCGATCCGATCTTCACGGTCATCTTCCTGATCGTGATGTGGTTCTACTCCACCCAGCTTTTCTTGATCTCGATCCTGACGATCCCCTGCTACATCGCGGTCGCCGTTTTCATCACCGGTCCGCTGCGCGCGCGGATCGAAGAGAAGTTTGAGCGGTCCGCAGCCAACAACGCCCTGCTCATCGAGAGCATCGGTGGCATCCAGACGGTAAAGGCCGGCGCGGTCGAGCCGCAGTGGCAGGATCGCTGGGAGCGCCAGCTCGCCGGCTACAGCTTCGCCTCGCAGAAGGTCATCAATCTCGGCAACACTGGCAGCCAGCTGATCCAGCTGATCTCCAAGATCAACATGGTGCTGATCCTCTATTTCGGCGCGCGCGCGGTGATCGATAAGGACCTGACCGTCGGCGGACTGGTGGCGTTCAACATGTTCGCGCAGCGGGTTTCCGGTCCGGTCATCCGCATGGCGCAGCTGTGGCAGGAATTCCAGCAGGTGCGCATTGCCATCGAGCGTCTCGGTGACGTGCTCAACCAGCCTATCGAGCCCGGTACCGGCAGCCGTGTAGCATTGCCGCAGCTCAAGGGTGCCGTTGCTTTCGAAAGCGTGAGATTTCGCTACGGTCTGGATGGTCCCTGGACCCTCGACGACATCGACCTGATCGTTCCGGCGGGCTCGACACTGGGCATCGTCGGTTCTTCCGGATCGGGCAAGTCGACGCTCACAAAGCTTCTGCAGCGGCTCTACGTGCCCGGGGCCGGGCGCGTCACCATCGACGGTGTCGACATCGCCCAAATCGATCCGGCATGGCTCCGTCGGCAGATCGGCGTCGTCCTCCAGGAAAACCTCCTGTTCAGCCGGACAATCCGCGAGAACATCGCGCTGTCCAATCCGGCCATGCCGATCGAGAAGGTCATGGCCGCAGCCGAACTCGCCGGGGCGCACGAGTTCATCGTCAAGCTGCCGCAGGGCTATGACACCCTCGTCGAAGAGCGCGGTACCAATCTGTCTGGAGGTCAGCGCCAGCGTCTCGCGATCGCCCGCGCCCTAGTCAATCAGCCGCGCATTCTCATTCTCGATGAGGCGACCAGCGCGCTCGATGCCGAGAGCGAGGAGATCATCCAGCGCAACCTCAAGGCCATGGCGGCAGGACGCACCGTGATCATCATTGCTCATCGCCTTTCCGCCGTCCGGCAGTGCGATACCCTGATCGCCCTCGAGGCCGGCCGCATTGTCGAGCGCGGTAACCATGAAGAGCTCTTGCGGGCAAATGGACGCTATGCCGACCTCCATCGCCGCCAGAGCGGAGGGATTGCCGCATGAGTGCCTGGGGCCATCATTGGGACGTTCTGCGCGAAGCGGTGCGGGTTGAGAAGGAGCGGGCGAAGAACTTTGTCCCGACGCGCGAAGCCGACTTCCTGCCGGCGGCGCTCGAGGTTGCTGAGCGACCGGTTTCGCCGACGGCACGGGCCACGGCGTGGGTCCTGCTTGGCGGCCTTGCAATCACGATTGCTTGGACCGTGTTCGGCCGCGTCGATGTCGTGGCCTCGGCACCGGGCAGCTTGATCCCCACCGGGAATACCAAGCTCGTCCAGTCCCCCGGGCAAGGCGTCGTAAGGGCGATCTATGTCCGCAACGGTGACGCCGTGCATAAGGGGCAAGCCCTCCTCGACCTCGATCCCACGCTGACCGGAGCCGATCTCGCTCAGGCGGAGAAGGCGCTGGCCTCGGCCGAACTCGACATTGCCCGTAATCGGGCAATCGCAAATGCGCTATCGGGGCAGGGACTGCATTTTGTGGCGCCGGCAGGAACCTCGCCCGAGATAGCCGACACCCAGCGGCGTCTGATTGCGGCGCAACTCGCCGAAATCGAGGCGGCGATGGCAAGCCTGTCTTCCGCTCGTCGTTCGGCGCTCTCAGACGCGGACTCGGCTCGTGCGCAGGTGGCCCGGCTAACGGATACAGTCCCGATCCTTGATCGTCAGATCGAGCGCATGAATCGGCTTGACGCCAAGGGCTATGCCCCGGGCCAACGCCTTCTGGAATTGCAAAGGCAGCGCCGTCAGGAGGCGGGCGATCGCGATGTAGCGGTGACGCAGATCACCCGAGGGCTCGCCGAGGCCGGTAAACTTGAACAGCAAAGCCGTGAGGCGCGCGAACAGGCGCGCCATACTGCCCTGACGGATCTCGCCAAGGCCGAAGCAGACGCCATCTTGCGCCGTGAGGAAGTGACCAAGGCGAAGCAGATGAGCCGTTTCCAGAGACTGGTTTCACCGGTCAACGGCACCATCCAGCAGTTGGACGCACATACCGTGGGCGGTGTGGTGGAAGCGGCAAAGCCGCTGATGGCGGTTGTTCCGAACCGCGGTGGGATCGAGGTAGAAGCGAAAATCCTCAACAAGGATGTGGGTTTCGTACACGCGGGGCAAGATGCCGCCGTCAAGCTCGAGGCATTTCCATTCACACGATACGGCACTGTGCCGGGCCGCGTACTCTCAATCAGTCGTGATGCGGTCCAAGACAAAGAGCTAGGGTCAGTTTTTCCGACAACTATCGTTTTGGACAAATCTTTCATCGACGCGGACGGAAGGCGTTACGTTCTAACACCAGGGCTTGCGGCGACGGTGGATATCAAAACAGGAACAAGGCGGATCATTAGCTACCTATTTAGTCCGTTGCAAAAGGCCGTCTCGCAAGCGGGGAGAGAGAAATGAAGGCAAAAATATATACTTCCGAGCATCGCTATGATACTTTCAACGCAGCGCGATATGAAAACCTCTACCTATTGCGTCTGATCTCGCGCAGATCCGGTTCAGGTTCTAGCCGCAAAACCAAATCATTCCTGCGCATGCCCGTGGTAGAAAAAAGTGCGATAGCATATAGCTGGCGGCGGAGTATCGCGGTGGCTGCCTTGGCGATGACTACTAGCACATCCTGCACCTCTCCGACCCAATATATGGGTATTCCACTCCAAAAAGGTGCAGCATTTTCAGAATTACAAGTTCTAGCCGTTCGAGCCAGATCCGGCGATAAAGAGGCACAGATCGAGCTCGCGACGGCATTCGAAACAGGCCAAGGTGTTCCGCAAAATTCGAAGTATGCTCGGCGCCTCTTCAAGGACGCATCGATGCCGTCAGGCGGATCACGTACAATATACGTTCCTGGAAATAATGGGCGCACATTAATGGCAGTCCCTGTATA
Source organism: Novosphingobium sp. P6W (assembly GCF_000876675.2). Taxonomy (GTDB): domain Bacteria; phylum Pseudomonadota; class Alphaproteobacteria; order Sphingomonadales; family Sphingomonadaceae; genus Novosphingobium. The sequence goes on from NZ_CP030352.1 coordinate 916,273, forward strand.
TTTAGGCCAGCCAGTCGATGGAATACAGAGGCAATCAGGAGAACGCCCTAAATATAAAATGATAAACGATCACGTTAAGGCACTTTCTTCCACGGCAAACCAAATTGAGGCAGCCGCCCCAGCTTCGTGGGAAGAAAATTACTTTCGTGAACGCCTCGAGCATAATCCTAGCTTAGAATACGATCGCGATCTTCAGTATGATGGGAAATATTTTGGGATTTTGAAAATTGGAGATCTTTCGGCAAAGGAATTTTATAATAGTCCGATATATTCCGGAGATACTCGGAAGGCCCGGGGGCCGTGTCTGTTAATGGAGGCGGCATTGTCTCGCGTATGGACCGGGACTATGACTAGGTGTGAATCTGAGCGATGGAATTTCACTAGGCCCGTGGGGCTTTCAGGCAGCTCTCGTGAAGAAGTTCTTTTTACTCTAAATTACTCGTTCACCGGCCTTCGTACAGAATGCGTACATGTAGGTGTGTGCGACAATCTAATATTTTCAACGGGAAGTTATAAGCCCCACAGCTGTGGCTGGTTCGTCTATCATCGCTTCAGGAATGCGCAGGGGGAAGCGCTTATTTTCCTTGAGTCCATGGACGTTTCCTATCTTGCCGCGAAATATCCTAAGTTCAAACGCCTAGTCTCGAAATCGCGTGCCACACAGTCTGCTTTCTGCGAGCAAACTACCGCCAACTGAGGGAACTGATAAAATGAGTGATCCGATCGCGACCCCTCTGTACGACCAAACTAAGGTAAAAATTCCTTATTCTGAGGTTTGGAAATATTTAACTGATATCTCCGGTGGCGGATACGATCTCGAGAAGCTTCTGAATGGTAAAAGTGATTACCCAAAACCAATTACAACCCGCAGAATATTTAAAAAATTCCAGAACGATCCGGTCTCGACCGCAGATCGACGGTACTACGACTTAGGTTCGATAACCTATAACGGCAATACTTATACATTGCCGAAATTCGATATTATAGGATTTAATGATTCAAGCATTAAGCGCTATGACACGGCCCTTGCACTAATCAAGTATGCTGCACTTAATGGCTTGAATATTCCTGAGCTAACGCGCTCTCTTGCGGTGCTGCAGTCACTTCAAGGCAAGGGTTATGATGTTATCGCTATCTTTGATGCAGGGGCTCCGACCTCTGCTGGCGCGGGCGGGCAAGCCAACATAGAAGATGTCGGCGAAACGCTTTGGGATAATCAACTCGAGACGTTTGTCGCATCGAGCGATGCGGATGGCGTTAGCCAGGCCCGGAATATGGCAGCGTTTTTTCATGAGACATCTCATGGTTTCTTCGGCGGCCATCTTTTCGCCGCAAGCTCTACAGGAAATGACCCATCCACGTGGGGGGAACTGCTCGCTCCTGTGACGGTTAGCCGCGTGGCAGTGGAAGATTCCTATAAAGCAGGCTATGAATTTGCCGTAGCGCTCGCCAAAATTGCGGAAAGCGTAAAAACCTCTGGGCAGTCCGGTGACAAGTTTGTCCTTCAAGGGGTTACTTACGACACTGGCTCAATTAAGTTTACCCTTTCGGATATTGAGAGCGCTTACAACGATCCGAAAACGGGGCTAATTCCACTCGTTGCTGAGCAGTATGAGAACTTAAGGCGAAGTGTAGTCAATTTGTATTTTTCGAAGACAATCGATAATATTAATAAGATTAACAGCGCGGTTACTCCTGCGCAAATTGCCGATCTTTTAAGAGATGGCCTAATAAGTATTAAAGCTAAGCCTGCTGGATTGACTGCTGAGCAGGAGGCTGGGTGGGGTAGATCGATCAATGATTATAATAAGCAGCAGACTGTTATTACTGAAGCCCAGCTTAAAGAGTATGAAAGACAGGGCTTCTTAAAACTTAAGGCTAAGCCCGCGGGACTCACCCCAGCCCAAGATGCGGCTTGGGGTAGCACCCTTGACAATTACGATCGAGTTGAATTGGGCTACGTTGATCTCAATGGCGACGGGGTCAAGGATGTCTCGCGGACGGCATCTGCGGTTGGAAAAAAGGCACCTCTTGTAGTCGGCGGCAGGCAATTCACGCTTTGGAGCGATTTTCAGAAGTTCGCCGGATTGGTCGTTGGTGGGATATCCAACATTGATGGGGGTCAAGTTGGAATTGCGCTTGGTTCTGTGTTGGGAAGAAGACTAAGCGATAATCCATTTGGACAGATTTTGTCCTCAGCAACGCTTGGCACAGCACTGGGCGCGCTCGGAGAGTTCGTAGATACGAGATTATTTAATGGAACATCATCTACAAATTTCCTAAATGGCGCAACGCCTATAGATAACGCTACTGGTGAACCAATCGTCGGTTTTGGCGAAAATCTCGGCAATACGCTTTGGCAAAACATCAAAGGGGCAGGAACAGGTGCACTATCTTCCTATTTGACTGCCGAAGTGATCAGTGCCGTAGGGCTAGGTGGGGTGCCGGGCGAGGCTGTTAACAGCCTTGGCAGCGCAGCAATTTCAACAATTATCTCCAATCTTGAACACCTAGGAGAAGCTTACACCGCTGCTGATGGCACCGTGAAGTCGACTACCGTGTTCTCCAATATCGGTCCAGCCATTGCGAATGCAGCCGCAAGCTATCTGGGCACGAAGCTCGCCAACGAGATCTATACACCTGATAACGTCGGGGGGCAGATAGGTAGTGCCGTCGGTGCAGCCTACGGGTCCTATGTTGGTAGCGTCATTCTCGCAAGCGGGATTAACCCGGTCACATTTGCCGCTGCGGTAGTTGCCGTGGCATTCTGGCAAGTTGTCGGAGGCCTTATTGGTTCGCTCTTTGGGGGTACACCGCGCTCTGGAGCAGATTCCCAATGGAGCTTTGAGCAACAAAAGTTTGTCGTTGCTAATCTTTATTCGCGCAAAGGTGGGTCGAAGGACGCTGCCAAAAGTCTTGCAAGCGCTGTAAGTGACAATTTCAATTCCGTTTTGCTGGCAACCGGTGGGGCGCTGCTGCACCCTGACGCAGTGCAGTCCGGCAATTATGGGATGCGCAAGAAAGACTTTGTCTACCGACCGCTTTCGACGCGCGATAAAGACGCGATTACTGCACGGTTCAGTGGCAGTGCGGGTGCCCAACAGTTAATAGACCACGGTACTTATCTAGGTTTGTCAAGCATTTCGGGCCAGCTCGCGGGTGGAGATTTGTATTTGAAGCGTGCGTTGGCGGCTAGTCTAGCTAACGCGCTGGGTAATTCTGAGACCGATGCTGCAGGCGCTGCGGGCCAGTTCAACATGGCCACCCTGTTGGGAGATTTGTCAGTTGCAGCAGACTATGAAAAATATTTAGGTAACGTTGCAGCAATCAACGCTCTAATTGCGGCCGAGCCGAACTCGGCTTTCGCCGCAGGATGGCTCGTCACGTTAGCGCGCGCCAATGAACTTGGTCTCGATAGGCGTTCCCAAACCGACTGGGTGGGTGGTTACGTTGCTTTTCTCGACGAAGCGGCGGACAGCAAGATTGACGGGAACGCACTACTTGCATGGCAATTGGAGCATGTGATCGACGCTGGCACTGGTGCTCGCTTGTGGAGTGTCAAGGACGCAAATAACGTATTCTTGGGAACAATTGAGGATACGATCGATCCCGGTTCGAACACGCGGATTATTGGAACATCGGCCAATGACCCAATTGACCTTCGTCTTGCGAACTTACCCGATCAAGGCAATTACATCGTCAACGGAAGGTTGAATGACGATATTGCCGTAAGCGGCGTGGATTTCACGGCAAAGTCTGCGACCCTCACCTTCGCGCCGACGGCTTTGCGTACGACGGTGCAGGTCAATGTCACGGCAGATGCAATAGCAGAAGCCAGCGAGAATTTCCTCGCATCGCTTTCGAATGCTCCGGGCATGCAGATCATGGGCGGAGCAGCAACGGCGACGATCATTGATGGCACGGCAGCCGCTCCCACCCTGATGGTTGGCAACAGCTATGCCTGGGAAGGCGACGGCTACGCGGTATTTCGTTTCTCGCTTTCGAAAGCCGCTACAAGTGCGGTCACCGTCAATCTTGCCCTTCTTGCCGATAAGGCAACTGGCGATGGTATCGATTTCGGCAGCACTGGTGCGAGCAATATTCAAGTCTCGACCAACGGCACGACCTGGACGAACGCGACCAGCGCGACCTTCGCGGTCGGCGCAACGCAGCTTTTCGTGCGGACCGCAGTGGTCGCCGATAACGTCGCCAATCCGGACTATGTGGCCCCGACCGTAGTGAACGGCCAAGTCGTCACTCCGGGGAACGGCAAGCCGCAATTTCTCAAAGTCGAGGGTAACGAAAAGTTCAAACTGCAGGCAACCGCAACGACCGGCGCGTCAGCGTTGGCCAATGGCGCTCAGCCGGTCACGGGCACTGGCACGATCGTCGACGGCGCTGGAACCGAGCCCCTCGTCTGGATCGATAGCGTGGTCGTCGACGAAAGCTCGGGCAAAGCGATCTTCACCGTCTCGCGCTCGCGCACGATGTCGGCATCGACAACGGTCGGGTTTGCGACAAGCGACCGCCGTATTCTCGATATCCCTATCGCCGCGACGATCGACGGCGGAGCCGGCAACGACACCATCTACGCCTCCAATCTCGGCGACAACGTGTTCGGCGGCGCGGGCGACGACATCATCTACGGGGGCCGCCTCGACGATTGGCTGCTAGGCGGTGACGGCACTGACACTCTCGATGCAGGTTCGACCGCAGCAGGATCGCTAGGCGGCGACGGCAACTATCTGAATGGCGGTGCGGGCAACGATACGCTTCGCGGTCGTGAGGGTTCCGATTGGCTCGAAGGCGGGGAAGGTACTGACACGCTGCTCGGCGGCGCTGGTGACGACATCCTCGTCGGCGGTGCCGGCGAGGGGGACAGCCTCAAGGGCGGAACCGGCGCGGATCAGTATGTGGTTCGTCGCGGAGACGGTGCTGACATCATCGATGAGGCGAGCACCGAATCCGCGTTGACGAATACGAGCACAGATGCGCTGTCTCAGCGGATCAGCGCTATTGAGAAATGGAAAACCAATCCCCTGCAGGCGGGCGCGCTGCGCCCTGACTGGGTCGGCACATCGGCCGGCGTGTCGTCTGGCGCGGTCGAAGGCGGCGAAGATGCCATCGTTTTCGGTGCTGGCATCGGCATCGGCGATGTCCGTCTGCAGCGTTCAGGCACTTCGGGCACGCCGGGCAACGATCTGCTGATCACGCTCATGGAGACCGTGGGCGGAACCGAGCGTGCGACAAGCACGGTCATCACCGTCAAGGATTGGTTTTCGAACCCCTACAAACGCGTCGAATGGCTCAAGTTCGCCGACGGCAACGAAATCCGCATCGGCGACACGACGAGCTTTATCGTCGGCGGGGCTGGCAATGATGTTCTGATCGGCACAGCGGGCAACGATTTCGTGTACGGCGGCGCGGGCAACGATAAGCTCTATCTCCTGGGCGGCAACGACGTTGGTAACGGCGGCACCGGCAATGACATGGTCGCCGGCGATATCGGCCAGGACCTGCTGATAGGCGGGATTGGCGATGACCAACTGCTGGGCGGACGCGGCGCCGACGCCATCACGGGAGATGCGGGCGCGGACGATATCTACGGCGGTGCGGACGACGATATCCTTTCGGGCGGCACCGGAGACGGCGACGTGCTGGCGGGCGGCGCCGGCAACGACACCTTCAAGTTCTCGCGCGGCGATGGCCGGGACATGGTGTTCGACGAGTTCGCCAATTACTGGCAGGTTGTTTGGGCAGGCGGTTCGTATGCCGCCGGGTTCACCTTCAGCGGGACGACCGGCGAAGTGACCGGGCCAGGCGGTGTCGTGCTTCGCAAGAATGTCGGCACCGCGGCAGAGCCAGAATACGAGTGGATCGGCCGCTACGACTTCGACAGCGGCACCAACACCCTCAAGGTCTTTGTCCCGCCTGCGGACGCGGTAATCACCGCCAATTCAGGTACGGATACGATCGAGTTTGCTCCGGGCATCAACCTCCAGGACGTGGTCCTGCAACGCCCCGCAGGATCGAACGATCTGGTGCTGGTCGTCAGCAAGGAGAGCAACGAGGTCGCCAATACCTCGCTCGTTGCGGACAGCATCACCATCAAGGACTGGTTCTTGGCACCGGGCAGCATCGAGAAGCTGGCCTTCTACCAGACCGGCATCTTGGATATCGATCCGGCGAAGATGACGCTCAAGGCGGGCACCGATGCCGCTGACGGCATCGCCAGCGCGCCGCTGGCCGGTACAGCCATCGCTGATTGGATCACGGGCGCAGCGGGTGACGATGTCATCGCCGGTGGTTCCGGCAACGATATCCTCTCCGGCAACAGCGGTTTTGATACCCTCAAGGGCGAGGCCGGTGATGACGTCCTGTACGGCGGCACTGGCGATGATATCCTCGACGGCGGCGCTGGCAAGGACATCCTGGTCGGCGGCGCCGGCATCGATGCCGCCAGCTATGCCTCGACATCGGCGCCCCTGCGTATCCAGTTGTCAGCAGCCCATACGAACACAGGCGATGCGACGGGCGACGAGTACTACTCAATCGAGAACGTGATCGGCGGTGCTGGCGTGGACATCATTGGCGGCGACAGCGGGCAGAACGAATTGTCGGGCGGCAAGGGCAACGATCAGATCGCCGGCAACACTGGCGACGACACCTATGTCTGGAACACGGGCGACGGTGCGGACACGATCGTGGAGGGTGCTTTCACGATCGACGAGGCAGTTACCGCGGCAGGGGCACTAGGCACCGGGTTCACGGTCAAGTCCTGGGCCGATACCGGGACGGTCGACCCGACGTCCGGCAAGCGCTACTGGCGCCTGCAGGTCCAGACGGCGGACGGCACGATCGTCTATGACAATGCCACCTATCTCTACACCGTCGGCACGACGCCTGCGGTGCCAGCGCCTACCGCCTATGCCCAAGGAGGCTGGCTCGGCGGCTTTGCCCGTACCAATGGGCAGCAGGTTACGCGCCAGCGATTCGACACTTCGGTCAACGGCGGCGAAGACGAAATCGAATTTGGTCCCAACATAAGCCTCGGAGATGTCAGTGGAGTCTTCGTCGGTGACGATCTCGTTCTGACAATCGGTGGCGTGGTGACATCGCAGATCACCATCAAGGGGCAAAGGATCGGCAACAGCGCCATTGAGTACCTTAAGTTCGCCGATGGATTGGCGGTGTCTCTTGCAAGCGTCGGCGGCGCAGCGAGCGATGCAACAATCAACGGCGGAGATTTGGACGATCTCATTATCGGTCGATACGGTGTGTTTAACGACAGTCTTAACGGCGGGGCTGGGGACGACGTCCTAGTCGGTTATGGAGGGGACGATACCCTTGTCGGAGGGGAGGGCAACGACGTATTCGAGGGCGGGCTAGGCGCGGACGTTCTCGACGGTGGCTCCAACACGTCTTTGAAAGACGCGACTAACGCTGGTGACACTGTCCGCTATGTGAGGTCCGCTGTTGCGGTTACCGTCGATCTCCGGCTCGCGACCGCGCAGACCGGTGCGGATGGGTCGGAAGCGCTTGGCGATACGCTGATCGGAATCGAGAATGTCGTCGGGTCGGCCTATAATGACGCGATCACGGGCGATGGGGCCGACAACAAGCTCTTCGGCCTCGCCGGTACCGATAACCTGTATGGGGGCGCCGGCGATGACGTCCTCAGCGGCGATGACGGCAATGACAACCTCTACGGCGAGGACGGCGCGGATTCGATCTCCGGCGGCCTAGGCAACGACAAGCTCTATGGCGGTGCCCAGAACGATGTTCTGGACGGGGGTGACGGTGATGACCAACTCTTTGGTCAGACTGAAGACGACATTCTCTCGGGCGGTCTCGGCAACGATCATATCAGCGGAGGTGCCGGCAACGACACTCTGATCGGCGGGGACGGCAACGACAACCTGATCGAAGACACCGGGAACGACAAGCTGGACGGCGGCCGAGGCAACGATACGCTGAATGGTGCATCCGGTAACGACACCTATATTTTCGATCGGTATTCTGGAACGGATATCCTCACCGACACCAGCGGCAGCAACACGATCACATTCGATGAAACCGTGGCATACAATGAGCTATGGCTGACGCAGGTCGGCAATGATCTGCGTATTGCGGTGATCGGATCGGACGCGAGCATCACGGTAAAAGGGTTCTTCCTGGCGAGCGGCCAGAGCCGGATCCACGCGATCCAGACCACCACGCATGTCATTTTCCTCGATCACCCTGACGCTCTCAATCTTGTCACGGTCATGACCGCCAAGTCATCGACGCCGGCAGTAACGCCGGTCTCGATGTTCGCGGACGTCGCGCAGAAGCTCGGCACCTACTGGCATGCGGGTAGCAAGGCGGCCCCGACCGGTCCCGCCGCCCCCCGTGTGATCACGCTGGCGGAAGATACCCCACTTGCCGTCAACGGCAGCTATGCTGTGATCGATCACGATCAAAACGTCACGTCCTATGCGCTCGATCCGGCGAAGGGTCCGAGCAAGGGCGTGATCAGCCAGTTCAATCCTGTGACCGGCACACTTACGTACACGCCCTTTGCCGATGCCAATGGATCCGACACGTTCGTCGTCATCGCGACCGATGCCGATGGGCAATCCGTCGCCTTGCCGGTCAACGTCACGATTACCGCAGTGAACGATGCGCCGCGCGCCATTGCGATGGTGGGCCAGGCCCCGCTCCAGATCGCCGAGGGCGCTCCTGGCAGTACTACCGCTAACGGTGCCTTGATCGGCTCGTTCACCGCGCTGGACGTGGAAGGGGACACGATCACCTACACGCTTACAGACAACGCGGGCGGACGTTTCACGATCACCTCGACGGGTGAATTGCGCGTCCTGAACGCCAGCCTGCTGGACAGGGAAGCCGCGTCCTCGCACACGGTCCGTGTGCGGGCGACTGACAGCTACGGCGCATCCTCCGAGGCAGCGTTCACGGTGACCGTGACCAACGTCAACGAGGCCCCCAACGTCCCTGTGCTGTCCGCGCCTGTCGGCATTGTCAGCGAGTATGTGGCGGGAACCAACCCATCGAACGTTTCTGCTCTGGCCGCACGTTTCACCACCAGTGATCCCGATGGTGCCCCCAATCCATCGATCGTCTTTGTAGCCGATGCCACGGGCAACCCTGGCAGCCGGTTCAAGATTTCGGGCACCGACGTCCAGTTCGCGGTTGAGCCTGATTTCGAGGCTCTGGTCGGCGCCGGCTTTACGGTCACGGACAGCGACGGCGATGGGTTCGGCGAGGTTACGCTTACTGGCAAGGTCTATGCCTCGGACGGTGCGCTCTCCTCCGCGCCCGTGACCTTCACCGTCAAGGTGGAAGACGTCAATCAGCGGCAAACGGCCATTGCTCTGGCATCCGCAGCGTCATCCATCGCCGAACGCGACCGCCTGGCGGCGGGCAGCGCGCGCGCCGCGATAGTTCTGGGGACGCTCAGCACCACGGATCCTGACCTCGTCAGTCAGCTTGCTGGCCAACAGACCTATGCGGTCTATGAGAACAGTTCGACCACGGCCAGCACGAGATTTGCCGTCAATGCCGCCAACCAATTGGTCCTGCTCGCGGACAAGAGCCTCGATTTCGAGACCGATGGCGCGTCGATTGTTCTCAAGGTGCGCGCCACTGATAAATCCTCGGCACCGCTATCCTTGGATCAGACGTTCTCCTTTACCATCATCAACGCAGATGATGTCGTGGATGGCACCGCAGGGGCTGACACGCTGACCGGTCAGCAGAACCGGGACATCCTGCGAGGGCTTGCCGGTAATGACATTCTGTCGGGCCTCGCCGGCAACGACCAGCTCGAAGGCGGCGATGGCAACGATACGCTTTATGGCGGGGACGGCAACGACACCCTGTCGGGGGATGGCGGCGATGACCAACTGCTCGGCGAAGCCGGAGATGACACTCTTACAGGCGGAGCCGGCAACGATGTTCTCGATGGCGGGACCGGCAACGATACCCTGACGGGCGGCATCGGAGCCGAGGGCGTGCGTGCTTCCGGCACGGACGCGTGGCGCGGCTTCACGGCTGCGGGCCTTATCGGCGGTGCCGGTAATGACATCCTCGACGGCGGTGAGGGCGACGATTACCTCGACGGCGGCGATGGTGCCGACCAGTTGATCGGCGGTGCCGGGTTCGATGGCGTAAGCTATGCCGGTTCTACCGCAGGCGTAACGATCAACCTGACGACTAGCGTCCACAGCGGCGGTTTCGCGCAGGGCGATACCTTGACGGGGATCGAATTGATCGAAGGGTCCGGGTTGGCAGATACGCTTACCGGCTCCGCTGGCTCCGACGTTCTTCGCGGCGGCGGAGGCAATGATATCATCAAGGGCGGAGCCGGGAACGACTACCTCATCGGCGGCGATGGAAATGATACGCTCGATGCGGAGGCAGGCGACGATTATCTCGATGGCGGTGCAGGCAACGACATCCTGATCGGCGGTGCCGATAACGACACCTATTTCATCGGCCGCAACCAGGGTAACGATCGCATCAGGAATTTCGATGCGACCGGAGACAACTTCGATCACCTCGCGCTGGATAATTCAGTCGTCTACACCGACGTCTGGTTCGATCGCGTCGACGACAGTGGTGTGGTCAGCTCTACCGGTAACCACCTGCGCTTGACTCTGCTGGGACAATCGGGTCCCGAAGGGACAGTTACCGTCGAGAGTTGGTTCCAGCTTCCCGACCGCAACCTCCCGGAAAACTACTTCAAGATCGACTTGATCTCGGATGGTACCGATCGCGCCACGCTTCCGGTCAACGTTGACGCGCTGGTAACGTTGATGGCCGGCATTCCGGTCGGCAGTCGTCCGACCACCCAGAGCGCGATGGCTGCGCTGCGCACGAACAACGCGCTGTTCAAGAACGGAATGGAGGACAACTGGGGCCGTCTCAGCGCCCCCAGGATCAGCGATACCATTTCAATCAGCGGAACCGAGGCCCTTGATGCTGCCACCTCGACCATAAGCTTCGCGGTCCAGGCCTGGTTCGTGGACGATCAGGGATTGGGCATCGATGTCCCTGCCAGCCAGATCGACCTCACGCTGACAGCGTCCAACGGTTACGTCCTGTCCGACTATGTGACCGGCATAAATTACGGCAGCCCCGACGTGAACGGCAACCGGACGGTCACGCTGACACTGGCCCCGAACGCTAGTACTCACCTGCTTCCGGGTGGAAATCTGCCGCTTCAGCTCCAGGCGAAGATTCGTGGGACGACGCGTACGGCTCTGGATGCCGGAGGCATTGCCCTGAGCATCGCGCCGACTGCGGATACGGGGAGCTTCAGCGCGCTTGCGAGCGCTGGCGGCAACGCCGGCACGAACATCGCCATCGCTGTTGCCGCGATCACGCCGGATACGGATGGCTCGGAGGCCGTCGATGTCCTCGTCAAGGGTCTGCCCAGCGGCTACTCGCTGGTCAACGCAGCCGGCACGGCGGTCGGTACATGGGAGTCCGCTTCCGGATGGTGGCGTCTGACGGCGGCACAGCTCAGCGGTCTGCGCATGGCGGTACCGGCCGGGCGCTACGAGAACGCTGCCCTCAGCTTTGCGGTTCAGACAAAGGACGGAGCCTCGACGCGGACATCGGCATGGTCGAACCTGTCTGTGGTCGTCAACGGCAGCCCAACCAACATAACGCTGACGGGCTCGGTCGTGGAAAATGCCGCGACCGGAACGTTCGTCGGAACGCTTGCCGGGGCGGATCCGGACACAGCCGAGGGTGTCGGCGCCCCGACCAGCTTCCAGCTCCTCAATAATGCTGGCGGTCGCTACGTCCTCGACACCGCCAACACGAGCCGCCTGCTCGTCGCGAATGGCGAAGGCAACTTGGACTTTGAGGCGTCAGGCCGTGATGCGGCGAATACGATCACCGTGCGCGTATTCGATGCCGCTGGTCTGTTCTACGACAAACAGATCGTCGTTCCCGTCACCAACGTGAACGAGCAGAACGTATTGCCCGGCTCTTATACGATGGGAGCCAATGAGAACGTCGCCGTTGGCACCGTGGTGGGCGCGGTCGCAGCCAGCGATCCGGACGGGGGAGCGGTCGCCTTCGGACAGCAAAGGTACTATTTCCTCAACGGCTCGTCCGCCAGCGGGACCTCGTCCGACGGGCGCTATACGATCGATGTCACCACCGGCCAGATCAAGACCGCCGCGGGCCTGAACTTCGAGGCGGGATCGACGAGCGTTGCCTACACTGTAATCGCCCGCGATAACGCCGGGGCAGGGGGCTACAACCAGACCTCGACGTCCGTCACCATCAACGTCAATAATCTCAACGAACAGAACGGCCTTGCCGGAGGATCCTTCGGAGTTAACGAGAACGTCGGTGTTGGGACCACGGTTGCAACCGTCACGGCGACCGATCCGGACAGCGCCAGCAACGCTTTCGGCATGCAGCGCTACTGGTTCTGGGATGGTACGAATTACTCGAGCGCGACCTGGGACGGACGCTACTCAATCGACAACACGACGGGGACCATCAAGGTCAACGCTGGGCTTAACAGGGAAGCGGCAGACCCGTCGCGCAACTACGTGGTCGCCGCGCGCGATAATCAGGGTGCTGCCGGATATACCGAAAGCCGTAGCAACTACGTCATCACCATCAACGATGTGAACGAGCAGAACTGGCTTGGTGGCGGCTCCTTCGTCGTCAACGAAAACGTCGGGATCGACACGTATGTCGGAACGGTCACGGCGGGAGATTCCGATAGCAGCGCGACCGCCTTTGGCCAGCAAGGCTACTGGTTCTGGGATGGAAGCAACTATTCGCTTCAGACCTGGGATGGGCGATACAAAATCGATAACTCCACCGGCGTCGTCCGGGTCAATTCGGGCATCAATCGTGAAGGTGGTGATCCGATCCGGACCTATGTCGTTGCTGCGCGGGACAACTGGAACCAGGCCGGATTCACGGAATCGCGCGCCGAGTTCCGGATCGAGATCGGCGATGTGAATGAGCAACACTCACTTGTGTCGACCCAGATCAGCCTGGATGAAACTATGGGGCCGTACTCGAAAACGGAAGAATCGATTGCCTCATTTCTTCTTGACACGGATCTCGCGGGTAATCCGCACCCCAAGATCGAATGGAAAATTGCCGGTGCAACTCCTGACGCCGATGGGAGCACCAGGTCGGGTATCTGGACGCTGACCAAGGAGGGCGTACTGCGCTTGACAGCAGGGAGCGTCGATTACGAGGCGCTAACCACGCGGTATGAGACCGTCACCGAATGGGTCGACTATGGGTGGGGGCCCGAACCGTACGAGACGACAGTGGCCGTTCGCGATCACTCGCTCGCAACGCAAAGCCTCACGGTCGTCGCCAGCGACGGGCAATTCTCTGCATCCACGACGTTCAACGCAACGATCAACGACCTCAACGAGCACGTTTCGTATAGTTCTTATTTGCAAGGGAGTTCGAAGGGCACCTGGATAAAGTTGAGTGACACCGAATACCGGATCCTGGCGGACTCGTCGGCGGTGACGCGATATATTTCTCCAATCGTATACGATCCGGAGGGGCAATCTGTTTCCTATTCAATATCCAACCTCGCGTACCGCGAATATAATGTTGTTGGGGGTGGCAGCAGTCAGATCAATGCCACGGCAATGCCCGAAATTCGGATCGACCAATATGGCCGGATCGGCTTCTGGGTTCCAGGCCAGGATTGGGACGGCGAATGGGAGGGTGGCCTCAAGATTGGCGGAACTCGTCGCACATCGAGCGTCGATGCGACATTCACGCTCAATATCGTGAATGGAGGGCTCACGACTCCTGTCAATATGAAGATTACCTTCGTAAAGCGTGGCTCAACCGTGCCGCCGATCGTCCTCGATCTCGACGGGGATGGTCTTGAACTCGTCGGTTACGATGACTCAAACGTCTCATTCGACATGGATCAGGACGAAATAGCTGATCGTACCGGTTGGGTTGCGCCGGATGACGGTTTACTTGCGCTCGACCGCAACGGCAACGGCACTATCGACAGTATTTCGGAGATATCCTTCGTCAGCGATCTGGCGAACGCGCTCACCGACCTGGAAGGTCTGCGCGCCTATGACACTAATGAGAACGGACTGCTCGACGCCGGGGATCAACGCTTTGGCGAGTTCCTTGTATGGCAGGACGTTAATCAGGACGGGGTTAGCAATGCTGGCGAACTCAGATCGCTCACTGAAGCTGGCATTGTCCAGATCAACCTTACCCTCCTGGAAACCGGGGAACGGCCGGTTTCCAACGGTAATGTGATCACCGCTACCTCTGACTACCTGATGGCCGACGGTACGTCGCACGTGATCGGGGATGTCAGCCTTGCATTTGATCCTTCCAACATGGAGGGCGCTCTCGCCGATGACGAGGAGGCAGGAGCCTCTACCTCCCTGACCTCTGCTTCAGGTGCCGGTTCCGATGCGGTCGATCAGGGCCAAGGCACCCCGACACAAGGTGACTATGCCGTCGCAGTTGCAGGTTCCGAAGATCCAGAGGTCAGCGCTGCTGACACCTTGGATATACAAGACGCCGTCACTCCCACAAATCCTCAGACCGACGTGGCAGCCCCGATCGTCTTCGACTTCGACGGAGACGGCGCTGCGTTGATTTCGCTGGCGGACAGCGCCACGCGCTTCGACATGAACGGGGATGGGGTCGCCGACAAGGCAGGCTGGATCGAAGCCGACGATGCGTTCCTGGCGTTGGATCGCAATGGCAACGGCACGATCGACGACATCAAGGAAATCTCCTTCGTCTCCGACAAGCAGGGTGCAAAGACCGACCTTGAAGGGCTTGCAGCCTTCGACACCAATGCCAACGGTCTTCTCGATGGCGGGGATGCCCGTTTCGTGGAGTTCAAGCTGTGGTTCGACCGGAACAGCAACGGCACGACGGATGCTGGCGAGTTGCTGAGCCTTGCGGAGGCGGGGATCACTTCGATCACGCTGCAGGGCACGGCAACAGGCGAAACGGCCGCAGCAGGCAAGAACATCACCTACAACCGTTCCGCGTACCTGCTCGATGATGGCAGTTCCGGCACGCTTCTCGACGTCGGTCTGGCATTCAAGGCTCTCTCGGCGCTTGTCGATCCGGCGTTCCAGACCAGCACTTGGTCTGGGAAAGCCAAGCGCTTCCGCTTGTCCGGCGCTTCGGATGGCGCCCATGTCGTCCCCAGGGACGCGCAAGGTGCGATTGCAGCATCCGCAGGGCTGATCGGGCCCGCCTCCATCATCGAGTTCGATAACACGAAGGTCGGGATGCTTTCCGCGATCCTGGTCGATCTCGACGGGGACGGTCTCGAAGCCCGCAAGCGCGGCAAAACCGATGCCCACTTCGACATGGATGGCGACGGGACGGCGGACGACACCGGGTGGGTCGCCGATGGCGATGGCCTGCTAGTCATCGACCGCAATGGCGACGGTGCGATCACCCATGCCTCTGAAATCTCGTTCCTCGCCGAGAAGGAGAACGCGAAGAGCGCGTGGGATGGCCTTGGCACGCTCGATGCCAACAAGGACGGCAAGATCAATGCCACCGACGCCCGGTTCGGCGATCTCAAGGTCTGGCAGGACGCCAACCACAATGGGGTATCCGACGCTGGCGAACTCCATGGTCTCACCGATCTCGGGATCAAGGAGATTTCCCTGACGAGCACGACAGTCGGTGAAGCGGCAAAGATTGGGCGTAACGTGCCGCTCACCACCTCGATCTACACCAAGGATAACGGCGTCACCGCAACGATCGGTAACGTCGCCCTGGCCTTCGATCCATCGTCAGCGCAGACCGGGGCCACGCAGGCGGCTGCCCGGCTCGCCCAGGCCATGAGCACCTTTGGGGCGAATGGAACCGACGGAGCCTTGACCGGTAGACACACCGATCTACCCAGCAGCTATGACATGCTGACAGCTTCGGCTGCCTGAAGCCGAACGAGAATTGGACACTGAGATGACGACTACACAGGATACTGCCCCTATCGCGCCGCTGACTGTCAGCCATTTCCTCGGGGAAATGGCCTGGCTGCTTACCCAGTCTCCGCTTCATCGGGGCCTCGCGCTCTCGGACCTGGAATGGTTAGTGATGCCGGCGCTGCTGAATGAACAGTTCTATATGTTTCGCGATGGCCAGCAGCCCGTTGGCCTTGCCCTGTGGGCGAAATGCTCGCCCGTGGCTGCCGCCAAACTCGAAAAGGGTATGATCGAGCCGGAAAACCGGCTGACGCTTGAGGAATGGAAGGAGGGCGACCAGCTTTGGCTGGTCGATCTGATCGCGCCTTTCGCGAACGCCGAGAATAAACAGCGCGAGATCATGATCGCCGATCTCATATCCGGACCCCTCAAGGGACAGGAATTCCGTTTCCACCAGACGGACCCGCAGACCGGGAAGCGAACCGTCCAGGTAGTGGCGGCGGACGCTGGCGAGCGGCTGCGCCATGCCGTCGAACAGTCGGCCAAGCCGTAGCTGATCTCTCACAGCTGCTGCTTCCCGCGAGGATGCTCCGGTCGGTCAATACGCTGTCGGTCGTTTGAACCATCCTTCGCTCGCATATCCACCATCTCCATGGGGAATGGAGGAGAGAATGCAGCGAAGGTCTTCTCTATTTCATTGGGGGTACCATCATGAAGAAAGTCCTGCTCGCGGCGAGCCTCGCCGCCGTTGCCATCACCGTGCCCGCGGCATTCGATCCCGCTGCGGCTAAGCAGCGCACGGTCATTGAGCAACTGCCGGCCGAGATCGTCGACAAGAACTACGTGGGTGACGTCGAAGTGATTGTCGCCGACACGGCCAGCAAGAAGATGGGTGACCTCGAGATCAAGGCCGGGGCGAAGCGGACGGAAGCCGGTCTCGCCGCATTTGATCCGGCTTCGACGGCGCCCTCCCGCGACCAGTACGCGACGCTGCCCTTCGCTGCGATGATGCCGAACGTCATGCGCGATGTGACCCGCAAGTGGGGCCTCACGCCCGAGCGTGGCGGCAAGGCGGTCAACCTGCGTATCACCATTGAGAACATCAAGACCGCCAACGCCGGGATGGCCTTGCTACTTTCCAGCGCGGACGAACTGTCCGGCGAGGTCGTTGTCCTCGATCCGGTATCGCAGCAGCAGATCGGCAGCTTTTATGTGCAGGTCCTCAATAATCACGGTGGCCTCGCCGGCCTCGCGATGCGCGGCGGGGGCGTCCGAGAAAAGCTCGCCGAGGAATTTGCTCTGGAAAGCTCGCGGATCCTTACCGGCAGCACGAAAAAAGACTGGAAGAAGCGTCTGAAAGCGACCGAGCAAGCCGGGGGCGACAAGGCTGCAGCCATGCCCACCGGTGCCGGAGCCTGATCGCATGCCGTCTGCAGTCTTTCGCTATGCCGGGCTGTTTCGCGCGGTCGGCATAGGCATAACCTTCATCGTGGGCGCGAGTTTGCCCGCGTCGGTCGTCGCGCGCACCGTCGAGTATCTAGGCGATCTCGTAGCCATTCGCACGGCCGCTGACGACCAGGGCATCGCGGGGCCGTTTTCAGAGGCCCCGGCGCCCGGCGACGCGCTGCTGGCGCTGGAAACTGCAACGGCCGCCGATCATCGCGTGATTATCGCCAGCAATTATTGCCAGGCCTATCACATCGAGAACCCGGTCTCGCTGCTGCTTCAAGACCTGGTGGCGGCTGCGAACGGACCAAGCGGTGAGATCGTCAGCCCGGTGGGCAAACCGGTTGTGAAGGTTAGGGTTCTTTCCGGCTCGACCCTTCTTCGATGCATGGGCAAGAGCGATCTTGCCACAATCTGCAAGAACAGGGTGCGGATCACTGCCGACGCGAGCGTCACGCGTGCGGACGGGTCTGTTGCTCATGCGCCGCTCGTCGCGCAAGTCGAGCGGGAAGGTCGGGTCGGGGGTTTTTGCGGCAATATTGCGCGCTATACTGGTATCGTCACGAGAGAGGCGGCCATCGATCTGCTCCGACAGGCCCGAGCACTGTAGGCCAAGGGGACTGGAGTAGGAGAACCCGTGTTTCCAGGGTTCACGGGGCCGATGGCGAAATTCAAATGGCGTTTCTCGACATTTGAACGCCGGCCGCCCGCGAAACTTGCACCGTCGCTGCTTTTCGTTCTATATTTGTGCTCCAGTCTTTTTCGCCGCTGCTCGGATGGCGCGGCGCGGATTGGCAAAGGTCTTTCAGATGTCCGCGTGAAATGCGCGTTGCTTTTCATGTCCTTGGAGCCTTACTCCGAACCGAGCCATGCGTACCCACATCGATCATCTTCCCCCGCACAAGCAACGCGAACTGGACCTGGTCGTCGAGATGCTGTTCCAGGGGCTTCGCGACGCGACGGGCAATGCGACCGGGCGCCGCAAGTCCGGCCGTATCCTGAAGATCATCCTGTTCGGTTCCTATGCACGCGGGGATTGGGTGGATGCGCCGCTCGATGCCAACAGGTACAAGTCCGACTATGATCTTTTGGTGATCGTCAACCAGAAGGACCTGACCGACCGCGCCGCCTACTGGGACGAGACCGAGCAGCGCATCGTCACCGCCTACAATTTCGAGAAGACGCTCGGCACGCCCGCCACCTTCGTCGTTCACTCGTTGCAGGACGTGAACGACGCTCTGGCACATGGGCGCCTGTTCTTCATGAACATCGTGTCGGATGGGATCCTTCTCTACGAATCCGACGACAGGCCGCTGAAGACGCCGGTTCCCAAGACGCCGGAATTGGCTTTGGTGGCAGCGGAAGAATACTTTTCAAAATACATAGGCGATGCGACCCGATATTTCGATCTCGCTCAGACTGCAATTGAGCGAGATTATTCAAATGAAGCGGCATTTCTACTTCATCAGACTGTCGAGAACCTCTATCAAGGGCTTCTGTTGACCTTCACATTCTACACGCCTTACGATCACAATATCCTGTTCCTGCGTGACCTTGCCGAGGACATCGACCGCAGCCTCTTCGACGTCTGGCCGCGGAGTTCGCGGCGCGAGCGTGCGCTCTACCAGAAGCTCAAGGATGCCTACCGCAAGGGCCGCTACTCGCGCCATTACAGCATCGCTCGCGAGGACCTGGAATGGCTTGCCGGCCATGCCGAGGTCTTGGGCCAGCGCGTCCATGCCTTGTGCCAGTCGCGCATCGTTGAACTGCGCAAGGCCGTGACTGACGAGGCTTAACCGGGCGACGTCTTGCGCGCCGGGTTCGTTTGGGTATCATGAGGGTCGGAGGCGTCGATCGCCGGCACTCGCCTTCCTCCTGTTCTGCCAGGCATCACCACATCCGTCCCTGCGGTCGGGTGGCAGGGGTTCTTTAAAGACCTCGCGCGTCGCTAGCTCTCGCTAACCCCGGACCGTCCCGGGGCGTGATGTCTGCTGGCCCGTCGAGGTCGTGCGTTTCCATGCCAATGCGACATGCCCGGGCGCTTGCCAGCGAACGCCGCATCGCTGCGCAACCGTCGGACCCGGAGGACGGGGATGACAGGTGCGACGAGAATAGCGGCGGCACTTGCAGGATCGAGGGTCTTTACCGGGCCGAAGCGCCGCGTCTCGCCCGCTTTTTCCGGCGCCGGATCGGTGAGGGAGACGAGGCGCCCGACCTCGTCCAGGAAGCCTTCGCGCGGCTTGCCGCCTTCATGGCGCGCGAGGGCCTTGCCAATCCGGCCCCCTACCTCCAGCGCATCGCGCGCAACCTGCTGTTCGAGCGCACTCGGCGCCGGTCGCGCCGCATGGCCGCCTCTCACGTGTCCATCGACGAAGAGCGCGACGTGGCGGTGGGCCCCGCTCAGGAACACGCCCTTGCTTACGCGGACCTCATGCGGTTGTACGAGGCCGCCGTTTACGGCCTTCCCGACAAGACACGCACGGCGTTCCTGCTTCACCGCGTCGAAGAACTGACCTATCGTGAGATCGCCGAGCGGCTCGGCATCAGCATTCCCACTGTCCAGTACCATGTCGGCAGGGCACTGGCGCATATCTCCACGGCTCTTGAAACCGAATGACACACACAGACCGATTGCGAACGCGCGAGCTGCGCGAGGACGCGGCGATGTGGTTCGCCCTCATGCGCGGGCCGGAGGCGGAGGCGCAGCGTGCCCGGTTCGAGACCTGGCTGGCCGCAGAACCCGCGCATCGCCAGGCCTATAATCACATTGCCGAGGTGTTCAGCCTCGGCAAGGGACTCAAGCCGCTTGTCGAAGCCCCGGGAGCGCTCCTTCCTGCCAAGGCGAGGCAGCCCGCTATCCTCGCGCGCGCCATCGGCAGTCCGGTCATCGTGCTGCTTCTCTTCCTCGCGTTCGTCCCCGTGCTCGTTGGGCTCACCATCGCGACCATGCGGGCGATCGGCCCCGGCCATCCGTTCGTCCAGGCGACCGGGTCGGGAACGAGCCTGGGCGGCGAGACAAGTCTCGCCACGGCGCGGGGCGAAGTGCGGACCTTCCGCCTCGGCGACGGATCTCGGGTGACCCTCGATTCCGACAGCCGGGTTCGCGTGGCGCTGTCAGCCCAGCGGCGCGACCTGGCCCTGCTGCGCGGGCGCGCACGCTTCTTCGTCGCGCATGAGCCGCGTCCTTTCGTCGTGGCGGCCGGCGGGGGCTCGGTCCTGGCACGCGGCACGGTCTTCGACGTGGCGCTTCGCGGCGAGGCCGGTGCCAGCGTCGACCTCATCGAAGGGCTGGTCGACGTCCGCCAGCCCCGCGCCGACGGCGCACCCGCAGGTTCGCCTCGCGACGAGAGCGAGGTGACGCGCTTGACCGCCGGCCATGGCCTCGCGATCGGCGCACCCCGGGGCCTGCCGCTGCGCGCGGTCCCGTCGGCTCCGATCGACTGGACGAGCGACTTGCGCGCCTTCCAGGAGGTGCCCTTGCGCGATCTTCTTGCAGAAGCGAACCGCTACACCGACAAGCCCCTGGTCCTCGCCGACCCAGCGCTCGGCGATCTTCGCGTCTCGGGGACGTTCCGGGTCCGCGAGCCGGTCCGCCTTGCCGGAAACCTCGCCGAACTGCTCGACCTTGCGCTTGTCGAAAGCCCATCGGGCATCGCGCTCGCGCGCCGCTGCACCCGCGGGGAAAAAAACTTTTGCCCGCCCTCATAAATTTCGCCTGACCGGCATGGATACCCCCGAACAGCCTGCAGCCAGGCAATGGGGGGTATCCATGATGGACAAGAGATTGAGCACACTGTTCCTGGCAACGAGCCTATGGGCGCTCGCCGTCCCGGCCGCAGCGCAG